>NZ_CP014546.1:3741609-4053410 GCF_001579805.1 Pseudomonas azotoformans | reverse complement strand
ACAACGGTTCGACGTCGATCAGGTAGAACATCGAGATCGGAAATTCCATGACGTACAGCATTGCCGCACGGATCACGAAGGGATGGGTGATGGCCACGACATGGCCGGGTTGGGTTTCGAGGGACTTCATCCAACGGCCTACTCGTGCGCAGACTTGGTCCACGGATTCGCCGCCATGCGAGGCACTGGCGCTGTTGCCAAGCCAATCCATCAACTCGTCGCGATCTATCTCGTCGATGTCCTTACCCTTCCACCGACCAAAGTCACCATCGCGCAAGGCTTTTTCGACCTGGGGATGCCTGCCGAACATACCTGCTGTCTGTCGGGTACGCGCCTCGGGACCGCACAATAAGCGCAGGTTTTTCTTGTAGCGGCCGGCAAGGGACAAACCCGCATTTTGCCAATCCATCGCTACGGACTCGTCATCGGGAAAGCTCCCCTTTTTTTGCAGGGGAGTCACGGCATGGCAGATGAGTGTCAAACGAGTGGCGGGCATCACAGAGTGCTTCAACGACAAGGATGAGGCCACCAAGACTGGCGCAGTTCGCGCTAGGGCGCAACGCCCTGTGCCAGATAGAGTACTTGGTAACCCGCGCCAGGATATTCGGCGTCCAGCGCCTTGGCGGATAGCGTAAACCTCAGTAACCGCCACGCTTGCACATCCAACGCGAGGAACACTGCGAACGTGTCACCGCGCTCAGCCACCTGCTGATTACGCTGTTTCTCCTCGGCCAAGATCGCGGCGCGATTCGCACCTGGCGCCAACGCCCACTCCTCACGATACAAACTCAACGCGCCCTGTGCCGGACCACGTTGCAGGTCCAACGGCAACCAGCTCTCGATATGTGGGCGGCCAAAGCTGTCGAGCACCTTCTGAAAGCGCTCCCCCATCAGGAAATCAGCCGCCTGCAGCGGGTCGGCCCAGAGGTAAACCGAGGAATACACATTGCCCCCACGTTCCTGGGCGATAAACGCCTTGAACAGCAACCCCTCGGCGTTATCCCACAACGGTCCCAATTGCGCGGCGCGTCGGCGGATCACGCCCATGTCGTAGTCGGCAGGCAAGCGGTGTGAATACTGTTTGGCAAACATGGACGAACCCCTATGTAAGTTGAGCGTTCAGCTTGCGCAGCGGTGATGATTTCAACAAGATATCAGCCGATATAAGTACGATAAGGATCCAATATGACTGACACCCCCAAACCGCTGGATATCGACACCGTCCAGGCCTTCGTGCTGGTGGCCGATTTCGCCAGTTTCACCCGCGCCGCCGAAGCCCTCGACACGTCCCAGGCGGCGATCAGCCTCAAGCTCAAGCGCTTGGAAGAGCGCCTCGGCTATCGCCTGCTCGATCGCACACCGCGCCATGTGCGGTTGTCGCCCCAAGGCGAACAATTCATCGTCGCCGCCCGCGCCCTGCTTAATGCCCATGAACGCGCCTTGGGCGATATGCGCAGCCACGCACTGCGACGCCTGGTGATCGGCATCAGCGACCACGTGGCCGGCCCCGACTTGCCGACCTGGCTCAGCCGCTTGGCCGCTTACGATCCGTTGGTGATCCTTGAAGTGCGCATCGCCTCCTCCCGCGACCTAGTGGCCGCCTTTGACCGCAACGAACTGGACGCGGTGATCGTGCGCAACGAGGGCGACCGCCAGGACGGCGACGTGCTGGCGGTGGAACGTTTTGGCTGGTTCGCCGCCCCCACCTGGCAACACAGCCCCGGCACTCCCCTGCGCATGGCGACCATGGCCGCGCCCTGCGGCGTACGCCAGCTGGCTACACGCGCACTGGATGAGGCACGCATCGACTGGACCGAAGTGTTCGTTGGCGGCGGCGTCATGGCGGTGGGTGCCGCCGTCAGCGCCGGATTGGGCGTCGCCGCCCTCGCCCATCGGGTCGCACCGGCAGGTGCGGTGGACGTGAGTGAGCAATACGGGTTACCCGCCTTGCCCGTGAGTGAGGTGGTACTTCACAGCCGCATCACTGATGTGCGCTCACGGGAAACACTGCGTGCCTTGAGCGCGACCTTTCGCGGCGTGCTGCAACGCTAATCAAACCACTCCCGCCGTCCCTCAAACGTGCCAATGATCAGTTCCACAATCATCCGCACCGCCTCCACATCCCCCACTTGCGCATTCACCGCCAGCCACACCTGCCGCTGCATGCTCTCGCCCAACAGCCCCGGCAACGCCACCAGGCCCCGGTCAAAACTGCTCATGTAATGGGGCAGCAAGCCGATGCACGCGCCACAGCGGATCATCTCCAGCATCAACGAATACGCGTGCACCTGCACCACCGCCGCCAGGCGCTGCTGCACCACCTGATTCCATGCCTGCAACGCGCCCACCTGCGCATCAGGTTGCCACTGCACCAGCATGTAGTCGTCAAGGTCTTCCACGCTGTCCGGCCGTGTGGTCAACCGCGAATAACGCTTGGCGATATGCGGCAAGTACTGCAAGCGCGCCAGGGCCTGTGGCGGCTCGGTAGCAAAGCTCGGGCCAGGCACCGGGCCGTCGGTGTCCGACAGCCACAGCACCACATCCACATCCACCGCTTGCAGCGACAACTGGCTGTCGATGGAAATGATCTCCAGGCGCACACTGGCATTGCGCCGCAGCAAGGCGATCAGGTCACGCCCAAGGATGTCGTGCAGGATCGGCTCGGCCACTGCCAGCCGAATCAACGGCTGCTCCGTGACCGGCAAGCGCCGTTCATGGGCCAGGGCAATCAATTGGGCCTGCAACTGCTGGCCATCGCGACTGAGCACCAAACCACTGCCCTGGTAACTGAACAGCGAATGCCGCAGATGCTCTTCAAGCTGCGCCAGGCGCTTGCGTAACAGCGTTGCCTTGATATTCAGGCTGCGCGCCGCCTGCATGAAGCAGCCGCAGCGCGCACTCACCAGAAAGTAGCGCGCCACCTCCGGGTCGATCTCCTGGGCCAGGGCCAGCCAGCTACTGCGCCCCTCGGTCGGGGCGCGATAAGAGGACGGCCCCTGGGGGGCGGACGGTTCTAGAAATGCCATGGGAGACTCCCTGTCTTGTTGGTCTGTGCATCCAATGCGGGTTGACGCGGGTTACTCCAGCACCTTGTTCAACTCGGCGCCGTCGATACTCAGGGTTGCGGTGTTAAGCATGCCTTCGAGGTAGGCCTTGGCGATCTGCTCTTGGCGCTGGGCACGCAGGGCCTGGGTCAGGCGCTCGCGCAGTTCGTCGAGGGTCGCGCTGCGCGCCGGTTGCTGGCCGGTGAGCTTGAGTACATGAAACCCCGCCGCGCTCTGCACCACGTCCGACACGGCACCGACCTTGAGGCGCGACACGACACTGCGGACTTCCGGCACCAGCTGTTGCAAAGGCTGCATGCCCGAGTCGCCACCGCGTGCGGCGGAGTCGGTGTCCTGGGAAAACTGCGTGGCCAGGGCGGCGAAATCACCCGGCGCAGCCTGGGCACGACGGCTCAGTTCCTGGGCCTGGCGGCGCACGTTGTCGACGGTTTGCGGGTCATTGGTCGCCAGGAAAATCTGGCTCACCCGGTACAACGGCGGTGTCACCCATTGCGCCTTGCCACTGTCATAGGCCTGCTGCAACTCCGCCGCGCTGGGGTAATCGGCCGGCACCTGGCTGACCGAGAGCATGTAGTCGCGGAACACAATTTGCTCGGCGGCGGCGCGGGTCTGCTGTTCCACGTCCGGGCGCTGGCGCCAGCCTTGGGCGTCGGCCTGTTCGAGCACGGCCTTTTGCGCCAAACGTGAACGAATCCAGGTTTCCAACGCGCCACGGTTGCCGCGCAATTGCTCGCGGGACTCGGCAGGCAGGCTGGCCAGCACGGTTTTCAGTTCCGTCAGGTCGATCTGCTGATTGCCCAGGCGCGCCACCGCCGGGCCGGCCGATACAGGGTTGATCACCGGCGTCGGTTGCTGCGCCGCCACCGGGTCGCTGCCCGGCCGCAGGCTCAAGCCCACCGCCACCACCAGCAAGGCCAGCGCACCCGCGCCGACCATCAGGGTTGGTTTCTTCACAATACCGGCGCCTCGGCTTCAGCCTGCAACTGCGCGGCCTGCTGGCTGTATTCACGCAGGTAAACGATGAATTCCTGCAACAGACGGTCCCACAGCTCCAACTGGCTGCGCAGGTGCGTGGCGCCAACGCCGGCTACCACCACGTCCATTTCCATCAACAAAAACTCGCCCTGCACCGACAACCGCGCAAAACGTCGCGATGCGTTCCACACCTGGGCCAGACCTTCAGGCAATTCGCCCTGGATGCGCAGCGCGCAGCTGTAGGTGAAATCCACATACGTACCCTGCTCCGCCGCCGGGTTGCCAAAGCGCACGGCAAAACCGATGCCCTGGCTGGCACTGAGCAATTGCACGATGCCATTTTGTTCAGTCTGGTTGACCCGGTAACCGGCTTCCTGTAACAGCTCGGTGAGGCTCTGGGTGGTGACGCTGGTGATCAATTCGCTCATGGTGATTTCTTCCCTGTCTATCAATGATTGGCGGTTGCCTGGGGCGCATCGAAACGGCTCTTGTACAAATCGTCGCCAAAGCCCTGGGCCAGTTCCTCGAACTTGACCCGCGCGCTGCTGGCGAAGGGCTGGCGAATACTCATCACCTCGGCCACGTCGATTTTTTCGTAGGCCGCGAGCAACTGCTGGGCCACGCCGTACATCTGTTGATTCTTGACTGAACATTGCTGCACTTGTGTGTCACGGTCGCTCAGTTGTGCCTGCAAGCGCGCACGCTCGGCCTCTTTGCCCTTGGCCAGCACCAGCAGCTCGTCATAGGCCTTCTTGAACTTGCCGATCTGCTCGTTGCTGGCCGCCACCTGGGCCTGTGCCTGGCTGTGCAGGCTCTGTTGCTGACCGGCCATTTGCTCGGCCACGCCACGGGCCTGGGCGAGTTCGGCGGTCAATTGCTTGATTTGCGCCTGGGCCTGCTTGGCCTGGTTTTCCGCCGCAATCCGCGCAGCGCTGGCCTGGGCCTGTTCGCTTTGCAGGGCCTGCAATTGCTGGGTGGTGCTGCGCAGTTGCGTGCGCAGGCGTTCCTCCATGCCTTCAGCCGACGCGCCGGTGGTGACCAGCAGCAACAACAGCCCGCAGATTCGCGTGTTCATGTGGCATCTCCGTGCGCATCAAAAGCGCGTGTTGAGTTCCAGTTGCATCACATCGACTTCGAACGGCGCGCCATACACTTCGGACGCGCTCAACCAACGCGCACTGGCGTAGATGTTCTTTTCGATGCCGTAGTTGGCGCCAATGAAATAACCCTTGGCGTTGGTGCCGCCCAGGTGGAATGACGAATCGTTGAAGCCATCAGGCAATGCGTCAGGCTGGATGTATTTGTAGCCGGCCAACACGTTCCAATCGCCGCGCTTGCGCATTTCCAGCGCGCTGCCGAGGGTGAACGAGACCATCAGCGCATTGCCGCCACTTTCAAACTGGCCCTTGCTGTTGATGTTGTTGACGATCTCGCCTTCGCTGCGCTTGAGCATCTCGCCCTTGTCGTAGGCCAGGTTGTGGATGAAGTTGCCTTGGGTGCGCAGCTTGAAATCGCTGGGCAGCTCGGCATCCCAGGCCAGATTCAGGTCGAGCACGTCGAACTTGGATGCCAGGCCGACAAACTGCGGTTGTGGGGTCAGGCCCGGAGTGGCCGGATTCGGCGTGATGTCGCGCAGCAGGAACACGCTGTTGCCCTTCTGCATGAAGGCCAGGCGCGAGCCGTCGCTGTCACACGCCGGCTGCCCGGACCACGGCTGGCAGGCGCCGGAGCGTTTACCTTCGATGTCGTCAAAGTGGTAGTAGGCCACCGCGCCCTTCAGGCTGTTCTCGCGGTTGATCTTCCAGTTAGCGCCGATCTGCCCGCCAAACAGCCACTTGGTCTCGCTGTCTTCCTTGTCGAAGCCGTTGCTGCTGGCCGAGTCGGAGGTGTACTCCACCGGGAATGCACCCAAGGTGCCGAACAGGCCCCACTGGCTGTTCAGGGCGTGGTTGAAATTGGCGGCGATACCGTCGAAGTTCAGGTCGCCCGAATACATCATGTCCGTGGAATAGAACGGGTTGGCGAAACGCCCGGCGGTGAGGGTCACGTCCGGGGTGGCCTTCCAGCTCAGGTAACCCTGGTCGAGCCAGATGTCTTTCTTGCCAAAGCCGCCGCCCAGGGTCTGGGTGGTGGACACCGGGTTGTTGTCGGAACCGGTGCCCACACGGATGCCGGCCGTCCAGTCGGGTGACAGCACGGCTTTCATGCCCAGGCGCGCACGCAGGCGGAACAGGTTTTCGCGGTCCTTGGTGGTGTTGAGCAGCGGCGGCAGCTTGGTGTTGGTGTCCTTGTTGGTGTCGTACGGGCCGCTTTCATTGAGTTTGGCGTAGTCGACGATCTCGTTGCTGTTGTTGCCCGAGAAGTAACGCGACTCGTCCCGCAGGCGGATATCACCGTCAAAGCTGATGCGCGAGACCCAGTCCGGGAAGGTGTTGGGCTGGGCCCAGTTTTCCTGCTTGGCGGTGGCCATGACTTCAGCCTTGACCTGGTCGCGGATCTGATCCTTCACCGCCTGCGGCACGTATTGCACACGCACGTCACCCGGCGCTGCAGCCGGACCTGCGGCCACCACCGGCGCGGCATTAGCCTGGCGTGCCTGCTGGGCCTCTTTTTCAGCCTGGGCGATCAGCCCATTGGCGGTGTCCTGGGTCAGCACGCCTTGCTGCACCAACAGGCGGATCAGGTTGATGGTGACGTTTTCCGAGGGCGCGACCGGGGCTGCAGCCGCCTGGCCGACCAGGGTCGCGATGACCATGCCGACCGCCAGGGTCAGTCGATTCACGGGGGAAATCATGTGTACGCAACTCCTGTAAAAAACCGTTGAAATAGGGTGTGTTCAATCCGGACGCCGGCCCTTGAGCGACAGGCGCATGGGCAGCGTCAGCGACGCCGGCGGCTTCTGTGTGGCGCGCGGTGCCTGGATCAAGGCGAGCATCTGCGCGTCGGTCTCGGCATCCCCGCTGGACTTGGCCACCAAAGCTTTGGTGACCTGGCCCTCGGCGCCCAACCACAGGTCTATCTGTATCGAGAAGGCCTTCTTGCGCAGCTCAGGGTCTTCGCGCATCAGCCGCTGATAAGTGCCGGCCAGGTACTGTTTGTAGGTGCCCGTCCCCAACCCGCCACCGCCACTGCCGGCCATGCCACCGCCCTTGCCGGCGCCGATGTTGAAACCGTCATTGCCGGACTGGGCATCGCCGTCGATCTGCATCGGGTTGGCCAAGTCTTCGTTAGGCGAAGGCGGCGCTTCCTCGGCCGGCTTGACCTCCTCGGGTTCGGGGCTTGGCACCGGTTCCGGGATTTTTTCTTCGACCTGGGGCTCAGGCTCCTTGGGCTTTTCCGGCGGTGGTGGCGGTGGCGGCGGCAACGGGATGATCGTCGGCACCTTCGGCGCTTCGCGGCGCACGCCGCTCATGTCATTGGCCCATTGCCACAAGCACCAGGCCGCCACGGCGCCCAGCAACAGGCCCGCACCCCACTTCAATGGGCGCAACGGCGGCTTCTTTTTCACGGGCAAGGGCGCAATCGGGATCTGTGCAGTCATGACTCAGCCCTGGCTCGGTTTGCCGGTAACCAACCCGACCTGGGACAGCTCCAGCCGACGCAGCAGGTCGAGCACTTCGATCACCTTCTGGTACTGCACCATCGCATCGCCACGCACAATCACCGGGAAGTCCGGGTTCAGCGCTTTCTCGATGCGCAGGCGTTCTTCCAGCTCACCGAGGGTCACCGGGTAGGCGTCGAGGAACACCTGGCCACCGTCGTTCACGGAGATGGCCTTGGTCTTGGCCTCCGACAACGACACCGAGGCGCTGGCCTTGGGCAGGTGAATCTGGATACCCGAGACCTGGGCGGTGGCGGTGAGAATAAACATCACCAGCACCACCATCAGCACGTCCACCAGAGGCGTGATGTTGATGCTGTCGACGGCGGCATCATCGTCATCGTCGTGGGAGGTATTTACGGAAGCCATGGCGGTTCTCCTCAGGCCGGAACCGGCGCGTGATGGTCACGACGGTGCGCCGCTTCACTGTGCTGGCTCTCGCCGTGCATCTCCGCCAGGCGGGTGATGAACTCGTCGACAAACACACGCATGTCCGCGCTGACTTCCTTGTTGCGCGTGATCAGGCGGTTGTAACCAAACAGCGCCGGGATCGCGACAAACAGGCCCATGGCCGTGGCCAGCAACGCCGCCGCCATACCGGGGGCAATCGCGTTGATGTTCACATCACCGGCCATGGCCGTGCCGAGGAACACCACCATGATCCCCAGCACGGTGCCGAGCAGGCCGATGTACGGGCCGCCGGCAATAGCGTTGGACAGGGTCGAGAGTTTGGAGCTGAGCGCCTGGTTTTCGCGGGTGCGCACGCCGTCCATGGAGCAGCGGATGGCTTCGATGGTCGCGGCCGAGACCGATGAGGTGTCCGCGCCCTGGGCACGGCGGGTGCGGATCTCCTTGACCGCCACCAGGTACAGGCGCCACAGCGAAGAATGAGCCAAGCGTTCACCCAACTGGGCGTCGTCGGCGTACATCTCCAGGCGCGTGCCGATCTGCGCAAAATGCTCGCGGAACACCTCGTTGGCGCTGCTCACGCGGCTGACCTGGCGGTTCTTGCGCAGCATGATGACCCACGATTGGAACATCATCGCCACCAGCACCAGGATGATCACCCAGGCATCCACCGGCACCGCGTTGAGCAAGAAGCCCAAGCTGCCGAAACCGAAGCCGGACTGTTCTTCATCAACACCATAGGCCACCAGTTTCGACTCGGCGCCCTGGGCGCTGGCATCGGCCAGCAACAGTGCCGCCGGACGCGCTACCTTGGACAGACGCAGCTCATCGATGGCTCCGGCGAATGGCAAGTGCGTGCTGCCCGGTTCCGGCAGATCGGCACCGATGGCCAACTGAGAATTGAACGCCGGCAAGGCAACGGCCAGGATGGCGGTTTCACGGCCATTCACATACAGCGAGACCTTGTCACCCTCGGCGGTGAACGCCAGGTGCTGCCATTGGCCGGGGTTCAGCGGTTGGCTCGACACGGCGCGCTGGCCGTCGATTTCCAAGAACGGCATGCCTTGGTTCAAACCGAGCAACAGGCTATGAGGGCCATCGCGGCGGGCAAGCACGACTTGTTCGCCACTGGCCTGGTCCAGGCGCAACCAGGCGCTGAAGGTGAAGGCGCCACCCGCAGCGTGTTGCAGCGAAGGGCTGGCCGGCAACATCAGGGGTTGACCACTGAGCTGCAAGGCACGGCCGATCACACCGTCGATGCTCGCACCGGTGGCGTTCAACGCGGTGTTGGCGTAGGCCGTGGTGTCGCGGGCTGGTGTGCCATTGGCGCCGTCAAAATGGTAAAGCGCGGTGTAGTTCGGGTCGAAGGTCAGTTGGCCGTTGGCGGTGGCCGGGGCCTTCTGGTTGCCGTAGTACATCCACAGGTCCTGGCGCTGACCGCCTTCGACCTTGGGCACATCGACCCAGATCAGTGCCATGCCCATCAACGGGTCGAAGCTCTCGATCTGGTGATTGAACACGGTTTTGTCATCGGCACTCACAAAACGCAGGTCGGCGCCGTCATCCTTGACCCCATCAAAGGTGAAGTTGCCGGTGTGCAGGCGCACCAGCAGCGCGGTACGGCCCAGGGCCTGGTTGATCGCGGCGCCTTGGGCGGTGGTGTCCACCGAAATCTGTTTGCGGTAGTGCCAGTCGTCCTGCCACCAGGCATGGGCGGTGGCCGGGAGCGTGAAGCCCAGGCAGATCAACAGGCTCAGGAATAGGCGTTGCATGGGTGAAGTCTCCGGAAGAAAAAGTCAGAAAGTCGCCTGCACACTGAAGTGCAGTCGCGAGTCCTGTTTCTGGGTGTTCGGTCCATTGAGCAGCGGGTAGCCCCAATCCAGGCTGCCGGACAACCATTTGCTCAAACTGGCGCGGGTGCCCAGGCCGACACTGGCCAGGCTGTATTCGTCTTCTTGCTCGGGCAGCGGGTCGTGCAGGCGCATGCGCGCGCCTTCGGCGAACGCGTAGAAGCGCCACTCCTGCACATAACTGCCAAGGAACTTGGCCAGCGACGGCGTGCGCAGTTCCTGGGAGAGCAAGTACCCCTCATCCCCGGTGCGCTCCGCCGCCAGGTAACCGCGCACCGATGTGGCGCCGCCGGCGGAATACTGCTCGTTGGACACCAGCGGCCCCGACGCCAGCTGGAAGCCGCCCTTGGTTGCCGACTGCCAGTCGTTGGCGAAGGTGTAGGTGTAATTCAGGTCGCCCTTGAGCACGGCAAAACTGGCGCTGGCCTTGTAGCGTTTGTACTCGAACTCTTCGGCATCGCTGCCGTAGCCGAAAAACGCGCGAGTACCCACCACCAGGTTCAAGCCCAGGCCCAACTGCGCTTGTTCGGTGTAGCGAAAACCGTTGTAGCCGAATGTGAATGGCGCGTATTTGAGGGGCACCTGATCGCTGCTGGAGCCGAACTTCATCTGTTCGTCGAAGTCCTTGAAGTCCACGCCAAACGAGAACGAGTTGGCCCAGTTGCCCGCCGCCGGCAGGTTGTAAATGGCCGATACACCGTAGGAATGACCCTTGCCCAACACGTTGCTGCCGCCGATGGTGGCGATGTTGCTGTCGGACTGGTAACCGGAGAACTGCAAGGTCCAGCGTTCATCCAGTGGCGCGCTGTAGGAGCCCGACCAGACCTTGGCATTCTCGGTGTCCTGGGGCGCGGTGAAGTAGGTCAGGGAAATGCTATGACCCAGTTGCCAGAGGTTGTCGTACCCCAGGGTCGCTACCGAGCGCAGCTTTTCGGTGTCGGCGCTGTAGTCGTTGTTCAGGCCGATACTGGCGTGCCAGGGGTTCTGGTCTTCCACCTGCAAATCCACATCCATGGTGCCGGGGCGTTGGCCCTCGCGTACCAGCGGCGTGACCTGGCGCCCAGCGCCGCGGTTGAGGCCCGCTAACTGGGTTTGCACCGTGGCAAAGTCCGGCACCGCGCCCTCCTCCAGGGCCGGCACCTGCTCGCGGATTTCCACCGGCGAATAGTGCTTGGCACCGACCACGCGCACACGGCCGACCTTGGTCTCGCTGACCTGCAGGTAGACGATACCGTCATCGACCTTCTGCTCCGGCAACTCGACAAACACCGACTGATAGCCACGCGACTGGTAGATCTTCTGCAACGCATCGCGCGCGCCTTCGATATCGCCCAAGGTCTTTTGCGGCCCCAGGAACGGATACACCGCCTCCTCGATCGTCGCCGCATCCAGCACCGTATTGCCGCGCACGAAGTACTCGTTGACGTCGACCTTACGCGCGCCCTCTTCCTCCTCGGCCAACACCGGTTGCGCCAGGCTCCCCAGCGTCACGCAACACAGCGCCAACGTTAATTTGAACAGATGCTCCACACCGCCCCCTGACTGTCTGATTTTTTGCGCCGTCGCCGGAAGCCCGGCGTGCGGCCTGCTCAATTGCTGGTGATCGAAGTGCTGCCGTGGCGTGCCAGCCAGGTGTGCAACAGGGCGAAGTTCAACGAGAACTCCGGCATGTGCAGCAAGGCGCCACAAAACACGTCACCGATGATTTTCTGGATGAGTTGCACCGCACGCGGGTTGTTGAGCAGCGTGGCAATGTCGCGGGTCAGTACGTGAATGCTCCAGACCTTTTGGTTGAGGTCCAGGCCGACGAACCAGCGGAACAGCAGGTTGTAGTTCAGCTGTTCATGCAGCTGTTGTTCGCTGGGCACCGAGTACAGCAGTTGCAGCAGCAGGATCTGCAGCACGGTGTGCGGGGCGATCGACATCGCGGGTTCGGCGGTGAGCCAGTCACGGTGCTGGTCGAGCACTTCGTCGATCTGTGGGCGCAGCAGCACCAGGGAATGGCCTGCCGGGATGTAGCTGGAGACTTCCTTGCGAGCGCCTTGCCAGTCTTCCTGGGAGACGATCCAGACCCAGGGTGCGCCGTAGCGATAGACCGACACCGGCTTTTTGCGCGCGGCTTCGACGATCTTTGACAGGCGCTGGTCGAGCTCCTGCATGCCGACTTTCGAGTAACGTTCCATAGTTCCCATCGCCCCACTCCTGGCATCCTGCTTGCGGCTGAAAAGCCCAACGTTCTGGTGGGCTCAAGCGCGTTACACAGAGGAGACGGGAGTGGTCGGGGGCTACCGAACTTTTGTCATGAAAGCTTCATTTTGGATTGGGTGGGGGGCATTTTTTATGGTGTACATATCCGTTATTTGGGTAATGGCTGATATTGGTTCCGCCCTTACGGCGGGTCACTTTGGAAAAGCCCCAAAGTAACCAAAGGGCTCTTGCCCCAACACTCGGCACCTCGCCTAGGCTCGGTGTGCCCGTAATCCGACAGTGATTTGGGGGGCCGCCGCCACGCGCCATCCATGGCGCGGGGCGGCTAAACCGGCATCCCTGCCGGTTTACCCCCCAAATCCCTGCCGAATTCCGGCCAGCGTGTTTGACGGGGCGCCTAAGATCAAAATCAAAATCAAAAGCACAGCGGCCTGACAGCCGGCTTGAGTGGTGTGGAGCAAAGGCAGTTTTTTGTGCACCGCTGATTGCTTTACTGTGGGAGCTGGCTTGTCGGATCGCCGCACCGCTGCGATGCGAGCGACTCAGTACATCAGACGTACCGCGTTGATGCCATCGCAGGCAAGCCAGTTGCTCCCACATTTGACCGAGTTCGACCACACAATACCGGTCGGCTCTAAGGCCGCCGCGCTTTGCTTCTGCTTTTGATCTTAGGCGCCCCGTTAAACACGCTGGCCGAACGCAGGCTTGAATCCGTGGGTAACCCGGCAGGACGCCGGGTTAGCCGCGCTGGGCCAAGGATGGCCCATCGCGGCGGCCCACGGATTCAAGCCGGAGTGAGGGCACACCGAGCCTAAGCGAGGTGCCGAGTGTTGGGGCAAGAGCGTTTTGGTTACTTTTGCGCTTTTCAAAAGTGACCCGCTGTAAGAGCGGAACCAATAGTGGCCATCACTCAAATAACGGATATGTACTCAATCAAAACCCCACCCCCTGCAACGGCAACTCATAAGACTTCTTAACCGTCCGAACCACCAACGTAGAAGAATAAGTCCGAATCGGAATATCCCGATAAGTCTCCAAAAACCGATAGATATACTCGGTGTACTCCGCAGCATCCCGAAACTTCGCCACCATCACAAAATCAAACTCCCCGGTCATCAAGTAGCAGTCCTGAATCTCCGGATGACCAGAGAGTATGTGCTGCATCCTGCGATCAATATCATTACTGTCCCTATCCAGCTTGATCAGAAAAAACGCCGTCACCTGGATCCCCAACTTGCGCTCATCCAAGACCGCCACTTTCGCCTTGATAATCCCCACGCTCTCCATCCGACGAATCCGCCGGTAACAACTGGTGGAAGACAGCCCCACACTGTCGCTCAACAACTCCAGGCTCTGGTCGCAATCCTTTTGCAACTTGCCCAGGATCTTCAAATCCATGGCGTCTGTCATCGGTTCTAAATCGTCCTTGAAAATTGCAATGAATCCGTCGCATTGACGGGCCAATTTGCACAAATCCTGCGCAGTGGCTAGTTAACATCGATTCAGCTTAGCAGCCTGGCCAACACCTGGCCTCAAGGCGGCATGAGAGGGATCTTATGATAGTCGCGAAACCGACATGGACCGCTGATATCCAAGGACTTTTCAGCGCACCCTACTGGATACCCGCCAGCCAGCGCGCCGCCGTTGCGGCCACTTGGATCGGCTGCATGAATGCCTACGATGTGTTCCTGGAAGACCCGGCGTCAGTCAAGACCTGGTCGGAAACCATCTACCAGCACCTCGCCTCGCGCAACATGCCGCTGACCAGCGACCAACAGCAGTTCTGGCCCATCGATGCCCTGGAAACCTTCCGCCTGTGGGTCAACCAGGGTTGGCGGCTGGACAGCATCTCGCCGTTTGACCTGGCCGAGCGCATCCCGCCACCAGCGCTGCCGCACCCGGTCAAGCGCGTACGCCAGGACATCCGCTCGCTGAGCGCCGACGAACTGAACCTGTACCGCGCCAAACTGGATGACGTGATGCGCATCAGCGACCCCGACAGCGGTTCGCCCTGGCAGCGTTACGCCTACATCCATACCAACTGGTGCCTGCATTACCAGGAAGCCTTCGCCCTGTGGCATCGCGCCTATCTGCTGTACCTCGAAGCGTTGATCGACTGCGCGATCCCTTACTGGGACTGGATGGCCGCCGACGCCAGCATCGACGGCAGCCCCCAGGCCGGTCTGCCCCAGGCGTTCCTTGATGAAACCTATGTGCACCCGCAGACCGGCGAAGTGCGGCGCAACCCGTTGCGTTATGCGGCGGCCAAAGACGGCTGTTCCAAGGTGTGCGCCACCGCGCCGGTCGGGGACGTGGATTGCCTGTATGTGCAGCGCAACCCGCTGTTCTATACCCAGGGCGAGGCCTTTCGTTTCGAGCGCACCCAACTGTATGGCATGAGCCGGATCTTCCAGCAGCAGGTGGTCGATGCGCTCACGTTCACCACATTTAGCCAGCCCCAAGGGGTGCCGGGTTACCCCTGGGCCAACATCACCAGCTTCGACCCGCCGCAACCGAATGACCTGTATCCCAACCGCGCGCTGAATTTCGACGGGCTCTACGAGCAGCCCCACGACAACTATCACGGCTGGATCGGTGGTGACATGGCCGACAACGCCTACACCGCGTTCGACCCGGTGTTCTGCTCCTACCACGCCAATATTGACCGCATGCTGGAAGTCTGGATCCGCGCCAACCCGGCGGCGCAGTACACCACCCAATGCCTGTTGCAGCCCTTCGCTGGCCATCAGGCGGCTGAGGTGAGCTTCACCAGCGCCGACGCCTGGCGCTACACCACTCTGGGTGACATGGCCCAGGACAGCCGGCACATCGGCTACGACTACGGCACCCCGGTGGCCCCGCAGTTCGGCGCAGCCAAGGCTGCGTGCTGCCATCAGCAAAAGGCTGCCATCACCGGCCCCTGGGTGGTGTTCGATCACGTGCGCTGCACCCACGACACTTACCTGATCGACGTTTTCCTCAACCAACCGGACGCCACGGCGCAACACGCGAATACCGACAACCCGCATTACGTCGGACGCTTCAGCCGCATCGGCATGGGCCTGGTGGACGACAAGGGCCGCTGCATCACCCAGGGCGTCTGCCGCGCACTGAATGCCGCGCGCAACGCCCAGGCGCTGAACCTTAAACCGAGCGATACAGCGCAGTTATCGCTGATCGTGACCCATCCCGATACTGGCCAGGTATTGACGCCCGATGCATACGCGCCGCTGCCTGGCTTTATCGCGCAACTGGTGTGGGACGACCCACGCCAAACCTCTGCCGGGCCCGCTCCGGGTACCGGTTGCTGCTCCACTTCCACCACCGCCAATGCTGGAGAACCGACATGAGCACGCCCTTCACCCAATTCACCTCCCCGGCCGAACAAGCCCCCAAGGACTACAACAAGCTAGGCCTGGAAAACCAGTTGCCGACCTTCGAAACCGACTGGAACAACAACGTCACCGGCTGGACCCAGATGTCGGTGATCGGCAACCCCTGGTCCAACCTCAACGACGCACCACGCTCGGGCTACTACAACCCGATCGAAAGCGGCTACGGCACACAGACGCCAGTGACCATCACCTGGCAGCCCTTCCCCAACCGGCTGTGGACGTTTTTCTATAACAATGGCGCCGCCGTGGTCCCGCAACTGGGTGGCAAGGCCATGACCCTGGACCAGGTGATGCAGTTGACCGATCACGGCCAGATCACCCTCAACAACACCCTGTATTCGCTCTACCCGGACCCGAAGGCGACCCAACTGCAGATCCCCAGCGTGCTGTGCAAGTCCATCAACTGGAACGGCCCCTACGCCGACTTTTCACCTTCGGGCCCAAGGGGCTGGCTGGATGAATACTGCGAGTGGTCGATCACCCGCGACCCCGACGGCAACATGCGCAGCATCATGTTCACCAGCGAGAACCCGGCGTATTTCCTGACCATGTGGAACATCGACCCGCAGGCCGTGCTGGGGCTGTACAAAGCCTATGTCGACCCACAAGTGAAGATCGAAGACCTGTACCTGCGCTACACCGCCAACGGCCCGACCGGCAAGGCCGGTGACCCGGTGCTTGACCCCACCACCGGCCAGCCCGCCTACGACACCGTGAACAAATGGAATTCCGGCACCGTGCGTATTCCCGGCGTATCGGGCGGCGCGATGCACCTGACCTCCGGCCCCAATACCTTGAGTGCCGAAATCTACCTGGCAGCGGCGGCGACTATCTTGCGCCCGCTCAACAGCAGCCGTAACCAGCAAAGCCTGATCTGCTGCGCCCAGTACGGGCAGAACTATCGCAATTCCGATCCGCATATCGGTTTTTCCGCTAACCAGGAAGCCGTGAAAGCCCTGATTTCCTTGACCAACCCCATCGGCCTGTACCTGCAACAACCCAAGTCCTTCAGCACCTGGAAAGGCCCGCAAGGCCAGGATGTGAGCAGCTACTGGCGCATCACCCGTGGCACCGCCGGCACCGGGCCGAACAACTCCGACCAGATTCTGCAGGCGGTGTTCGAGGTGCCGGCCAGCGCGGGGTTCTCGATCAATGACATCACCATCAACGGCACGCCGATTGACTACGTGTGGGTGATCGCCAACGAGCTGAATGTGGCCTTGAGCGTCACCCCGGCACCGCTCAGCGGCACGCCCAAGGAGTGCGATTGCGTGGCGGCCAACAATACCGATGCGCAACCCTGGCCCGTGCAGTTGCTGCCGATTGACCTGTTCTACGGCCAATCCCCCAGCGACTTGCCGGCCAGCTTTGCGCCCGGCAGCTCAGGCCAGTTCGTGCTGGTGGTGCAAGGCGCCGACCCGAACACCACGGCGGCGGATGCACGGGTGCAGTTCTCCAACCCAGGCATCACGGCCCAGGTCACGCAGTTCCTGCCGGATGCTTCGGCGATTCCTGGGCAGACCGACAGCGGCGGCACCCAGGGCTACATCATGACCGTCACCGTCAGCAGCAACGCGGCGCCGGGGCTGGTCAGCGTGCGCGCGCTGAACCCCAGCGAAGCCGCCAACCCCAGCGCCACCCAGCACCCATGGGAAAGTGGCCTGGCGCTGGTGCCCGTCGCCTGAGTGCCTGCCGGCCGCCCATGCCTGGCGTGGGCGGCCGCCTCTTGAGTCTTGAGCAAGGAATGCGACCATGAACGGATGGCTTCGCCCGCTGCGCCGGGCACGCTTGAATGTGTTGTGCTGGATCACCTGCGCCCTTCTCCCCTTCGCACCCGCACCGGTCAGCGCGGCGTCAGATGCCCAGAGCTGCGTCAGTCAGTTGGTGTTCGACCCCACCAGCGGCGGCTTCCTGCCGGTGAACAACTTCGGCACCGAGCAGGACTTTCTCAACTGTTTTGGCTGGCAGTTGTTCATCGCCATGAACTGGCCGGTCAACCCCGGCTGGCCAGCCAACCCGAGCCTGGCCGGGGAGCCGGACACGCAAAGCACCGCGGCCCAGTTCGGCGTGCCGCCAACGCCCGGCCAGCCCATGAGCAATGCCCCGGTATGGGCCAGCTACAAGGATGCCAGCGAGATCTTCCTGCCCGGGGCGCCCAAGCCCTCCGGCTGGGGCGTGGAAACCCGGGTGCCGTCCAATTGCACCGCCACCGGCAACCTCAAGGCGTTTTCCACGGGCGCGCGTAAATTCATTACGGCCACCTCCGAAAGCGCGATCAACCGCAAACACCGCTTCCACTTGTCCAGCGGCACCCAGGTGACCTTGCCGGATTCGATCATGGAGGCTTCCGGCGGCTGGCTCACGGACCAGTCGGGCAACCTGGTGTTTTTCGAGCGCAAGGTCGGCAAGGCCGAGTTCGACTACATCGTCGACAACGGGCTGTACGACGCCGCCAACCAACTGATCGTTGCGCAGAACAGCGACAACCGGCACCCGGCCGGCCTGTCATTGCCCGCCGGCAAACTGGTACGTGAGCTGCCGGCCCAGGCGCTGCCCCAGGAAGAACTCGGCGCCCTGGAACTCAAGGCGGCCTGGCGCGTACTCACCAACAAACCCGAGCTGTACGGGCGTTACCTGACCACCGTCGCCTGGCTGCAACGCCCGGATACGCTGCAATGCACCCAGGAAGTAGTGGGCCTGGTGGGCCTGCACATCATCAACAAGACCCAGACCCAGCCGAACTTCATCTGGACCACCTTCGAGCAGGTCGACAACGTGCCCGACGGCGGCGCCACCCCGCCCGGCGGCTACAGCTTCAACAACCCGGCCTGCACCGGTGACGCGTGCACGCCCAACGTCGCACGGGTGCAGTGCGATGCCACCCACACACCGCCCAACTGCACGCCCCTTGATCAGCCGGTGCAGGCCACGCGGGCCAATGCCACGCCCCAAGACCTGCAAGCGCTGAACACGGCGGTGCAGCAGACTTTCGCGCAGAAGACCCAGGGCCAGTCGGTGTTCCAGTACTACAAACTGGTGAATGTGCTGTGGTCCAAGACGCCCAACGCGCCCAACGATCCAGGCCCTGGGCCCAACGTGAAGGTGCCGCTGTCCTATGGGCCGTTTGTCAGCGACCAGAGTGTCGTCGTCGCCAACACCACGATGGAAACCTATGTGCAGAGCGACAACTGCAACGACTGCCATCAGTACGCGACGATTGCCGGCGGGTCCAAACTGGCGTCGGATTTCTCGTTCCTGTTCGGCAATGCCGACTCCGCGAAAAATACGCGCCTGATCAAACGCATCGAGGCGTTCAAGACCCTCAAGGACAATCCGTAGCCGAGGCAAAAAAAGGGGCGATCAGTGATCGCCCCGAACAGTACAACGAGAGGTCCTTTCCAAAGTCTTACAGGCTGATCTGCTTACGCTCCTCATCCGTCAGCCGCGCCCGCGCCTGTTCACTCAGCGGCCCCGCGCCCAGTACCTGCACTGGGCTGTTGGGGTTGTAGCCAGAGGTTTTCTGCGCCGGTGCAGGCTCCTGTGGCAATGGCTCGCTGCCGAGGCTCAACACCTCAACCGTCATGATCGACGGCCGGCCCTGCTTGGCCGCTGCCTGCTGGCTGCGCGCCGCGTCTTCCGCCGCCTGGGACGCCGCCGCCCCGGCCGCGCTGGCCGAACTCATGGCGTTGGTGTTGACCGCCGCAGACACCGGCACCCCGGACGACTTGCCCTGAGTCTGGATGTTCGCCGCGTTCACCACACGCAAGGCGGCGATGTTGACGTTGCCCGACACACGAATGCCCGCCTCGCCCGCATCGATGGTGCCCAGCGGCGCGATCAGGTCGATGTCCCCCGCCGGCACTTCCGGAATCGGGTTGAGCGTGGCGATCCCCGCACCCGTGCTCGGCACCGATGGCGACAGGCCCACATTGCCCCAGTTGTCGTAGACACGCTTGGGCGGCGTGTACACCACGGTGGTCTTGGAGCCACGCCCGGCGTTGATGTCGCCTTCGCTGGTCCAGCCCATGATCGAACCGCCAAAGGTGGTCATGATGCGGCTCTGGCCAAGCAGGATGCTGCCCAGGGAATACAGCTGGATGTCCCCCGCGCCCTGGGTGATCACACCTGCTGTCGACGGCGGCGCCGTGCCTTCGATGCCGAAGGTCTGGCTGCCGCCGGGGGTGAGCATCTGGATCGAGCCACCGAAGTTGGTGTGCACGCCCGCGCCGCCGAACATCGTGATGTCGCCTTTGTAGGTGACCGGGTTGCCGGCCACGTCCTTGTCCGGGAACAGCGCTGCAATCGCCTCGCGGCCACGCAAGTAACTGCCCTGGCGCACGCTGCCCTCCTGGTTGTACTCACGGCCGGCGGCCTTGAGTTCAGCGAAGTACACATCGCGGGCAAACACCCGTTGCTGTTCAGCCGGCAGCGCCGTGTAGTAAGCGCGGGCCTGAGTGGTGTCGCCGACAAAACCGAAGCGCTCGGCCAACCAGCCGATCAGCTCGTTTTCGTAGGTCTTGGCCACCTTGCTGCCCTGGAGCGACTCGCCCGGCTGCGCCAGGTTGACCGGGTTCAGGTAGGCCTCGACGAAACGAAGGTAATCCGGGCCGTTGGGGCCTACACCGGCTTGCATCACGATACTGGCGCCAGGGCGGTTATCGCCTGCGGCCACCGCGCCGAGGCTGGTAATGCCGACTTTGTCGTCCATCAGGATATTGCGGCCGGCACTGACTTCCAGGGTGCCCGGCCCTGCGACGTTAAAGCTGCTGAAGAGAATGTCGCGGCCGGCGCTGACGATGGAAACATCGGTGGGTCCGTTGTGCATGAACAGATTACCGACGATGCTGTATTCGACAGCCCCCGCGTCACCACCGCTGGCACCGCTCAATCGTGTACCACTGCCGACGATGTCTCGCCCGGCCGACATCCACACCGCACCTGCACCTTCATGATAGGTCTGCCCAAAACGCGGGTCAGTCGAGGTAGTAATGGTGATCGAACGCCCGCTGTTGACACCCAGCAGGTCACCGGTCAAGGCATAGAAACGCGCGGGCTCCAAGGCATCTCCCCATGAGGTGCTGGCAGTATTTGCACCGAAAGCAAACAGAGGCGCAATGCCACCCAGTTCGGCGCGAACAGCATCCGTGGAAGCATTACCGTCCACAAGACGATAAACGCCGGACACAGGGTTTTTTACGTACCCTTGGAACGCTGGGCGCAGAATCGTCGCCAGGGTATCCGCAGCGGCGCTGGAGCGGCTGATGGTCAAGTCACCGCCATAGATAGAGTCCCCCGCCAACAGCTGCAGTTGACCCTGCGCAGACGGCGCCAACACCAGCGCTTTGAGCGGAGGTGGAGGACTGGTGTTGAAGGCCGAGGCACGCCCGTAATACAGGCTGCCGTTGGCGGCTACCGCGCGTAATGTGGCGGGATACACCGCAGCCATATCCGATTCAGTGGTGTCGGTCAGCGGCGTGAGATTGCCACCCGCGGAGAACAGGTCGATTGCAGTGCCAGGGGTCCACAGGCTGAACCATGTCTGCCCCACCCCCATGACCCCATTGTTGTCATACGCCCACGTATTCATCTGTGGCGCACGCCCCGGATCCGCGACATCCTGCAACACCAGATCACCGCGAGTGGCCAGGCTGAAGGTCGCGTCACCCGGCATCAAACTCCACCCCCCGGCCGCCGTGGCAGAGGTTGAGCGTATCGAATCATAGGCGCGTGTCTCACTGGGGCTCTGATTCTGGGGCTGGTTGCCATAACGCAAGGTCAGGCTACCCAGGGCACCGCCCGTCAATTGAACATGCCCGCGCAGATCCACCACCGCGCCGTTGAGATGGCCCGTTGTGATTTGACTGCCTGGGTTCACGGCCCCACCTACCCGAACATTCAGATCGCCACCCCCGGTGAGCTGCAGGCTGCCATCCGCCGCGACACGGCCAGTGCTGCCCACCGCCAGCACCAAACCTTGGCTACGGGCGTTGACGTTCACAGGTACAAAACCCGTGGCCAGTGGCCTGATGATCCCGGCATCGCCGCCGACGTCGACATTCAGGTTACCCCCGCCCAGCGTGCCGAACCCGGTGAAACCGAGCATGTGATCAGGCGCATTGTTCAATACATAGTTAGGGGTATAAGCGCCAAAGTTGATCCACCAGGCGGTTGCCTTGGCCTGGCTACCCGACAGGCCGTTGCCTTGACGCCACAACCAAGCGCCTACGTTGGCGGAGTCATAACCCACATCACCCGCGACCGGACGCCCCAGATCCCCAGCCTCACTGGTGATGTTCCCCGTCAGGTTGCCGCCCGTCTTCACCAACAAATTCCCCCCGCCTTCCGGGAACCATTCGCTGGACGCACTCGCGGCGGAGCTGCCGGCGGTATAGACGCCAAACAACGAATCCATGCTCAGGTCGCCCCCGGCCAGCAATTCGAGGTCCGCCGCGCCAGTGCGGATCACGCTGAAACGCGGGCTGCCGCCCGCCACCAGGTTATTGACTGACGAGTGACTGTCCGCCAGGCGCAGATTGCCTGCCTGTGGATGGGGCTGCAGCAGGCGGCTGTCCGCCGCCTGGGTATCGGCCCCGGCCACCAGACGCATCGACCAAGACTGCGAACCCTCTGGCAACATCGGCGCCACTGCCCAAAGCTTGCCCTGCCCCCCCGCACGCAGGTCTACCGACGCGACGCCACCCGGCAACTTGACGTTGGTGCCCACTGGCAACAGCGCCCCACGCGGCAGCAGCTTGGCACCACTGAGGGTCACCGTCGCGGCGCTGCCCAGTTTCCCCGGTAACGGCACGCCTGCCGGCCAAGTCATCACCCGCACACTGGTGAGACTCACCAACACCGTACCGGCATCCAGGATGCTGCCGCTCGGTAAGCTCACGCGTGCGGTCAATATCGTGCCCGCCGGATACAACACAGTGCCCGCGGCATTACGTACAGCACCCGCCAGTACCGTACCGGCCGGCAGTGCCAACGTCGAATTGAGCGTCACCGCCACCGGCAACCGCGTACCGATAGGCAGGCTGCGGGCCTTGATCGGCAGGTCGAAGTTGAGAATCGTGCCGCCAGGGAACG
The DNA here is from genome assembly GCF_001579805.1 of Pseudomonas azotoformans. Taxonomy (NCBI): domain Bacteria; kingdom Pseudomonadati; phylum Pseudomonadota; class Gammaproteobacteria; order Pseudomonadales; family Pseudomonadaceae; genus Pseudomonas; species Pseudomonas azotoformans. Next base: position 4,030,819 of record NZ_CP014546.1, on the reverse strand, counting down.
TGGTGCCGTCCGCCAGGGTCACGCCGTCACCCGGCACCGTGATCGTACCGCCGGTGTAGTCGATGCCGGCACGCAGCACCCAGCCTTTGTCATCCGGAGTCGCCCCAGGCTCTGCAAAACCGTCGTTGATGCTGCCGTAGATATTCAGGTCACCGCCGGCACGCAAGGTCAGGCTGCCGGCCTCGGTCACTGCATGGGTCGGCGACGTGAGGCTGGCGTAGCGATAGCCGGACAGGTTCAGGTCACCCTGCACCACCAGGTCGCCATCCGGGGTTTTGCTGATGATTTCAACGCCAGGGCGCAGGTGGAAGGTATCGCCGTAAGTGGCGTTGTTCAGGCCGGCCAGCTTGTTTTGCAACAAGTTTGTGTTTTTCAACGCCTCAGTGATGAATGTCGTGCTCAGCCCATGGATGTCATTCAAGTAATCCTGGGTGATTTCCTGATACGGCTTGCCGCTGGCAGTCGGATTAGTCTTGGTTGGCGCGTCGTCGTAGGTGACCATGCCGTTGAGGTTGATCGAGCGCGCGCCCACGATCGTCAGGTTGCCGCTGGCGTCGATCGCAATGTCGTTGGCGCCCAGGCGCGGTGCATTCAGCTCCAGCGTGCCGCGATTGCGCCCGTCATTGCCGGTGGCGGTTTCGGTGCCATGGCGCACGTCGATGCGCATGCCATCGGCCAGGGTCAGCTGGCCGGTGCCGGAACCCAGGACCACAGTGGCGCGGTTCGGCGAGTCGATGATCTTGCCATAGCTGTCCACGCGTAATTGCGTGCCATGGGCGTCGAGCACAGCGCTGCCATCCAGGGTCAGGCCGTTCTTGCCGGCCAGGTTGATATTGCCCACGCGCTCGCCGCTGGCGTCCACCCGGCCGGTCACGCGCAGACTGCCATTGTCCACCGAGACATTCACGGTGTTGGCCTTGACGTCGTTACCGATGATCAAGTCGCCCTGCTTGAGTTGGAAACTGCGCGCACCGTACACCTGGCCTTGGTTGAGGCGCTGGTTGAGGGCGGCGAATTGGTCGCTCAAGCTGCCACTCCCCCCCAAGTGCTGGGCCTGGACCTCCACCGCACCTGCCTGGTACGGCACCAGGGTGCCGCCGGCATCGTAGTAACCGCTGCTGCTGCCAAGGATCTTGCCCGTGAGGTCGACGGTGCCGGCCGCGCCACCGACAGCCACGGCGCGCAGTTTGCCTGCCTGGTTGTACTTGGCCGACAGGTCGATGGTCGAACCCGCCGCCTGCAGCACATTGCCCTCGCGGCTTTCCAGCAACACGTCGCCGCCGGCGCTGTATTTGGTCAGATCATTGAACGCAATGTCCCGGCCGGACACATCAATCGATGCGGTATCGGTCAGCACTACATCACCACGGGCGCCCAAGGTGACTTTGCCGCTGGGCAGTACCACCGCGCTGGCCACTCGCAGGCTATCGCCCTGCAAGGACAACTCGCCCCCCAGGCCCTCCACCTTGCCCACCGGGCCGGCCGAAGCACTGATATCAATCGCACCACCGGCGGTGATTTTGTTCACCGAGCCGGCCTCACCCGTCATCAACGGGGTCAGGATATTCAGGTTGCCGCCGCTGTAGGCAAAGCCCTTGACTTTGTCAAAGGCGCCCTGGCTTTGGTACACCGAGAGGCTGCCCTTGTGATTGGCCGTGATGCGATCACTGGCCTTGAGGTTGACGTTGGCAAAGCCCAGGGCCAGACGGTCCAACGTCGCCGCCGTGCTGCTCTGGGCAAACGCGCCATAGCCGAATTCGATGCGCTCGGCGTTGATATCCAGGCGCCCGTTGCCAGTGCCCGCACCGCCCGCCACCACCGTGCCAGGCAGGGCCTCGGCGCCTTGCCAGATCAAGTTGGCAGTGCGGATGGTCGCCACATCACTGGCGCCTCCAGAGCCGTAAATCGCCGGTGTGGAGAGCATCAAGTTGTTCAGCAGCGACTTGCCGGTAACTGCGTCATAGGTGTCCAGGGTCGTGGTGCCATAGAAGTTGAAGCTGTCCCGTGCCGACAACTGCAAGGTTTCCAGAGCCGGTGCGCCAAATTGGGTATCGCCGCGCAGCAGGCGGTTGAGCACGTCTTGAGTGAGGGTCAACCCTGCCGGCAGACGATTGGCCGCCGCCGCATCTGCCAAGGCTTGCGGGCTGCCGACGTTGATACTGGTCAACCCCAGGTTGAGGTGGCGGGTGCCGTAGCGCACCTGGTCACTCATTTGCAGGGTGCTGTCGGTCAAGGCGACGATACTGCCTTCTGAATACAGAGCCGTTTGCCCACTGCAGGGCGCACTGTTGCAGACCCCGATCTGGATACCCTTACCCGCCAGCGGTTGCGTCTTGGCAACCACATTGAGCAAGCCATTGGACACCGCCAACACGTTGGCCAGGTTGTAGACAAAGCCATCGCGCGCGTCATAACTGGCCTTGCCACGTCCGATAGTATTGATCGAAGCGCCCTGCTCCACCACGATGGATCCGCTGGAGGCCACCAGGAACACCTCCGGCGCCGCCAAGGTCGCACCGTCGCGTAGGATAAGGGCGCCCGTGGTGCCGCCGGCCACTTCAACGTAGTTACCACCCTGACCGTAAACGACGACAGTCATCCCGCCGATCATCAAGCGGGCAGCGCCCAATGCATTGAGGCTTTCCGCATCCAGGGTGACGCCGCTGAACCCGTTGCTAACCTGCTTGCCTGGCCCGACGATTTCGATGTCCTTGCCAATTGAGCCTGTGTTCATCACCGACACGGTGCCGCCGAAACCGCCCGTGGCGGCTTCAAAGCGCCCGACGCCCTGGAACGAAAACGCATCTGCGCCCGCACCAGCTTGCAGGGCCAATTGCAACGTCTTGGCGTCCACCGGCAACAATGGCCGTGGCACACCGAGCCTGGCGGCATCGGCCATGGCGAATTGCGCATAGCCGGTTTCGTTGTACTGGGAGTAGCGGCGCAACGTATCGGCGGACGTCAGGATCACTTGGCTCGCGATGCTGTTGGCGATCCCGGTATTGGCGATAGACAGACGCCCCGCCGTCGACCAGGAGCCGTTGCGCATGGCCTGGGCCAAGCCTTCACTGCCGACGCCGGCCAGGCCGTTGATTTCTACTCGGAAAGCCCCCGGCATCAAGGCATAGGTGGACGGCATCAAGGTATAGGTACCCGCCGCCAGCCCAGGCACGCCTGCGCCTATCGTGATTTGCTGGCCGATCAGCGGGTCGACTGCGCCGCCTTCGGGCGCCACCGGCGCGTAGCCCGGTTGCGCGCCTGGCACAATCGCATAGATCGGGTTGGTCGCCAGCCCCGGCAGCACAAACCCGCCGTTGGCACCGAACTGCACCAACGGGTTGTAGCGGGCGTCCGTAGAGCCACCACGCCCGGAGACAAACCCGGCGCCGAGCAGTTCGCCACCGCCGGACAAATCCAGGGTGGCGTCAGGTAGCACCGCCACTGACTGCCCGCCCATGATCACACCGACGCTCAGGCCAGCGTTCGCGTTCAGTTTGCCGCCCTGGCCAAGAAAGGTGACGGTCTTGCCGTTGTACTGATAGATCTGGCCATCGGTCGTCCCGCCGTAAGGCAGTACCAGGCCCTTTGCGCTCACCGAGGTGAGGCTGCCGGGCAACAGTTCGACCTTGCTGGTCCCCCGATTGCCGATTTCGATCAATCCCAACGGCGCACGTACCACCCCACCTTGCTTGACAGTGGGGCCGCCCAATAGCAAGCGGCCGAACGCCGAGTACGGTATGGCAGCGTTGCCATTCCCGGCGTGAGCGATGGTCAAAGTACGGGTTGGATCGTAGGAGAAGCCTCCAGTGGGGTCGCCACTCAGGTAGCCCGCCAATACCCGCGCCCCGACTTCCGTCGCTGGATACAACTGCGCCGCGCGCAGCGTCATGTCCCCCTGGGTCATCAGTTGCGTACTGATACCTGTGGCGATCACATCCGCCCCCGCTCCGGCCAGAAAGCGCAGGTCGCCCTGGCTGGTCAGTTGCACATCATCGAACCCGCGACGGTCGACGTTGACCAGGCTGGTGTCGCTCAGCGGTAGGTTACTGTTATTGCCGAACAGGACATTGCCGCGCACATCGATCAGGTTAGCGTTTGCCGCAAACAGCGCTTGGCTCGTGCGCTGCGACATGCCGGTGGTCAATACCGGGTGCAGATACTGGTCCTTGGCTTCCAGCGGCTCAAGGATGCCCGCCAGTAACAGGTACGGCGCCGACAGGTTGATACGTGAGTTGGCCGCAGCCTGCTCTGTCAGGCCCATGGCGCCGCTGTAGAGGCGCAGGCTCTGGCCCATTTTCAGGGATACGTCACCGTCGAAGCCCAGCATTCCGTCGCTCAACACAGCGAGGTTGTCGAAACCGCCAGCGCTGACCTGGTCCACCCCAAGGCGACCATGGCCATATTCCAGGCTGGCGGCCGCCGCGTCGGCAGTGTCCGGCAATGTGCTGCCCTGGTGGGTTTGGCTCAGTACCAGTTCGCGAAGGGTAAGCACGCGGTCGGTGACCGCATTCTTGGCATAGTAAGGACTTTCCAGGGCCACGGACAAACTGCCCCCCGCCGCACCGGCGCCACCGGCACGGGCGAAGAAGCTGCCGTCCAAATACAGGCCGTTGTTGGACGCGAAGCTGATGCTGCCGCCATTGCTGGCCACCTGCACCCGACCCTGGCCTGGAACATCCAGCGCCGCCTGGGTACCGGACGCATCCAGGCGTGCGCCGTCGCGCACCACCACAAACAAGTCGCTGGCCTTGGCAATGCCGGTGGCCAGGTCGATGTCGCCGCCGATGCTGATCTTGCCGCCATTGCGCACCTGGCCGTAGACACCGCCACGATTGTTCACCGCCGTGAACGCGCGGGAGGCGACGTCGATCAGCGCGTTCTCGCCCACCCAGATCGAGCGGCCATGGCCAGCGGCGTTGACCGCCTCGGAAGCCTGCACTGTCAAGCCGCCGAGGCTGACGCTGCCGCCCCAGGCATTGAGGGTGCCGTCCAGGGTAAGTTGGCCGACGCTGCGCAGGTTGATGCCCTGGCCGGGGTCGACGTTGATGACCGCGCCCTTGCCCACGGTCAGGGCGGTGGTTGCCAGCTCGGCGGCGGTCGAATCGCGATGGCCGGCGGTCAGTGCCAGGCTTGCGCCGCGGCGCTGGGTCAGCACGCTCTTGGCGGCGTCTTCCTGGTAAAGCGCCGGTGTCCAGCGCTCCAGGGCAGTGGCAGGGTCGCTGCCACTCGGAGTGGATGACGTCTGCTGGCCCAAACGGTAGACCGGTGTGGTCACATCCACCTGGGTACCGTCGGTGACCAGCAGCCCTTCGTTGCCGGTGATGTCGTAGGCGGAGAAGCCCTTGTTGAAAAAATCCCCGGCCAGTTTCAAGGTGTCGGCGGCGGGCACCGTGGCACTGTCGCCGATCTGTACCTTGCGCGCCTGCAACGCCAGGGTGCCGCCGCCCGTGACGCCGTAGCCGCGAATCTCACCGCCTAGCGCCAATGCAGCGAGGGACGCCAAGGTCACGTCGCCGCCTTTGCCGCCGATGAGCTTGCCATCCACACCAAGGGTGGCGCCGGAAGAAGCGTCTACCACACTGCCGTCTGCCAGGTTCACATTGCCGGTGCCACGCAGCGATATTTTGCCGCCATTGACATAGGCCACGCCGCCGGTATCGGCAGGGTTCAGTGGCAGGTTGTTCCAGCGCCCGCTGGCGTCCAGTTTCACGCCGCTGGCGAGGTTGACGGTGCCCGCCCCCGCCACGATGGCATCCTCAACGGCCCCGGCCTTGAGCGGGTTGACCTGGCCGAGGATATTGCCCGCATTGAGACTGCCGCCATGGGCGGTCAGGTTCGCATTGATATCAACCCTAGGTCCGAACAGGGTGATATCACCGCCGTCCGCCACCTTGAGCGCGCCGTTGACGGTGATCTGCTGCGTGGCGCCGACCTTGATCGCACCCAACTGGTAACCGTTGAGCTGGTCACTGTCGAGCACCATCTTGCCTTGGCGGTCCGCCGGCAAGGCGGTGGTGAGGTCCAAGCCGTCGGCGATTTTCTGCGTATTACTATCGATCAGCACCTGGTCGGCGGTGCCGCTGAGGGCATAGCGCAAGGTGCCGGTGGTCTTGTTGTAGATCGGAATGTACTGGCCGATGATCAACTGCGCCCGCCGGGCCATGGCTCTCTGGGATTGCTGGTAACCGTCAAGGTTGATGTTCGGCGCCTGGGTCTGGCGGTCGCCCTGGAACACATCACTGATCACCTGGCCTTCCAGCACCGCGCTAGAGGTGCCTATCACCAGCTTGCCGGCGTCGCGGCCCACGGTGTAGCCGGCCTCATAACGACGTTGCGGCGCAATCAGCGGGTTGTAGTAATACTCGGTTTGGCCCCAGCGCACGCTGTTGTCTTCATAGCCTTTGTACAACCCCGAGTAGAGGATGTCGCCCGGCGCCTTGGACAGTTCATACAACCGGCCATTCGGGCCCTTGAGCCAGGTCTGCTGGATATAACCGGCCTGCACATCCACGGTGCCGCCGGACAGGTTGATCTGCGCGCCCTGCTGGGTCACCACATCGTTGCCGGTAAAGGTCACGGTACCGCCCTGGGCCATCCATTCGCCGACCGAGTGGCCCTGGGTGCCGAGGTAGCCACCCACCTCCAGCAGGCCGCCAGCGGTGTACCAACGATCCGTCGCATAGCCGTTGGTGCCCGCTGGTACAAACACCAGCTCACGCAGGTCCACCCACACATCGTTGTTGATCAGTTGCCCGCCGTCTCGGTTGACCGGTGCATCGCGCTGCTCGTTGCCCTGCACGTTGATCTTGATGTTGTTGGATTCCATCGACACCTTGACGCCGACCGCACCCGACACATCGATCATCGCGCCATCGCGCACCAGGCTGCGCCCGGTTGCACTGACCGCCACCTGGCCGCCGGTGGCGAGGGTGATCGAGCCTTTCTGGAAGTCAACCGTACCGCCGCTGACGATCTCGATGCGTGACTGGTCAGTGCGGTCCGCCACGGCGCTGAGGTTATTGAACTGGCCGGTGATCAGGTTCGCGGGCGTGCCGTCGAGCTTGATCAGGCCGTTGTCCTTCTGCCCGTTGAGCGCGGTGCTGCCACTGCTGTCCAGCAGGATCGCGGTGGTGCTGCCCTCGCCCAGGGTCACGCTGCCGGTGCTGTCGGTGGTGGAGTTGAGCAGGTGAATCGTGCCGCGTGTGTCCACCGAGGTGCTAGCCAGGGCCACGCCGTTTTGTTGCACCTGATGCCCGGTCAGGGTGATGTCGCCGGTGGAGGCCATGATCAGACCGCTGTTGGTGACTTTGCCGGCGCTGCTGCCGGCGTTGAGACTGGTCGCCACCTCGTTGCCGCGCGTGGTGGAGCGGTCGTTGCCGGTGGTGCCGACGCCCTTGCGAATGTAGAAGCTGTCACCGGCGGCCAGGGTGGTCTGGCCCTTGGCGGTGATGATAGTGCCGGCGTTTTCCACTTCCGCGCCCAGCAGCAAGGCGTAGCCGCCCGCTTCGGTAGACGTGGCCGGGTTACGGGTCTGGATCACGGCGCCGCGTTGCACCTCGACTTTGCCTACCGCATCGGTGAAGGTCGGCTGGCTGCCGTTAGCGTCGACGTAGAGGCCGCGCTGGGTGAACTGTTCGTCGGTGATGGTCGCTGCCGCCGCCACCAGGTTACGCACGTTGACCTGGCTGGTGCCGCTGAATACCACGCCGTTGCGGTTCATGATCATCACCGTACCGGCGCCATTGATCTGGCCCTGGATCTCGCTGGGCCGCGCGTTGGGGTCGTTGACGCGGTTGAGCACCGCCCAACTGGACTGCTGCTGGAAATCCACGGTGGTGTTGCGCCCGACGTTGAACGTCTCCCAGTTGAGGATCGCCTTATCAGCGGTCTGCTCGATGGTCACCGTGGTCTTGCCACCGGACTGGCTCTGGGTCGGGCCCTTGGCGTTGGTCCAACCCTGGGTCAGGCCGTTGTCCACTTGCAGGCCACCCTTGCCCAGGCCATCGGGAATATTCGAGACCTGGCCGAACGCCGCCTGGCGCCCCGCCGCTTGCGCAGCCTGCTGGGCCGCAATCGCCGCGACGCTGGTGTTCAAGGTGCTGATGGAGCGCGACAACTGCTGCTTGACCCGCGCCTGCTGGTTCAACGATGGAATCCCCGGCACCTGGCCCGCGCCAGTGCGCGCCGCCGTGGCCGCCTGGGACGCGCCCTTGTCGGCAAACCAGCCGGAACTGAACGCTGTGGCCGCCTGGGCATTACCCGCCACCATCAACAGCGCAATGGCATGGGCCAACGGCTTGAGGCGCAGGACAGTCGCTTGGGCTTTCAGGTTTACCGGTGATTTGCAGCGGACCATCTGGAATCTTCCTTCTTTGTTTTAGCCCAGGGGCAAGACAAGCTCACGTATGAGGGTTAGGCGGTTGGCGAGGGGCGCGACTGAACTTCTGTCATGGAAAGTTCACATCCGGCTGGTAACGCGGGACAAAACGACACAAACGCAAAAATCAGCAACGGCACAGGCCGTTGCTGATCGGGTGTTACAGGTCGGTGAAAACTTGGGTTACAGCGGACGACCTTTGCCGTTGCAGATGTTGGTGTTGCCGATGCTCAGGTCGCTGCTGGCAGTCAGGAAAGTGTCGGTGATGGCGGTTTTCCAGTTAGCTGGCAGTGGCACGAAACGGTTGGCCGAAATGGCGGCGTCGTTGTTGGCGGTTGCGCCGAAGTGCTTGGTGAAGAAATCACGCACTTGGGTGGTCTGGCCGGCGTTGGCGTAGCACTGGCTGAAGATCAGGTTGGTGAAACCGAGGATTGGGTAACCCGAAGTCGGGTAAGCCACAACGCCGGCGGTACCCGCTTTACCGAACACCGGAACCCAATTGTCCTGGTTGGCGCGGATGCTGGTAGGGCTGGTGGCAGGCACCTGTACCAGGCCGATGGCTGCCGAAACGTTATCAGGCGCTGGCGACACACCTTCGATGCCGTTTTCTTCGTCTTTACCTACGCGAGCAACCTTGGTGGCGTCGTCCAGGCCTGCCAAGGTGGAAGCAGCGTAGTCAGGGCTCATGTAGGTGATGCGGCCGTCGCTGGCGGCCAGGGCAGTCATCACACCTTGGCTACCGGTAGCCGATACAGCACCTGCAGGCAGGCCGCCGGCGTAGCTGGAACCGAACGAAGTGGTGATAGCGAAGGCGCCAGCCTCGGTGCACTTGGCATTGAGGAAGCGGGTGAACAGCTCAGTTGTGCCGCTGCTTTCGCTGCGGTAAACCACAGTGATCGGGCCGGTACGGTCGGCGCCGGAGATTTCGCTCCAGTCAGTGATACGGCCGGAGAACACGCCGCACAGTTCCTGGACGCTCAGGTCAACGTTGGCATCGCCAGCCTTGTTGAACGGAATGGCAACCGACGTGGCCACCGAAGGCACCTGGATCAGCTTGCCCCAGGTAGGTTGCTTGGCAGAGGCGTAGGTCGACAGTTCAGTCGCGGTCAGCTTCGAATCGCTGCCAGCCCAGTGCACGTTCTTGTTAGTCACGCCAGCCACGAACTTGGTGTAGTCGTTGTTCAGGAAGGCAGCCTTGCCGTTGCCGCTGCCCACGCCGATGTAAGGGGCGAAACCGGCAGTGAGTACGCCGGCAGTCTGGTACAGCGGTTGTGGCAGAGTTGCGCCGCCGCCGTTTACGTCAGCGAATGCAGCCTGTGCCGAGCACAGTGCAGCGAGGGTCATGGATACCGCGAGAACGTTGCGCTTAAACATGAAGAATCTCCTTTCGTCGTGTTTGTACGTTTGGGGTAGATGGCTCTTGCATGACGCCATGGCTTCGGTCCCAAGCCGTATTGCGGGGGTGGCTGGGGGTGAAAACCATGGAGAGAAAGTCGCAGTTTCCGATGACAGCTGTGGGAAAAAACCTCGGGAGGAACACCTTGATTTTTAAAAAGATTCTCGGGTGTTTTGGTCATGGTTTTGAGCGGTTTGGGCGCAGGTGACAGCAAGGTTTCAGCAACGGTCGAGGGCCCTGGGCTGGAGACAGCGCGGGCCGTGTGACGCGCAAGAAAGATGACGGAATGAGGAACCCGAGGTCGGTCGGGTGAGCTAGGTGACCAGTTGATTGATTTCAATGATCGGCAACAGCACCGCCATGACAATCACCAGCACCACAGCGCCCATCACCACGATCATCAGCGGCTCCAGCAACGCGGTCATGCCCATGGCCCTTCGCTCAATATCCCGCGACAACGTCTGCGCCGCACGCTCCAGCATCGGTGGCAGCGAGCCGGTTTTCTCGCCGCTGGCGATCAGGTGGATCAGCACCGGCGGGAACACTTTCTCCACCGCCAACGCCGGGGCCAGGTTGACGCCCTCGCGCACCTTGGCAGTGGCGTCGTTGACGCACTGGCTCAGGCGATCATTGGACAGGGTCTGCCGCGCCGCTTCCAGGGCGCGCAACAACGGCACCCCGGCACCGCCGAGAATCGCCAGGGTCGAGGCAAACCGCGCGGTGTTCAGGCCCAGCACAAAACGCCCGATCAGCGGCAACCCCAAGACACGGCTATGCCAATTCAAGCGCGCCACCGGGTTACGCAAATACAAGCGCCAGCTCCAGAAGCCGCCAACGATCCCGGCAAAACACAGCCAGCCCCAGGCGCGAATAAAGTCACTGGCGTTGAGCATCGCCAGGGTCAAACCCGGCAAATCCTGACGCGCCTGGGAAAACGCACTGACCACCTGCGGCACCACGTAGCTCAGCAGGAAAATCACAATGCCGATGGACACCAGCCCCACCACGCCGGGGTAGATGAACGCGGTGAGGATCTTGCCGCGCAGGTTATTGCGTTCCTCGATATAGTCAGCCAGGCGCTCCATCACCTGGGCCAGGTCGCCGGACTCCTCCCCCGCCGCAATCAACGCGCGGTAGATCGACGGAAAATCCCTCGGCCGCGCCGCCAACGCGTCCGCCAGACGCATGCCGCCGCGTACGTCGGCGCGCACAGCGGCAAGGGTCTGGGCGATGTGTTTTTTCTCGGCCTGCTCCACCGTGGCACTCAAGGCGGCTTCCAACGGCAGGCTCGCGCCCAACAGGCTCGCCAGTTGCCGCGTGGCCCACGCCAGGTCGTTGTCCGATAGTTTGGCGGTGAACAGGCTGCTGCCAGCCGCCGTCTGCTGGCCGCCTTCGATCTGCACCAGCAATGCCGTCAAACCCCGGCTACGCAGGTTGGCAAACGCCGCGCTCTGGCTGTCGGCCTCCACGTGCCCAGCCTCGACTTTGCCGCTGGCATCGGCGGCTTCATAACGATAGCGATTCATCAGGCGTCCCGTGTCACACGCAGGATTTCTTCGGGCGCTGTGGCGCCGCTGCGCACCCAGCGCTCGCCGTCTTCACGCATGCTGAACATCCCGGCTCGGCGCGCGGCCAGGCGCAGGTCCTGCTCGTTGGCCCCTTGGTGGATCAGGCTGCGTACATCGTCATCGACGCAAAACAATTCATGGATACCGGTTCGGCCGCTGTAGCCGATCTGGTTGCACTGCGCACACCCAACCGGACGCCACGTGCCCGGCGCGGCCGGGTCTTCCTGCTTGCAGTGCGGGCACAGGCGACGCACCAGGCGCTGGGCCAATACACCGAGCAACGACGAGGCCAACAGGAACGGTTCGACGCCCATATCAATCAGCCGGTTGACCGCCGACACCGCATCGTTGGTGTGCAAGGTCGCCAGCACCAGGTGGCCGGTGAGCGAGGCCTGTACGGCGATTTGCGCGGTCTCCAGGTCACGGATTTCACCGATCATGATGATGTCCGGGTCTTGGCGAAGGATCGCCCGCAGGGCCAGGCCGAAGGTCATGTCGATTTTGGCGTTGACCTGGATCTGGCTGATGCCCGGCAGGTCGTATTCCACCGGGTCTTCCACGGTGAGGATGTTGCTGGTGCTCGCATCCAGCCGCGCCAGGGCGGCGTACAGGCTGGTGGTCTTGCCACTGCCGGTGGGGCCGGTGACCAGCACGATGCCGTGGGGTTGGCGGATCAGCGTGTCCAGGCGTGCCAGCAATTGCGGTTCCATGCCCAGGGTTTCCAGCTGCAGGCGCCCGGCTTGTTTGTCCAGCAGGCGCATGACGACGCGTTCGCCATGGCCGGTGGGCACCGTGGACACGCGAATGTCGATGGGCCGCCCGGCTACGCGCAGGGCGATACGGCCGTCCTGGGGCAGGCGTTTTTCGGCGATATCGAGTTGGGCCATGATCTTGATCCGTGAGACCAGCGCGCCATGCAGGGCCTTGCGCGGCGAGACCACGTCACGCAGGGTGCCGTCGACGCGGTAGCGCACCACGGAGTGGGTTTCGTAGGGCTCGATGTGGATGTCGCTGGCTTCGTCGCGGGCGGCTTGGGTGAGCAAGGCGTTGATCATGCGGATCACCGGGGCACCGTCCTGGGTGTCGAGCAGGTCGGTGATTTCGGGCATGTCTTGCATGAGGCGGTCGAGGTCGACTTCGTTTTCGGCGGCGCCCACTACGGCGGCGGCACTGCCGGTGTCGGCGTAGGCGCTGGTGAGCAGGCCGTCGAGTTCGTCGTCGCGCACGTGTTCGATGTGGGATTGGCCGAATTGGCGGTGGACTTCGCTGATGGACCAGCCGGGGGTTGAGGGGCACACGGTTAGCAGGTGGCCGGCTTCGGTGGGGCGTAGGAGGATGCGTTGGGATTTGGCCCAAGCGTAGGGCAATAGGCTCATGAGTTTTGCCCTGGTTGTGGGTGTACATATCCGTTTTTTGGGTAACGGCGGCTATTGGTTCCGCTCTTACAGCGGGTCACTTTGGAAAAGCCCCAAAGTAACCAAAGGGCTCTTGCCCCAACACTCGGTACCTCGCCTAGGCTCGGTATGCCCGTAATCCGACAGTGATTTGGGGGGCCGCCGCCACGCGCCATCCATGGCGCGGGGCGGCTAAACCGGCATCCCTGCCGGTTTACCCCCCAAATCCCTGCCGAATTCCGGCCAGCGTGTTTGACGGGGCGCCTAAGATCAAAATCAAAATCAAAAGCACAGCGGCCTGACAGCCGGCTTGAGTGGTGTGGAGCAAAGGCTGTTTTTTGTGCACCGCAGATGGCTTTTCTGTGGGAGCTGGCTTGTCGGATCGCCGCACCGCTGCGATGCGGGCGCCTTGGTGAATCAGATAGACCCAGGCGATACATTCGCAGGCAAGCCAGCTCCCACATTTGGCAAGGGTCGACAATAAGAAACCGGTCGGCTCTAAGGCCGCCGCGCTCTGCTTTTGCTTTGGCTTTTGATCTTCGGCGCCCCGTAAAACCACGCTGGCCGAACGCAGGCTTGAATCCGTGGGTAACCCGGCAGGACGCCGGGTTAGCCGCACTGGGCCATGGATGGCCCATTGCGGCGGCCCACGGATTCAAGCCGGAGTGAGGGCACACCGAGCCTAGGCGAGGTGCCGAGTGGTGGGGCGAAGACCTTTTGGTTACTTTTGGGGCGTTTGCCAAAAGTGACCCGCTGTAAGAGCGGAACCCTAAGTGGCCGTTACCGCAGCAACGGATATGTACGCTCACTTAGGCACCGCCCGAATCACCGCCCGCGGCCCCTGCCCCCCAGGAATCGCCTTCTCCACCGAAGGCAACTGCGGCGCCTGCACATCCGGCATCGCCCAACTATGCTCCGGCTGCAACCCCCCTTGCGCCCGCCGCATAAACTCATACCGATTCAACGTAATACTGCGCCCCGCCCCACTGTCCCGAATAATGTAAGGCCGCAAAAAAACCATCAGATTGGTCTTGTTCACACTGCGCTTTTCATTCCTGAACAACGCCCCCAACCCCGGAATATCCGACAACCACGGCACCGCATCATTACTCTGGCTGTACCCATCCTGCAGCAACCCACCGAGCACCATGATCTGCCCGTCATCCAGCAAAATACTGGTATCGATCGCCCGCTTGTTGGTCACCGTCCCCGCCTCCACCGAAGCCCGCGTATCCACCGTACTGACCTCTTGGTAGATATCCAGCTTCACCGTACCGCCTTCGGAAATCTGCGGCCGCACATTCAACTTCAGCCCCACCTCCTCACGCTGCACCGTCTGGAACGGGTTGTTGCTGGTGCCCCCTCCGCCGGTCACATAGCTGCCGGTGACAAACGGAATCGTCTGCCCCACAAAAATGCTCGCTGCTTCGTTGTCCAGGGTCAGCAGGTTGGGCGTGGACAGAATGTTGGTGCCACCCTTGCTCTTCAACGCACGCGCCAACACCTTGAGGTCGAGCACCTTGCCGATACCGGGAATATCCACGGTGCCATTGACCAACCCCACGTTCAGGCCCTTGGGCAAGACATCGATACTGGTCTTGCTGGTCGGCGTGCTGTTCACGCCACTGCCGCCGAGATTCACGCCACCAAACCCGCCCTTGCCACCGAGGTTCCCGGCTTGCCACTGCACGCCGAACTCAGTGGCATCGTCTTCGCCGACTTCTACGATCAGGCTTTCGATCACCACCTGGGCGCGGCGCTGGTCGAGCATGTCGATCACTTCACGCAGGTTGCGGTACAGCGGATCCGGCGCAGAAATCAGCAAGGTGTTGGTGGTGGCGTCGGCCTGGATGGTCACGCCGCCGGCGCTGAACGCGGTGTCTTGATCATTAGCCGTACCGTTGGTGTTAGCCGTTGAACCCGTGGACTGCCCATAACCGGATTGCACACCACTGCCGGTAGGGGTACCGCTGCTGTTTTGCGCGTTGCTCGCGCCTTGGGTGTTCTTGCCATTGCCGCCCATGGCGCTGAGCTTGCCACGCGCGTCGTCACTGACGCCGGAATCGCTCTCACCGGTCAACAACCCACGCAGCGACTGGGCCAATTTGCCCGCCTGGGCGTTGCGCAGGTACACCACGTGCATGTTGCTCGGATTGCTCTGGGCGTTGTCGAGCTTGTAGATCAGGTTGCGCGCCAGCTCGGTGCGCTCCGGGCTGCCGGAGCGGATGATGATCGAGTTGGAACGCGGGTCGCCGATCACGTTGATCTTCTGGGTCTGGTCGGCGCCTTGGGTTTCCAGCAGTTCGGAGACCATGGCGGCGATGTCCACGGCGATGCCGTTCTGCACCATCACCACGTCGGTGTCGATGGCGCTGGGGGTGTCGATGCCGTTGATGATCTGCGCCACACGCGCGAGGTTTTCCGCGTAGTCGGTAATAACGATGCTGTTGTTGCCGGGGTAGGCGTTGATCGGGTTGTTCGGCGACACGATGGGACGCAGCACCGGGATCAGGTTCACCGCGTTCTCATATTGCAGGCGGAAGGTGCGCGTCTGCATGCCACTGCTGCCGGCGCTGTAGATCGGGCCGCCGAGTAATTTGGCATCGGCTTCGGGCACCACCTGGGCCACGCCGCCGACGTCAACCACGCTGAAGCCCTGCATGCGCAGCGCCGCCAGCAGCATGTCGTAGGCCTGGTGCGCCGGCAC
This sequence comes from Pseudomonas azotoformans, assembly GCF_001579805.1. Taxonomy (NCBI): domain Bacteria; kingdom Pseudomonadati; phylum Pseudomonadota; class Gammaproteobacteria; order Pseudomonadales; family Pseudomonadaceae; genus Pseudomonas; species Pseudomonas azotoformans. Next base: position 4,015,377 of record NZ_CP014546.1, on the reverse strand, counting down.
CTGGCCTTCGCTGACCAGGGTGAGGTTGCCCTTCACACGCGGGTCCACCAGAAATTGCTGGCCGGTGGCGCGGGACAGCGCGCGCACCACCGCCTGGATATCGGCGTCGACGAAGTTGAGCTGAACCGGCTGATCACCCAATGGGTTGCGTGCCTTGACCACCGCCGGGGCGTGGCCGCGTGCGCTGTTGGTAACCCGGTGTTGCACGGGGGCTTTGGGGGCGGGTTCGCGCAGACGATCTTGCAAGGTCTCGCCGTTGCTGCGCGTATCGGCAAGCGGTTGGCCGAGTTCGCTGTCCACCAGCAACGGCTTGGTGGCCTGCTGGCTGCTGCACGCGCTCAGGGCCAGCACCAGCAACGGCGCGACCAGACGAAACGGGGGAACTGACCACTTCATGAAGCTTCCTTAGCGCCAAGCGCCTGATCCATGCGAACGGTCCCGGACACAGTGCCGGCCGAGTTGTCAACGGTGTCGAGGCTGCGTTGCAATCGCGCCTCGGACACCTCCAGGGAAAACGAACGGGCATTGCCCAGCAGCCACCCCACCACGGCATCGGCCGGGGCGTTATCGAAGGTCAGCCGCCAACCCGTGGGCTCCAGCGCCTGCAACTGGTAATGGCCTTGAAGACCTGCGCTATCCAAGGTGTTGCGCAGTGTGCTTTCGTCGCCCTGACGCGGCGCGGCGACATCCTGCAACAGCACCTGCAAGGCTGCGGCCTGGGCGCGCAGCTTGGGGGTTTCGGCCTGCCAGTAATCGATCTTCTTCAGCGCGGGCTGCACCAGCACCAGCCAGGTCAGCAGGCTTGCCAGCACCAGCCCGGCGCCGCCGAGCAGGCGTTTTTCGCGCAAGGCCAGGCCGCTCCAGAACACCTGGGCCTGGCTGCGCAGTCGCTGCACTTTATTCATCGCCGGCTCCTGGCTTTTCTGCGGGCTGGGCCGGGGCAATCGTCCAGGCCTGCTCATTGCGGCTGGCGGTAAACCCGGCCTGGGCCAATGCCGCCTGCCATTCACCCTCGGCGGCCGGGTTACGGCTGTCGGCGAGCAGTTCAACATGCAAGCTGCCCTGTTCAAAGCTCAGGTTGTCGACGCTGCCGACCATAAATGGCAGGTTGCTACCCGCCAATTGCAGCAGGCTGATGAAGCGTTGGCCGGGATCAGCAGCGGCACCGCTCTGGCGTGCGGCCAATTGCTGACGGGCTTGCTGCAAGGGGTTGAGCACCACCGGCAATTCGGGAAACGCCTGGCGCACCTGCTGGCTCATCAATGCTTTGAAGCGCTGGCCTTCCTCGACCTGGCGCGCGGCATACAGGTTGAGGCCGAGGGTCCAGATGGCGGTGGCGAGCGCGACACACGCGAGCGCCCTGCCCCATCCAACAGTCGAAGGTTGACGCAGACGGCCGTGCAAGCCCCACGTGGGTACCGCTCCACTCCAACGCTGCGCCGCTTCAACCAGTGGTATATCCAGCGCCTGCAAGCCGAGCGGATGCACCGTGCCTTGTTGCAGGCTGTCACGTGTCAACAGATAGCCGTCATCCAACGCAGCAGCCCCCACCGGCAAGGCAAAGGGGGCCGGGTAAAGCCCGCGCAGCTTGAGTGGCAGTTGCGCGAGCCGCTCCAACCCGGCCTTGGGCACCCACGCGACTTGCACGCGCCCATCGCTTTCGCGCGGGCCGTGGGCCACCTGCATCTGGTCCACCGGGCCGAGGATCAGCGCCTGAGCCGCGCAGGCCACCGCCGCCGCCGTTTTCGCAGCGGGTAGCGGGGGCAGCTCCAGGCTGGTGAGCAGGCTGTCGCGCGGGTGCAGGAAACACTCCATTGCCTGGCGCGATTTAGCCAACTGCGCCAGGCTTTCATACCCCTCTTCAATGACTGCGCCGCGCTCCAGCCAGGCAAATCTGACTTGGCTGTCAGCGGTCAATTGATCCAGCGGCGGCAAGCCGATGCGCAGGCGTTTCATACGCCCACCCGCGACCAGATCACGCGCGGCTGACGGTCTTCAGGACGATGCAACAAGGCATCGATCGTCACCCGCCGCTGTTCACGCCGCGCCTGGCCCTGCACGCGGAACCATTCACTGGTAATGCCCACGTGTACCGACTCCACGTCCACCTGAGGCAAACGCAGGCGGTTGACGAAATCCCCGCGGTTGATGAACCACTGCCCGCTGTCGCGCTCGGCCACCAACCCATGGGCCTGGGACAGGCTGAGCTGCGGCACCACCGCGCTAAGTACTTCGGCGCTGGCAGTGTTGCCATTGACCCAGGTCTGGCCGGGCAACACGCTGATATAGGCCTGCATGCGCTGCAGCACGACGGGGTCGAGCCCTTCGATGCCGCTCAGGTCATCCAGGCTGCGCAGCATCGGGTATTTGGCAGGCGGCTCATAAGAAGCAATCACCCGCTGGCTGATGCGCCGGCTCACCGTAGGGTCAACGCCGATCAGTCGGCACAGCCGTTCGAAGCTCTGCAACTGCTCGGCGTCCACCTGCTGGCGACTGACCAAGTTGCGCAAGTTGAACTTGCCCTGTTCATCCTCGATCCGGCCCTCGAAGTCGCCACGTTGGGCGCGGGCCCAGGCCTGGTCAAGGCGGGTCAACACGTCCTTCTGACGTGCGTCCCAGAGCATCTGCCGGCTGCGTTCAAGACCACCCTGCAACAACCATTGCCCCTGAATGCGCAGTTGCTCGGCTTCCAGACCACGGGTGAACACGGTCTGGCGCGTGAGCATGGCGCCGGCCAACACGGCGACCACCGCTGCGATCAGCAAGGCGCTGATAATCGCCATGCCGCGCTGCTTCGCCGCTGGGGGCGAATACCGTTTCATAGTGGGCCTTACAACTGCCAGGAGCCGATATCGGCATTCACACCATCGCCATCTGGCTGGCCGTCGGCACCGAGGGAGAACACGTCGACCTCACCGTTGGCGCCTGGGTTGAGGTAGTGATAAGGGTTGCCCCAAGGATCGTTGGGCAAGCGTTCAAGGTAGGCGCGCCAGTTGCTGTTCTTCGCATCCGCCGGGCGCTCCACCAGCACTTTCAACCCCTGGTTCATGCTGGGGTAGGAACCGTGGTCGAGGCGATAGAGTTTCAGCGCCTGCATCAACCCACCAATGTCCTGCTTGGCCGCCGTGGCACGTGCCTGGTCCGGCCGGTCCAGCACCTTGGGCACCACCATGGCGGCCAGGATCCCGAGGATGACCACCACCACCATGATCTCGATCAAGGTGAAGCCACGCTGCCCGCGAGGGCCTGGCAATGGGGACGTTAGGCGCGCGATATCCATCTCGACATTCCTTGGCTTGAGTGCAATTCGAGCCGCAGTGTTGCAAGAACACATGTCAGTCGTATTGAAAATCCTCGGGAGTTTCGGTCGCCAATCGGTCAACTGCCGGCGCTAGTCTGCGGGCCTGTTTCCCGGCTTTGAGAACGCCATGTACGGCCGTCGCAAGGAGCAAGGTTTTACCCTGATCGAGGTGCTGGTGGCGCTGGCGATCATTGCCGTGGCCATGGCCGCCGCCGTGCGCGTGGCCGGGTTGATGACCCAGAGCAACGGTTTGCTGCGGGATAAATCCATCGCGTTGCTGGCGGCGCAGAGCCGCCTGGCGGAACTGCGGCTGGAGGGGCATTTGCGGGGTGGCAAGAAGACCTTCGAGTGTGATCAAGGCCGCCTGAAATTACGTTGCGAGCAGACCATCAACGCCGATGGCCGCCTGTTTCAGGTCAACCTGCAGGTGCTCGACGCCAGCCGCGAAGCGCCGCCCCTGGCGCGGCTGGACACCCAGGTCATGGCCGAGTGAGCAGCGGCAGCGCTGGGCCGTCCGGCAACTTGTCGAGGTTGACGCGCAGCTTTTCACCACCGCGTTCGATTTCCACACCGTCACCTTGGATGGCGGTCAGCCGCACGCCGGGGCTGAGGCGTTCACCCACTAGAAAGCTGCGCGGCGGGCCGTCGTTGAGACTCAGGATCGCCACCGCACCACGGGCGCCTGCCAACACGCCAGTGACTTTGACTTGCAGCGCCGTCGGCGCATTGGAAAACCATTGCAGCGCCGGGTTATCGCTGCGCGCCGCCAGTGCCTGGGGCGTGGCTTGGGGCGTGTGGGATTCTGCCGTGGTCAGCAGCAGCGGCGTCCATACCGCCACGCCCGCCAGGGCGGCCAGCACCCCCAGCGCCTGCACGCCGTGGGCCAGGGTGAAACGAGGGGCAAATGCCATGGGGAGGACCTCCTGTTTGTCCGTCGCACCAGCCTACAGATCAATTCGCACGCTTTTATTTCACAGACTCCCCAGTTCTCCAGGAAGCCCGCGATGAAACAGCAAGGTTTCACTCTGATCGAGCTGATGGTGGTGCTGGTGATCATCGGCATCGCCAGTGCCGCCATCAGCCTCACGATCAAACCCGACCCGCTGCACCTGCTGCGCAAAGACGCCGAGCGCCTGAGCCAGTTGCTGCAGGTGGCCCAGGCCGAAGCCCACGCCGACGGTCGCCCCATCACTTGGCGTGCGGATGCCAAGGGCTTTCGCTTCAATCGCCGTAGCGATGACGGGACGAGCGTGGAGTCCTTCCAGGGCGACACCCAACTGCGCCCGCGCCTCTGGGAAAGCACGCCCATGCAGATCAACATCGAACCCCGGCAAACCCTGGTACTCAATGCCGAGTGGATCAACCCGCCGTTGCGGGTGGTGCTGTCCGATGGGCAGCACAGCCTCAGCCTGCAACGCGACGCTGCGGGTTTGATGCGCGTGGTGAGTCAACCATGAACAGGTCCCAGCAAGGCTTCACCCTGATCGAAGTGATGGTGGCGATCATGCTCATGGCGGTGGTCAGCCTGATCGCCTGGCGCGGGCTGGACAGCGTGACCCGTGCCGATCAGCATTTGCAGGCGAGCAGCGAGCAGACCGAGGTGTTGCTACGGGCGCTGAACCAGATGCAGCGCGACATCAGCTTGCGCGCCAGTGTTGAGCTGGTCGCAACCGATATGGCGCAAGACCAGACGCCCAAAACCGAAGGGCTGGCCGCCGTGACCGTGCGCAGCTCCGACAGCAAGGGCTTCAGGCTGGACGTGATCCGCAGCGCCCCGATGGCCGGGGATGGGCTGCAACGCGTGCGCTGGTGGCTCAAGGGCGACTCGCTGTACCGCGCCGCCGCGCCAGCGCGGGACCGATACCCGCTGCCGGCGGCGAAAGACGGGGTGGTGGTGTTGACCGGTGTGAGTGACCTGCAGGTGCGAGTGTGGGACGCAGACAAGGGATGGCGACAATTGAGCGGTAATCGTCGGGAGGATCCGCTGGGACTGGAAATCAGCCTGGTGCGGCAGACGCCTCAGGGCGTGGAAAAGTACCGGCAGGTGGTAGGCCCGTTGAGGTCTTTGAATTAACTCAACAACACCACCCCACCCGGCAACTCCGTGCACTTGGCCCCATACGCATCGCGAATCAACAACGCCACGCCCGCCAACTGCTGCAAACTGAACCGCGCCTGCACCCGGCGCTGGCCCAACTCTTTGTTGAGCAGTAACAGCATGCCCGGCCGGTAGCGGTTGATTTCGTCCACCACCGTCGCCAGCGTGGCGTTGTTGAACACCAGTATCTGTTCACGCCAGGCCACGACCGCCTGGGTGTCTACCGTGGTCACTTCACTGACGCCAGCAACGCCATAGGTCAGTTGCCGACCGCCATCCAGGCGCACACTGCGTCCGGCGATATCCACTGAGAGCGAGCCCTCGATACAGGTCACGCACACGTTGTGGTCGGTGTTGCGCACGTTGAAGCGTGCCTGCGCCGCGCTCACCCAACCATCACCGGCCTGGACCTTGAGCGGTTGGGCAACGTGGGCGATCACTTCGACTTCACCTTCGACCAGTTCAATGCCCTGCCCCACCCGACTGATGCGGGTCTGGGTGTTGAGTTCCAGGCTGATCCCTTCGCTCAACAGCACTTGGCGTTGCTCACCGACTTCGGTGCGATAGTCCGCCGTGAGTCCGGCAAAGCCACCCGGCACGCCGACGCGCACCATCACCACGGCTGCCGAAGCGGCAATCGCGCCGCCCAAAAACGCGCGCCGACCAAAGCTGCGCGGTTGCGCCACCTGGTCGAGGGCCGGTGTGAGTTGCTGCCACAGCACCTTGGCCTGCTCGAATGCCTGGGCATGCTCGGGGCTCTGCGCGCACCAGGCTTTGAGCGCCTTGGCATCGGCCACGGTGGCGCGGCCCGAAGTCAGCAGGAGCAGCCAGTCGCGGGCTTCATCGTGCAGGGGGCTGGCGGCGGATGGCCGGGCGTTGGGGAAGCTGAAAATATTCAAGCGCGCACGTACTCACGGATTTATCAGGGACTCGACACTAAGACGGTTTTCCGGCCCCGGGACCGAACCGCTGAATCACTTTTCTTTCGAGGCGCTTGGCACAGTGGCCCAGGGCGGCCTTGATTTCCTTCTCGACCATGCGCGTGGAGATGCCGAACCGCTGGGAAATCTCCAGGTGCGGCGCCTCTTCCAGGCGGGCGGCGATGAGGATTTTGCGGCGACGGGCCGGCAGTTCGTAGAGCGCTTTGACCAGGGACTGGATTTCTTTCTGACCGCCCACCACCCGCGACGGGTCCTGGGCTTCGTCGGCGCTTTGCAGCAGTTCTTCCACTTCGCTGCCGGTGAGCAGGCGCGCGTCGGCCTGGCGGCGGTCGGCGGCGATGTTCAAGGCCATGCGGTAGAGGTAGGCGTTGGGTTGTTGCAGGTTGGGCGGCACGTCCATGCGGTCGACCCGCAAGTAGGTTTCGTGCAGCACGTCGTTGGCCAGGTCTTCCGAGCCCAGGCGCTTGCGCAAACGCACCTTGAAGTCTTCGTAGGAGGCCAGGAACAAGCTGACCATCGCACTGTGCCCGGTATTTTTCATCCGCCCCAGGCTCCTTTCGCTGCTGTGCATTCCATGCGCATTCCTGTTGTGTCAGGCATCAAAAGTAAAGTCACCGGTTGGCGCAGTGAGCTCGGTGCCGGGCGTTGGACCCGGGCCGCGCTCAGGCTGCGTACCAGTGCTTCATCGCGTTGTTCATCGCCGGTGGAGCTGACCAACCGACTGTGTTCAATCACTCCGTCCGGGTTGACCCACACCTGCACCAAGGCCCGGAAGCTGCCGGGCCGGGTCAGCGGCGAGCGGCACAGGCTGGTCTCGATGGCTTGCTGCAGTGCCGTCGCGTAGCTGTTGTTGATCCGCGCGGCGCTGCGTGCCGCCGCCCCCTTTGTGGGCGGTGGTTGGCTGACCTGCGGGGTCTGCAAGGTAAACGCATCGCTGCGTGCATAACGTGCCATCAGGCCACTCCCTGTCAGCAACATCGCCAGTGCCTCTTGCGCCGTAAAGCGCCCGCGTACCCCGATGGAGCGCCGGCCCCGCGTCAACTCGCGGTCCACCAGCACCGCCATCCCGGTGGCGCGACTGTAGGCTTGCAGTGCGTGTTCAAGGTCTTGCGCCGGCAGGTTCAACGACAGCAGCGGTGACTCTGCCTGCGCCATACGACCGCCGGCCAGCAGCAACAGCAAGACCAGGGCACACATGACGCGCCTCCAGACTCCCTGTTCACCCCCTGCTCTGCATCGCTGCACGGCCGACGCGCCCTAGAAAACCGTCATCCTGAGGCCAGTTTATGAACCTGATGTTACGGTGATAGCAAAAAAAACATCACGGTGACGAGAAGCCCGCTGCACTACACTTTCAAGCCTAACCGGCCCACTCCTCAGGGCCTGCCAGGAGGCCCGATGAAGCTGTTACCGACCCTCGCCAGCCTGTTGCTGTGCGCTGCCCTGCCCGTACTCGCCCACGCCGAAAACGCCGCCGGCACGTGCGCCGAAGTCAGCGTGGATGGCTACAAGGCGCCCGACTATGGCTGCCTCAGCCAGCAGATGGGCAACGATACCAATGCGACCAAGGCGGCGAAGAAAAACCGCGAAGCCCAAAACATCCCCGTGGAAAAACGGCCGCCGAATGCAGTGGGGTTGTCCACCCCGGCGGCGACCAGCGTGCGCATGGGCAACACCTTTGGCACGTCGGTCAAGCCGCAGCGGCCTTGAAGGCTTTGACGGAATTTTCATATATGCCCGCCTATGATCGCCCTCCTCGTTGGGGAGTAACCGGCTTCTGACCCTGTTGGAAGCGTTCGTATCAACATATTCGGCAACCTGCCGTGGTGCGAACACCGTCTTTTCGGTTGGTGAGACCAGCGACATCCCATGCCTGAAGTCGGGCGCATGGCGGTGTCGTTGTGTCCCATAGCCCGACTGGAAGCCTGACCGTGAACCCCATTTCCCTGATCCTCCTGGCCCTGGCCATGTCGACCGACGCCTTTGCAGCGGCCATCGGCAAAGGCTCCAGCCTGCACAAACCCCGCCTTACCGAAGCCCTGCGCGCCGGCCTGATCTTTGGTGTGATCGAAGCCATCACGCCGATGATCGGCTGGGCCATCGGTCATGCCGCCACCCGCTGGGTGGAAAACTGGGACCACTGGATCGCCTTTACTTTGCTGGTCGGGCTGGGCCTGCACATGATCTGGAACGGGTTGAAAGCCGATGATGAAGAGGCCGAAAAGCCGACCCAGCATTCCTTCATGATCCTCGCCGTGACGGCGTTCGCCACCAGCATCGATGCACTGGCGGTAGGCGTGGGCCTGGCGTTTGTCGACGTGAATATCCTGGTGGCAGCGGCGGCGATTGGCCTGGCGACCATGACCATGGTGACCCTCGGCATGATGCTTGGGCGAGTGCTGGGCACCGTGGTGGGCAAACGGGCAGAGATGGTCGGGGGGGGGGTGCTGATGCTGGTAGGTGCGACGATTCTGTACGAACATCTTTCGGCCTAATCAAGCGTAGGAGCCGAGGGAACGGCTCCTACAGAAGATGAATCAGGCAGCGTGACTTGCTTTCTTCAAGCTATCCATATCGATCACAAACCGGTACTTCACATCGCCCTTGAGCATCCGCTCATACGCCTCGTTAATGCCCTGGATATCGATCATTTCGATGTCCGAGACAATCCCGTGCTTGGCGCAGAAGTCGAGCATGTCCTGGGTTTCCTGGATGCCGCCAATCAGCGAACCGGCCAGGCTGCGGCGTTTGAAGATCAGGTTGAACACCGTCGGCGACGGATGCGGGCTGTCGGGCGCGCCGACCAGGGTCATGGTGCCGTCACGCTTGAGCAAGTTGAGGAACGCATCGAGGTTGTGCGGTGCGGCAACCGTGTTGAGGATGAAATCCAGGCTGTTGGCGACCTTGGCCATCTCGTCCGCATTCTTGGAGACCACCACTTGATCGGCACCCAGGCGCAGGCCATCTTCACGCTTGTTGGGTGAGGTGGTAAACAGCGTCACATGGGCGCCCATGGCATGGGCGATCTTCACCGCCATATGGCCCAGGCCGCCCAAGCCCACCACGCCGACCTTCTTGCCAGGGCCGACCTTCCAGTGGTGCAACGGCGAATAGGTGGTGATACCCGCGCACAGCAACGGTGCCACGGCGGCCAGGTTGGACGCGTCGTGGGAAATGCGCAGCACGAACTTCTCCTTGACCACGATGCTGTCGGAGTAGCCGCCGAAGGTGTTCTCACCGCCGAACACCGGGCCGTTGTAGGTGCCGGTAAAACCGTTCTCGCAGTATTGCTCCTCGCCTTCGGCACAGGACGCGCAGTGCTGGCAGCTGTCGACCATGCAGCCGACGCCGGCCAGGTCACCGACCTTGAACGTCTTGACGTTTCCACCCACGGCAGTCACACGACCGACAATTTCATGGCCGGGCACGGATGGATACAGGGTGTTGTTCCACTCGTTGCGCACGGTGTGCAAGTCGGAGTGGCAGACCCCGCAATAGAGAATGTCGATCTGCACATCATCCGCCCCCGGCGCGCGGCGCTCGAAGGTGTAGGGCTTGAGGGAGTCCTTGGCGTTCTGGGCGGCGTAGCTGTAAGTCTTGGCCATTTCGTTCACCTGTGTGATCTGACGTTGGAAGTCAATCGACCAGCATAGACGCTCAACCGTTCAACCGAGCACAGGCGTACAAGCCCTTCGTCCGGTTTAACGCAATAGTGAGCTAGCATTCTCTTTCCACCCTCCCAGGAGTTTTCCATGAGCACATTCGTTGCCAAAGACGGTACCCAGATCTACTTCAAGGACTGGGGCAGCGGTAAACCCGTGTTGTTCAGCCATGGCTGGCCGCTGGATGCCGATATGTGGGAATACCAGATGGAATACCTGAGCAGTCGTGGCTTTCGCACCCTCGCGTTCGACCGCCGCGGTTTCGGCCGGTCGGATCAGCCGTGGACCGGCAACGACTACGACACCTTCGCCGACGATATCGCCCAACTGATCGAGCACCTGGACCTCAAGGACGTGACCCTGGTGGGCTTCTCCATGGGCGGCGGCGACGTGGCGCGCTACATCGCACGCCATGGCAGCGCACGCGTGGCCGGCCTGGTATTGCTGGGTGCGGTGACGCCGATCTTCGGCCAGCAAGCCGATTACCCGCAGGGTGTGCCGCTCGACGTGTTCGCCGGCTTCAAGGCTGAGTTGCTGAAAGACCGCGCGCAATTCATCAGCGATTTCAACACGCCGTTCTATGGCCTCAACAAAGGCCAGGTCGTCTCCGCAGGCGTGCAGACCCAGACGTTGCAGATTGCCCTACAGGCGTCCCTCAAGGCGACGGTGGACTGCGTCACCGCATTCTCCGAAACCGACTTCCGCCCGGACATGGCCAAGATTGACGTGCCGACCCTGGTGATCCACGGCGATGGCGACCAGATCGTGCCGTTCGAAACCACCGGTAAAGTCGCGGCGCAGATGATCAAAGGTGCCGAACTGAAGGTTTACAAGGATGCGCCGCACGGGTTTGCCGCCACCCATACCCAGCAGTTGAACGAAGACTTGCTGGCGTTTCTGAACCGCTGAAACGTCCTCCCCCTACTGGCGCGTATGCGCTGGTAGGGCGGGGTTCCGATTGAATCAACAGCCAGGTAAGGTGGTCCCACTTCATACGCTCACCGCCACAGGACCCGCAAAATGTCCCTGCCTACCGAAATGACCCTGATTGAAATCACCACCCCTGGCGGACCCGAGGTGCTCAAGCCGCGCCAGGCGCCGTTGCCCTCCCCGGCAGCCGGTGAAATCCTGATCCACGTGCACGCCGCCGGCGTCAACCGCCCGGACGCCTTGCAGCGCGCCGGCAAATATCCGATGAAACCCGGCATGAGCCCGATCCCCGGCCTGGAAGTGGCGGGTGAAGTGGTGGCCCTGGGCTACGGCGTGACCGAGTACGCCGTCGGTGACAAGGTGTGCGCCCTCACCAATGGCGGTGGCTACGCCCAATACTGCGCAGTGCCCGCCAGCCAGGCGTTGCCGGTTCCCGAAGGCATGGACTGGATTCAAGCGGCGGCCATCCCGGAAACCTTCTTTACCGTATGGGCCAACCTGTTCGGCATCGGCGGCGCCCACAAGGGCCAGCGTGTGCTGATCCATGGCGGCACCAGTGGTATCGGCACCACCGCACTGATGCTGTGCCGCGAGTTCGGCATCCAGGCGTTTGCCACCGCCGGCAGTGAGGAAAAATGTACGGCCATCCGTGCGCTTGGCGCAGAAGCGATCAATTATCGCGAACAAGACTTTGCCCAGGTGATCGGCGATCAAGGCGTGAATGTGATCCTCGACATCATGGGTGCCTCCTACCTCAACAACAACCTCAAGGCGCTGGCGATGGACGGCCGCCTAGTGATGCTGGGGTTCCTCGGCGGTGCCAAGGCCAATGAGGTGGACTTGCTGACCATTCTAGGCAAACGCGCAATCGTCACCGGTTCGCTGCTGCGCGCACGGACCAAGGCCGAGAAAGCCGCAATTGCCGACCAACTGCGCGAGCACGTATGGCCGGTGCTGTCAGCCGGGCGCTGCCTGCCGATGATCGACCAGGTGTTCGATTACACCCAGGCCGATCAGGCGCATGCGCGGATGGAAGGTGGGGATCATATTGGCAAGATTGTATTGCGGGTTGCCTGATTATTCGGCGTAAACCGGGTAATCGATATAGCCCTCAGCACCACCGCCGTACATCCCTTCAACCCGCAGCGGATTCAACGGCCACCCATTGAACAAACGCTGCGGCAGATCCGGGTTGGCGATGAACGGCCGCCCGAACGCGATCAAGTCCGCCAGCCCGGCCTCTACCCACCGCGCACCGCGCTCAGCGGTGTAGCGGCCGGCGTAGATGATCCGCCCGCTGAACGTCTCGCGCACGGCACGGCGGAACGTTTCAGGCAGGTCGGGCGCGTTGTCCCAGTCGGCTTCGGCGATGGAGACGTAGGCGATGCCCGACGCTTCGAGCACCTTGATGGCTTCGATGTAGGTGTGGTGCGGGTCGTCTTCCACCAGGCCGATGTACACACGGTCCTGATCGGTGCCGCTGAACAACGGCGAGAAGCGCACGCCCAGGCGTTCCGGCCCGACCACCGCGCTCACTGCTTCGACGATCTCGCGCAGAAAACGCAGGCGGTTTTCCAACGAACCACCGTACTCATCGTCACGCTGATTGGCGTGGGCCGAGATGAACTGGTTCACCAGGTAGCCATTGGCCGAATGGATTTCCACCCCGTCAAACCCCGCATCCAGCGCATTGCGTGCCGCCTGGGCATAATGCCCAACCAAGTCCTTGACCTCTTGCGTAGCCAACGCACGTGGCACCGGCGGCTGTTTCAACTCACCCTCGCCCGGCGCGGTTTCGATAAAGGCCTTGGCTTGCAGGGCCTGCAGGGCCGACGGTGCAACCGGCGCCGCCCCTTCAGGCTGCAAAGCGTTATGGGACACCCGGCCCACATGCCACAACTGGGCAAAGATCACCCCACCCTCGGCATGCACCGCGTCGGTGACCTTGCGCCAGCCATCGATCTGCGCCGGGGTGTAGATGCCCGGTGTCCAGGCATAGCCTTGGCCACGCGGCTCGATCTGCGTGCCTTCGCTGACCATGAAACCGGCACTGGCCCGCTGGCGGTAATACTCGGCCATCAAGTCGGTGGCGATATCACCCGGTTGGGCGCTGCGCTGGCGCGTCAACGGCGGCAAGACAACACGGTTGTTCAGCGTATGGTGACCCAACTTTACTGGGGTACTTAAAACATTATCAGTCATTTAAGGATTTCCAAATTCTGGACGTGTTAAAGCATTGGCGACTTATAAAAGTCGCCAATGAATTCAGCGGTCTAATTAATTAAGCGGTCAGTTTCAGCAGGGCTTTAGCGACATCACTGGAACTGCCAGGATTTTGCCCGGTAACCAACAAGCCATCGGTAATGACAAAAGACTGCCAGTCAGCGCCTTTTTCATAAAGGCCGCCCAGCTTCTTGAATTCATCTTCCACCAGAAACGGCACCACATCGGTCAACTCCACCGCCGCCTCTTCCGAGTTGGAGAACCCGGTGACGCGACGGCCCTTGACCAGCGGCTCACCATTGACCGCCTTGACGTGACGCAAAGCGCCCGGTGCGTGGCAGACAAAGCCGATCGGCTTGCCAGCACGCTCGAAGGACTCGATCAGCGCGATCGACACCGGCGATTCGGCCAGGTCCCACAGCGGGCCGTGGCCGCCGGGGTAGAACACGGTGTCGAAATCGTCGGCGTTGACCGAGTCCAGTTTCACCGTGGAGGCCAGGGCTTGCTGGGCAGCCGGGTCGGCGGCGAAACGGTGCGTCTGTTCGGTCTGGAAGTCCGGCAGATCACTCACCGGGTCCAATGGCGGCTGGCCGCCGGCCGGTGAAGCCAGCACGATCTCGGCGCCGGCGTCCTTGAACGCGTAATAGGGTGCAGCAAACTCTTCGAGCCAGAAGCCGGTCTTGCGCCCGGTATCGCCAAGCTGGTCGTGAGAGGTCAGTACCATTAATACTTTCATTTTCCAGTGCCTCGATAGGTGTGAATGTCAGTTTCTTGCGGCTGACCCAACAACTGCCGGGTCAACCCCAACGCCTCATCAAAAGGCGCCGTAGTACGGGTGATCTTGCTCATGACGCTGGTCCCCAACCACAACGCATACAGGCGCTGGGCCAGGCTGTCCGGGTGTTGCGTAATCACTACCGAGCCGTCTTCGACGCCCTGCTGCAAGGCCTCGGCCAGCAAACCGATGGTGCGTGCAGTGCCACGTTGCAGGGCCAGGCGCATCGGCTCTGAAAGGTCTGACACCTCCGCACCGAGTTTGACGGCAAGGCATTTGCCTGCGTCGGTGCAGCCGGTCTGGTTATCAATCCAGCACTGCCAATAACGCATCAACTTGGTGTGCTGGGTTAAACCCGGTTGCTCGAACAGTTGCTGCATGCCGTGCACGTAGTTGTCGAAGTAGTGGTCGAGCAATACAACGCCAAACGCATCTTTGGAGGTGAAGTAGTGATAAAACGAACCTTTGGGTACTTCGGCGGTTTGCAGTATTTCGTTCAGGCCCACCGCAGAAAAACCTTTGCGGCCAACAATCAATTGCGCCGTGTCAAGAATGCTCTGGCGTACTGTTTTAGTTTCGCTGCTCATCGGATTAGACCAGTCGTCTAGTTCGTTGAGGGAATGTTAGGAGCCTGGGCAAACCCGCACAATGTCAGATCCGCAAGGATTTCGGACATGCGCCAAAGTCGGTTGCCGTTTTCCCGGCAGCCGCCGACAATCCCTGCTCCCCCCACCCGGAGACATGCGATGCACAGCGTTGCGCTGATGGTTTACCCGAACTTCCAGTCCTTGAGTCTCAGCCTGGGCTCGGTGTTCGAGTGCGCGAACCTGTTGCGTGGCGAGCCGGCCTATGAGTTTCACCTGGTGTCGGAAAGCGGCGGCGCGGTGATGACGTCCCAGGGCTTTTCGGTGAACACCACGCCGATCCGGCCGGAGGGTTACGATACCCTCATCGTCAGCGGCTACCTGGAGTTCCGCCTGCCGGAGGCCAACCTGCTGGAACTGGTCAAGGCCGCCTCCGCCCAGTCGCGACGCGTCGCCTCGTTGTGCATGGGCATCTTCGTGCTGGCCGAAGCAGGCTTGCTGGAAGGCAAGCGCACCACCACCCACTGGATTCACGCGCCGGCCTTTCGCAAGCGCTATCCGCACATTCACTTGGAAGAAGACAAGCTGTTTGTGGTGGACGGCCAGGTGTGGACCGGCGCCGGCATGAGTGCCGGGGTTGACCTGGCATTGGCCATGGTGGAAAACGACCTGGGCAGCGACCTCGCCCGGCGCATTGCGCGCAAACTGGTGATCGCCCAACGCCGGGGCAGTGAACAATCGCAGTTGTCGGCGCTGTTGGAGCTGGACCCCAAGTCGGACCGCGTGCAACTGGCCCTGGCCTATGCCCGCGAGAACCTGACCCACGACTTGTCGGTAGATGCGCTGGCCGATGTCGCCCGCCTCAGCCCGCGCCAGTTCAGCCGGGTATTCCGGGAAGAGACCGGGCAAACACCGGCCAAGGCCATCGAGTCGCTGCGGGTAGAGGCGGCGCGGGCGATGATGGAAACCAGTCGCCACCCGGTCGAGGTCGTCGCCCGCGAAACCGGCTTTGGTGATCGCGAGCGCATGCGCCAGGCATTTTTAAGGGCGTTCGGGCAGCCGCCGCAGGTGATGCAGCAGGCGTTTAATGCAGTGCCGCCCGCGTAATCAGGTAACTCACCAGCTGCGGGTCATCCTCCAGCTCAATCGTCTGCACCGGACGCGGCAGGTTATCCAGCACCGTGCGCCAGAACGCTTGGGACACTTCGTCCTGATCATAGAAGCGCACCAGCCAATCAGCCTCGCCACTGCACAGCACCTGGCTGGCGATGGCGCGGCCGATGCCTTTGCGGCGGTAACGCTTGAGGACGAACAAGTCGGCCAGCTCCAGGGCGTGGATGCCCGGCAGCTCGCTGCCTTCGATCAACAGAAAGCCCGCGATATAACCATCCACCAACAGCAGGTTGGCGCTCCATTGCGGGTCCTCCCAGTAACGGACCAGGTGTTCGTCATGGATGTAGAAACGGCCATCGGCCTCCACATCTTCCTGTTCCCAGTCAGAGGATTCATAGGCGTAGTACTGGTAAAGATTGCGGATCAGCTCGGCGTGCTCCGGGCCGGTCTGGATCAATTCGACGGTGACTTCGGGCATGAGACTCTCGGTGAAAAAACACAGGGCGCCATTGTTCACAAAACCTGGGGGCAGGCCAAGAGAGCGGCCAACCTTTCTACTTGCTGAACCGATTGCAAATAGGTGTTGCCTCGGCCGAAACCCTGAAACATTTCGAATAAACTCCGCGAAATTGACGCTCTCTTTCAAGGACACGTATTTTGACAAACGCCTGTACCGCCGGCCTGGACGTGGGTTTTGCCTCCCTGGATTACCTGCAGATCTTCATCCTGGGCGTGATCCAGGGCATTACTGAGCTGCTGCCGGTGTCATCCACCGCCCATATGCGCGTGGTCCCCGCCCTGCTCGGCTGGCAGGATCCTGGCTCAGCATTCTCGGCGGCCATGCAGTTGGCGGCGCTGGCGGCGGTGGTCAGTTACTTCTGGCGGGATGTGCGCCAGGTGACCACCGGCAGCATTGGTGCGGTGCGCCGGGGTGACTACAACGACCGCTGGTTCAAGCTGGCGGTGGCGATTGTGCTGGCGACCCTCCCCATCGGCATCGCCGGCCCTGGCGCTGTCTTCGACCCTGAACGCCTGCAACTCACCGTTGCGCGGGTTGATGGTGATCGGTATTTCCTGCGTGGTCATGGCCGTGCTGCTGTCGGTGGCTGAAGTGCGCGCACGCCACACCCGCGAGGTGAGCGAGATGCGCCTGCGGGATGCGTTGATCGTGGGGATTGCGCAGATCGGTGCGCTGATTCCAGGGGTTTCGCGGTCCGGTTCTACGTTGACCGCCGCGCTGTTCCTCAACTTCAAGCGTGAGGAAGCCGCGCGGTTCTCCTTCCTGCTCGGCTTGCCCGCCATCGCCCTCGCCGGCCTGAAGGAACTGTGGGTGCTGCTGCACGCCGACATGCCGGCCCATGCCTGGCCGCATTTGCTGTTCGGCCTGGTGGTCGCGAGCCTCTCGGCGTTTTTTGCGATCTGGGGCCTGATGAAGTTCCTGGAGCGGTTCTCCACCTGGCCGTTCGTGATCTATCGCGCGTTGCTGGGGATCTTCCTGATTGTGGCGGTCAGCACCGGGCTGTTGAGCTGATCATGCCTGACTGCTGCGCCATACCTCGCGAATCAACGCCTGCATTTTCAGCGCTTCGGCCCAGCGATTACTGATCTCACGCCCGTCCGCGCCGGTGATCGCATAGGGCGGCGGGCCCAGTTCGCAGGTGAAGGACAGGCTCTGCGGCGTGTCGGGCCGGGCCAGCCAGTCCTCGATCCCGTAGCGCCACCACTGGGTAAAACGCTGTACCCAGGCTTGGTGCTGGGGAAAGTCCAGGGAGACTTGCACCTGCTCGCTGCTGGCGACACGACCGTGAAACCCCCAGCTGTGGCGCAAAATCGTGCGGATATGTGTGTCGTCTTCCGGCGCGCCCGGTTCGGGCAGTTCACGCCCGACCACGTAGTGGGACAAGTCGGCCAGCAGCTTCAAATCCGGCATTTGCGCCAGCAGGTCGAGGGTGAACAGCAGGTCGTTGGTGAGGCGATAACGGTGGGTTTCCAGCAACACCGGAAAGTCCACCTGCTCAGCCAGGCGTTGCCAGCCTTCGATCAACCGGGCCGCCTCGGCTTGGGTGCGCGGGCGTACGTCGGCTTGCAGGGTGAGGTGGTGGCAGCCGTAGCGAGTGATCACATCGAGTGCGGCGGCCAGGTCATCGATCGATTGCGGAAACAGCTGGCCCTCGATCTGCAAGCCTCTTGAGCTAGCCGCCGCGTGCAAACGGGCGACATCGGCAGGTTGCCAGTAATGATCGGTAATGCCGTCAAAACCGGCGGCCTGGATGCGGTCGAGTTGGGTGTCGAGACAGCCGGGTTCGGTCTGCATCGCCCACAGGGATTGGAACACCAGGAATTGGCGCATATCAGCCTCGCAGCAAGAGTTTGAGGGACAGTTCGGGGTTGGCCAGGCTGGCGGTATCGAGCGCAATCCGCGCGCTGATCAGACGCTCGCAGAGCTTGATGTCCTTGGCCACGCTGTTGCCCGGCGCCCAACCACAGGCGCCTTGCAAGTGCTGATCGCCATCGAGGTAGAACAGCAACAGGCCGCCGCTCGGTAATGGGCGGTTGACCACTGTCGGTGTGATCACGCCGACAGTCTGCAAGCCCCAGTCGAACTGATCGGACCAGAAACCGGGCAGCGCCTCGAACGGCACTTCGCGCCCCAGCAGATTCAGCGCCGCATGCCGCCCCTGGGCTTCGGCATTGCGCCAGGTTTCCTGGCGCTGATAGAGACCGTCAAGGCGAAACTCACACACATCTCCGGCGGCATAGATGTTCGGCGCGCTGGTGCGCAGGCACGCATCAACACGAATGCCCTGCCCCACCTCCAGCCCTGCTGCTGCCGCCAATTCGAGATTGGGTTGCATGCCGATGCCGACCACAATCAGGTCACAGGGCAAGCGGTGCCCATCCACCAACAGCACGGCGTCGGCCTGGATGGATTCCAGCGCCACATTCAAACGCACCTGCACACCGTGCTCGCGATGCAGATCCAGCAGCGCCTGGGAGATCACCGGCGGCAATACACGCCCCGCCAGGCGCGGCCCGGCTTCCAACACCGTCACTTCACAGCCGAGGCTACGTGCCGTTGCCGCCACTTCCAGGCCGATAAAACCACCACCCACCACCACCAGCCGCGTGCCGGGGCGTAAAGCGCTGCGCAACGCGAGCGCCTCATCGTGAGTGCGCAGGTAAAGCACATTGGCCTGCGCCTGGGGCAAACGTCGCGCCCGGCCGCCCGTGGCCAACAGCAGACCGGCGTAGGGCAACCATTGGCCATCGGCGAGTTGCAGGCGATGCTGCTGCGGTTCCAGATGAGTCACCGGGTTACCGGCGATGTGCTCTATGCCCAGTTCGGCCAGTCGCGCACTGTCGCACAAGCTGTAGCCGGCCAGGTCCGTCGTGCCCTGCAACAGGCCTTTGGACAACGGCGGCCGCTCATAGGGCAAGTGCAGTTCATCGCCTATCAGAATCAAGCGCCCGGTATAACCTTCTTCGCGCAAGGTCAGCGCCGCCCGGCCACCGGCATGACCGGCCCCGACGATAATCAACGGAGCGTTCATCATCAGGCCGTGACCGCGAGCAACACCCGCCCCGCTTCGACCCGCACCGGGTAGGTCTTGAGGTTGACGCACACTGGCGCGCCGAGGGCCTTGCCGGTGCGGTAGTCGAAGCGCCCGTTGTGCTTGGGGCATTCGATCACGTGGTCCATCACCAGGCCATCGGCCAGGTGGATTTTCTCGTGGGTGCAGAGGCCGGCGGTGGCGAAGAATTCATTCTCGGCCGAGCGGTACAGCGCATAGGTGTGCGGGCCGTGGTCGAAGCGCAGCACGTCTTCTTCGTCGATTTCGCCCACGGCGCAGACGTCGATCCATTGATCGTTCATGGTGTTTTCTCTTGTTCTTGGGTGGAGATCAGCCAGCAGCGGTTTCTGCATGCACCGGGGTAGAGGCAGCCGGATGAGTGTTCAAGTGAATCGGGCGCTGGATGAAATAGGTCGGATCGCTGCGCTGCCGCCAGATCGTCGGCAGGATTTCCTTGTACGCCTCGAACAGGTTGGCGTACGGCGGCGGGCAGTCGCTGCGGATCTCTTCGTGCAGTTGCGCGAGGGCGTGGTACGGCACCATCGGGTACATGTGATGTTCGAGGTGGTAGTTCATGTCCATGTAGATAAAGCGCAGCACGCGGTTCATGTAAATGGTGCGGCAGTTGCTACGGTGGTCCAGCACGTCTTCGGCCAGACCGACGTGCTGGGTAAGGCCGAAGATATAGCCGAGCCAGGCACCATAGAGGCTCGGCAGACCAATCAGCATCAGCGGCAGCCAGCTGTGCAGGTACAACGCGGTGCCAATCACCACGGCATAAATGCCGACCCAGATCCGCGCCGCACGAAACACCTTGGGCCATTCGGACTCGGGGATGAAATCCGCCTCCTGGGCACTCATCTTGCCGATGGCATGCCGCGCCACACCGCTGAAGGTTTTCCAGGCCAGGGGCAGGTTGAACAGGCTCAGAAACATCATCAACAGGCTCGGCGGACGCGGCTCGACGATCTCCGGGTCGCGGCCGACCACGATGGTGTCGGTGTGGTGACGGGCATGACTCCAGCGCCACACGTGAGGTTCGAAGATGCACATGAAACTCGCGACCTGATACAGCCCGTCGTTCATCCACCGAGTCTTGAACGCCGTGCCATGGCCGGTTTCGTGCCAACGTGGGTTGGACGCAGTGCCGTACAGCACGCCGTAGGCGAGGAAGAACGGCACACAGGTCCAGGTGCCCCAGAACCAGTAGCCGCCAAAACCGGTGGCCAACAGCGCGATCAGCCAGATGGCGGTGTCGAGCAAAGCCGGGCCGTCGCGGCGCTGCATCAGTTCTTTCATGCGTTTGCGCGAGATGGGCGACTGGTACCAACTGGCCGAGACCAGGCCCTTCTCAGCCGCGCGGGCGGCTTCGGGGCCGGTGAGGCTATAGTCGCGCCGGGCGGTGTGAGCGGTGTGTTCAGGCATTGTTATTGTTCTCCGCAAGCGGGTGGTATCAGGTGCTGTGTGAAACCCACGATAGAGAACGCCTAAATCACCCTCAAGGCCTTGAATCCATTCCCTATCAAGCTATCATCCAGGCCCAGCGGGGCTTGATAGTTTTCTATCAAGACGCTCAAGGGGCCTGTCATGAACAACAATAAACGCCCGACCATCGCCACCGTTGCCGCCCAGGCGGGGCTCAGCGTGGCCACCGTCGACCGTGTGTTGAATGCACGTGCGCCGGTCAATCCCGAGACCGCCGAGCAGGTGTTCCAGGCGGCCGAATCCGTGGGCTATTTTGCGGCGAGGTTGATCGGCCAGCGCATTCGCGAACGCCGGCCGACCTATCGTTTCGGCATCCTGTTGCTGGCCACCGCCCAGGCGTTCTATGCCAGCCTGGCGCAGGCCATCAGCGCCGCCGCCGAGCAGCATGCCGGCGCCAACCTGACGTGCCAGTTCGAGTACATCGTCGATCGCACGCCCAGCGCTATCGTCGCGCAGATTGAACAACTGGCCGTGCAATGCGATGGCCTTGCGGTGGTGAGCTTTGCCCATCCGCTGATCAACGCCTGCCTCAAGCAGATCCGCGAAGCCGGTGTGCCCGTGGTGGCCCTGCTTTCGGGTATCCACGAACAGGCCGAAGAACCCTACGTCGGCCAGGACAACCATGTGGTCGGCCGCACCATGGGCTGGCTGCTCGCCCGCACCTGCGGCGCCCGCAAAGGCAGCGTGGGCATCCTGCTCGGCGGCCACCGTTTCCTCGGCCACCAGGCACGGGTCGAAGGCCTGCACAGCTACCTGGCCGAACACGCGCCGGCGCTCAAACCATTGGAGCCGCTGATCAACCTGGACAACTGCGACATCACCGAAGAAGCCACCCTCGACCTGATCAGCCGCCACAGCGACCTGCGCGGATTGTGCGTGGTGGGCGGCGGCGGCGACGGTATCATCAGCGCCTTGGCGCAGTTGCCCAAGCGTCCGGCGTTGTGCTGCATCCTGCAGGAGTCGACCGAGCTATCGCGCCAGGCGTTGGGCCAGGGGTTGATTGATGTGGTGATGGATTCGCAGCCGGGGCAGACAGCGACGGCGTTGGTGCGGTTGATGGTGGAATTGCAGAGTGCCGAGGGGTTCGATCCGGTGCGGCAGCGGGTGTATGTGCCACCACAGATTGTGACGTCCGAAAATAGGGGCAACTGAACGCGCTGGTTTTTTTGTGGCGAGCCCGCTCGCCACAGGGGGTTCTTGGCTCTCAGTTGCGACGGAAATCCCCGGCGCTTAAGCCAAACCGACTCATCTTGTTGTACAGCCCACCCCGCGACACGTTGAGTTGCTGCGCGGCCAGGCGGATGTTGCCGCCGGTACTGTTGAGCGCGGCGACGATGGCGTGCATTTCGTGGCTGCTCAAGTCCTGGGCGGGTGGCGCTTCGTGGGTGCGCAGCGGGATGCGTTGTCGGCTTTCCAGCGGCAGATCCACCGTTTCGATCAGCGCTCCCATCGCCAGGTTGGTCGCCCGTTCAATGCTGTTTTCCAACTCGCGCACATTGCCCGGCCAGCCGTAGGCGGTGAGCAGCGCCAGGGCGTCTGGTGAAAATCCCTGCACCGATTTACGCAGTGAACGAGCGCACCGGACCAGAAAATGCCGCGCCAGCAGCGGAATATCTTCGCGGCGCATGCGCAGCGGTGGCACGGTCAGGTTCAGTACGTTGAGGCGGTAGTAGAGGTCTTCGCGAAACGCGCCTTCCGCGACCGCCTGGCTGAGGTTGCGGTGGGTGGCGGCGATGATGCGCACGTTCACTTGCCGCGAGTTTTTCGCGCCCACGCGGGTGATTTCACCCTCCTGCAACACCCGCAGCAGGCTGACCTGGGCATCGAAGGACATGTCGCCAATCTCATCGAGAAAGATGGTGCCGCCATCCGCCAGTTCGAACTTGCCCGCCGAGCCGCCACGGGTGGCGCCGGTGAACGCGCCTTCGACGTGGCCGAACAGCTCGCTTTGCACCAGGTCCCGTGGAATCGCACCGCAGTTGACCGCCACAAATGGGCCGTTGCAGCGCTCACTGCCATTGTGGATGGCCTGGGCGAACAGCTCCTTGCCGGTGCCGCTTTCACCGAGGATCAGGGTGGTGGAATCACTGCGACTGGCGATGCGTCCCAAGTGCAGCGCGTCCTGGATCGCCCGCGAACTGCCCTGGATGGTGTCGAAGGTGTAGCTGGCCTGGGTGCCGATAATGCGCCGGGTGATTTCGCGAATGCGGCGGTTCTCGCGCAGTGACACGATCACCCCGCCCTGCTCCAGCGGGCACACCGAGACCAGGCAGGCGAGTTGACTGCGGTTGTGCAGGTGGAAGGTGCAGTCGAGGTCGCGCACGGGCTCGCCAAGAACGTTACTCAGTTCGCTACGACCCAGTTGCTGGAAAGGCCGCCCGATCAACTCCAGCCCAACGCCAAACAGCTGCCGGGCGTAGCGGTTGAGCGCCTTGATGCAGCCGCGATCGTCCAGCACCACCAGGCCCTCGTTGAGCACTTCGAGGACGGCCTGCTGTTCTTCCAACAGCCCTTGCAGGGCCATCTGCCGCGATACCGCGTCGGCCGCAGCCTGCACCGTGCCGAGGGTATGGAAGTGAAACCAGCCGGGCTCGGCAGTCAGCGTCAGCATGGCCACGGTCTGGCCCTGCGCATTCTTGATCGGCGCGGCGGCGCAATGCATGCGGCGCTGGCGCAGGCCGACGCCGAAGTTTTCCTCGGCCAGCACGTACACCAGGCGATCCTCGGCCAGCGCCAGGCCGGTGCAGTTGGTGCCTTGCACCGATTCCAGCAGGCGACTGCCCACGGGGGTGATGTCCAGCCCACAGAAATACAGGGTGGTGCCGTCGGCATCGGTGAGGTTGATATGACCGCGCGGGTTGTAGGCCAGCAAGCCATGCATGACTTGCGCGGCGGCCTCGATCAGCACGCGGTGGGTGGCCTGGGCGGCGGCCAGCGTATCGGCGGCAACGAAGCGGTACGCGTTGTCGGCCGGGTCGATACCGGCCTGGACACTGCGCCGCCACGAATCCCAGATCACTTGGCGCACGTGCGCCGGGCGTTCGACCTGGCCGGCCAGGCAGTCGCGCCAGGCCTGTTCCAGTGCAGCGACCGGTCCATCATTCAGCGCGGCAGGCCCCAGGGCCGTCAGGTAGTCGAGGTCTTGCACGCTGAACGCCAGGCTCATTGGGCGGTATCCATGTTCATGTTTTTGACATGTCAGTATAGGCATGTCATCGAAATGAACACTTTTTGTTTATAGATAATTATTAATCGTTATTTATCAACATCTTACAAAATGGCACAGCCCTTGCTCTGACCCCTTTGCCATCAGGACCGTCCTGAGGCTAATAACAACAAGGGGTTATTTCATGAGTACACAAAACATCCGCCTGGGCTTGATCGGTGCCGGACGCATGGGCAGCTTCCACGGCCTGACCGCCGCGCGGCATATCCCCGACGCCAGCCTGGCAGCGATTGCCGACCCGACGCCAGGCCAGGCCGCCCGCCTCGCCGCTGAACTGGGGGTGAGCAAGGTCTACACCGACCCGCAGCAGTTGCTCGACGACCCGGACATCGATGGCGTGCTGATCGCCGCCCCCGCCCGCAGCCACGCCGAGCTGGTGATCAGCGCCGCCCGCGCCGGCAAGGGCATCTTCTGCGAAAAACCCATGGCCATCACCCTCGATGAAGCTGACCGCGCCATCGCCGCTGCGGCCGATGCGCGGGTGCCGCTGCAAGTCGGGTTCAACCGGCGCTTCGCCAAGAGCTTTCGCACCGCGCACCTCGACGTCGCCGCCGGCCGCATCGGCACCCCGCAGCTGCTGCGTTCGCTGACCCGCGACCCGGCGTTGAACAACCCGGCGAAGTCGCCGCAATGGGTGATCTTCCTGGAAACCCTGATCCACGACTTCGACACCCTGCGCTACCTCAACCCTGGCGCCGAGGCGGTGCAGGTCTACGTGATGGCCGACGCTTTGATCGCCCCGGAATACAAAAGCAAAGGCTTCCTCGATACCGCCGTGGTCGCGATCCGCTTCGACAACGGCGCCATTGCCACTGCCGAGGCCAACTTCCAGGCCGTGTATGGCTACGACGTGCGCGGCGAAGTGTTTGGCAGTGCCGGCATGCTGAGCATGGGCAGCCTCAACGATTGCGACCTGGTGCGCTACCTGGCCGAGGGCATCCAGGCCGACACCCAGCGCCTGGACACCGACCTGTTGCGCGACGCCTACATCGCCGAGCTCAACCACTTCGTCGACTGCCTGCGCAGCGGCGCCAAACCCCTGGCCAGCGGTGAAGACGCGCGCGCGGCATTGGCGATTGCCCGCGCCTGCATCGAGTCGTTCGAAACCGGCAAGGCGGTGGCCGTATGAGCCCATTCAAGCTGGCTGTCAGCGCGGAGATGGTGTTTCTCGACCTGCCCTTTGTCGAGCGCGTAAAGCGCATTCATGCGCTGGGCTTCAGTGCCGAAATCTGGAACTGGACAAACAAGGACATCGCCGCCCTGGCTGCTACCGGTGCCGACTTCACCTCTATGACCGGCTACATCAGCGGCACCCTCACCGACCCCGACGGTATCCGCCAACTGCTCGACAGCGCCCGCGAATCCTTAGGGGTGGCCGAGCAATTGAATTGCCCCAGCCTCAACCTGCACGGCACCGGCCTGGGTGACGGCGGCCTGCCCGTGCAGCCCGTGAGCCAGACCACCGGCCGCATGTGGCTGAGCGCCTGCAAGACCCTGGAAAAAATCGCCCGTTTGGGGGAAGACGCCGGCCGGGTGTTCCTGCTGGAAAACCTCAACACCGAAGTTGACCACCCCGGCACCCCCTTCGCCCGCGCCGACGATACCCTGGCGCTGATCGAGGCCGTGGGCAGCCCGCACCTGAAGATGAACCTGGACCTGTACCACGCGCAGATCGGCGAAGGAAACCTGATCGAACTGATCCAGCGCGCCGGCACACATATCGGTGAAATCCAGGTGGCCGACGTGCCGGGACGCAAGGAGCCCGGCACCGGTGAAATTCACTACCCGGCCATCGCCAGGGCCTTGCACGCCATGGGCTACAGCGGCGTGGTCGGTCTGGAAGGCTGGGCCAGCGGCGACAGCGAGTTGGCTTTGGCGCGTTTCCGCCAGGCGTTCACCCTATAACAATAAAAGGATCACCCTTATGAATCGCTATTCGTTGTTTGCTGCCACCTTGTTGCTGCTGTTCAGCCAATGGACGTTCGCGGCTTATCGCATCGGCGTGAGCATTGCCCGGGTCGACGACAACTTCATGACCTACGTGCGCACCGGCCTGGAAGCGGCCGCCCAGCAGCAGGATGTGCAGATCCAGTTCGAAGATGCCCAGGGCGATGTGGTGCGCCAGCTCAATCAGGTCGAAGGCTTTCTCAACCAGAAGGTCGACGCGGTGATCGTGCTGCCGGTGGACACCGCCGCCACCGCCAACATGACCCGCGCCGCCGTGGCGGCCAAGACGCCGCTGGTATACGTCAACCGCCATCCGGACGAGCGCACCTTGCCCAAGGGCGTGGTCACCGTGGCTTCCAACGACATCGAGGCCGGGCAATTGCAGATGCGCTACTTGGCGGAAAAACTCGGCGGCAAGGGCAATGTGGCGATCATCATGGGCGACCTTGCACAGAACGCCACCCATGACCGCACCGAGGGCGCCAAACAAGTGCTCAAGGACTTTCCCGGAATCAAGGTGGTCGAGCAGCAAAGCGCCGAATGGCAACGCAGCAAGGGCATGGACCTGACCAGCAACTGGCTGCTGGCGGGCACGCAGTTCGATGCCATCGTGGCCAATAACGATGAAATGGCGATTGGCGCGGCCATGGCGTTACAGCAGGCAGGGAAAGCCAAGGGTGACGTGGCGATTGTCGGCATCGATGGCTTGCCCGATGGGCTGGCGGCGATCAAGCGGGGGTTGCTGACGGCGTCGGTGTTCCAGGACCCGAAAGCCCAGGCAACCCAGGCAGTGCAGGCGGCGGTGCGGATGATCAAGGGCGAGGCGATTGAGCCGGAGGTATGGGTGCCGTTTGAATTGATCAAGCCGGAGCAGGTGGCGGTGTTTGAGCAGCGCTACAAATAGAGTGAAATACAACAATCCAAATGTGGGAGCGGGCTTGCTCGCGAATACGGAGTGTCAGTCAACAAATTTATTGGCTGATCCACCGCATTCGCGAGCAAGCCCGCTCCCACATTTCTTACAGCGTCAGGCCTTTAGTCCAGGTCGCTGGCGTTATGGCGCTCGGCCAATTGCTCATGGGGCTCACCGGACACCCGATTCACCCGCCGGCCGCGCTGCACCGCCGGCCGTGCCTCGATGGCCTCCGCCCAGCGCAACACGTGCGTGTACTCATGCACCGACAAGAACTCCGCCGCGCCATACAGACGACCTTTGACCAACCCGCCATACCACGGCCAGATAGCGATATCGGCGATGGTGTATTCATCACCCGCAATGTACTCGCTCACCGCCAGGCGCTGGTCGAGTACGTCCAACTGACGCTTGGTTTCCATGGCAAAGCGGTTGATCGCGTACTCCATCTTGCTCGGCGCGTAGGCATAAAAATGCCCGAAACCACCGCCCAGGTAGGGCGCGCTGCCCATCTGCCAGAACAGCCACGACAGGCATTCGGCACGGGCCGCAGGCTCGGTGGGGAAGAACGCGCCGAACTTCTCGGCCAGGTACTGCAGGATCGCGCCCGACTCGAATACGCGAATGGGCGTGGTGCCGCTGCGATCCAGCAGAGCCGGGATCTTGGAGTTCGGGTTCACCCCCACAAAACCGCTGCCGAACTGGTCGCCGTCGCCGATCTTGATCAGCCAGGCGTCATATTCCGCACCGCTGTGACCCAGCGCCAGCAGCTCCTCCAGCAGGATCGTGACCTTCTGGCCATTAGGCGTGGCCAGGGAATACAGCTGCAGCGGGTGCTTGCCCACCGGCAAGTCTTTTTCGTGGGTGGCACCGGCAATCGGTCGGTTGATGCTGGCGAAGGTGCCGCCATTTTCGGTGTCCCAGGTCCACACTTTCGGGGGTACGTAATCGGTCATGCTGACGGCTCCAGAGGCGTTTGCGATCCCAGACTAAACCAAAGGTTGATGGCTCGTCACACAGTGAATGCCACCGCCACCCGCCGCAATGGCATCGATATTCAGCGCCACCACCTTGCGGTCCGGGTAGAGCCGGGCCAGCAGGTCCAGCGCCTTGCGGTCCGCCACCGGGTCGCCAAACTCCGGGGCGATCACCGCACCGTTTATCACGAAGTAATTGATGTAGCCCGCCGCAAAATCCGCATTGCCCTTGCTGAACTTGCTTTTACGCGGGTTGAGCGGTGGCGACACCGTGTGCACCTGCAAAGGCCGGCCATCGGCGTCGGTGGCCTTTTTAAGGATTTCCAGGTGCGCCAGAGTGACCTTGTGATCATAGGACTCAGGGTCGGTATCGAGGTTGGCCAGCACCACGCCGGGGGAGACGAAGCGTGCGTAGAAATCGACGTGGGCGTCGGTGATGTCCTTGCCCTTGATGCCCGGCAGCCAGATGATCTTGCGCAGACCCAGGCGCTCCTTCAGCTCCGCCTCGACCTCGGCCTTGCTCCAGTCCGGGTTACGGTTGCGGTTGATCCAACTGCTTTCGGTCATGATGCCGGTGCCGAGGCCATCGACCTCAATCCCGCCACCCTCGCCCACCAATTCGCTGCGGATAGGCCGGGCGCCGGTTGCTTCGGCGATCTGGGCCGCCAGCAGCGCGTCATCGTCGTGCTGCTGCTTGTTGCCCCAGCCATTGAAGTTGAAGTCCACCGCGCCCAGGCCGCCGCTGCCGTCGATGACGAAGTTGGCGCCGGTGTCGCGCATCCAGATGTCATCCAGCTCGGTTTCCACGAAGGTGATGTTGCGGGTGCCGCAGTGTTTTTCCGCAAGATGGCGTTCGTCTTCACGGCAGAACACGGTGACCGGTTCGTGATCAGCAATCGCCCTGGCGATACGGCCCAAAGCGGCCTGCACGTCGGCGGTAAAGTCTTCCCAGATGGCGTCCTGGGCGCCAAAGGCAATGAAGGCCTGACGGTGTTTTTCGCCCTCGTCGGGCATGTAGAAGCGACCGCTCGCGGCAGCGCGCAGGTGGGGGGCGATCAGGGTCATGGCGCAGACCACGCTGGCTTGTTTGATGAAGGTGCGACGGGTTGGCATGGGGTTCTCTTGCCTAAGGTTCGGATTGAATGGAGTTCATTGTGATGAAGAGCGTTTTGTGGCGAGGGGGCTTGTCCCCCGTTGGGCTGCGCAGCGGCCCCAAAAAAAGCGGGAGCGCTACGCACTCCAACGGGGGACAAGCCCCCTCGCCACAAAAGCCCCTCAGCTACATGGTTTTGAATTTAGTCCATACACGCATTCGTGCGCGCATATCGGCCTGGGGGATGTCCTTGCCGGCGATCAACCGTTCGAAGGTGGCAGCGTCCGGGTAGATGTCCGGGTTATCGCGCATGCTTGCCTCCACGTCCGGCCGCGCCTTGGCGTTCGCCGTGGGGTAGCCGGTGAGGTTGGTGATGGCCGCCATGTTTTGCGGGCGCATCACGAAGTTGATGAAGGCGTAAGCGTATTCCGGGTGCTGGGCGTCGACCGGGATGGCCATGGTGTCCATCCACACCGTAGTGCCTTCGCGGGGGATGTGATAACCGAAGGTCACCGCTTTGCCCGCGGCATCGGCGGCGCGCTGGGCCTGGGTCATGTCGCCGCTGTAGCCGAGGGACAGGCACAGGTTGCCATTGACCAGGTCGGTCACCGGTTGCGACTGGAACTTGCGGATGTACGGGCGCACCTTGAGCAATAGATCGCTGGCCGCCGCCAGGTCTTCACGCTTGGCGCTGCGCGGGTCGCGGCCCAGGTAGTTGAGCACCACGGCGAGTACTTCGTCCGGCGAGTCGATCAGCGAGATGCCGCAATCGGCGAATTTCGCCGCGTTCTCCGGCTTGAACAACAGGTCGAGGCTGTTAACCGGCGCATTTGGCATACGCTGCTGGATCTGCTGGGTGTTGTAGGTCAGGCCGATCGTGCCCCAAGTGTAGGGCACCGTGGCTTTGTTCGAATTGACGTAGTGGGTGCGCAGTTTCTGCAGCCCCGGCTCGATGTCGCTCATGGCGCTGAGCTTGGCGGGGTCCAGTGCTTGCAGACTGCCGGCGCGCATCAGGCGTTCGGCCACGGTATCGCCGGGGAAGATCAGGTCGTAGCCGCTGCCGCCGGCCATCAACTTGGCTTCCAGGGTTTCGCTGCCATCCATCACGTCGTAGATCACCCGGATCCCGGTCTCGGCGGTGAACCTGGACAAGGTGTCGGCAGCGAAATAATCGGCCCAGTTGTAGAGCTTGAGGGTTTTGTCCTCAGCCAAGGCGCAGACACTCGTCATGATCAGCGCACAACTCAATAGCCGCTTCATGATGGACGCCCATCCAGGGTCAGCAGTCCGCTGTACATCTCCGGGCGACGGTCGCGATAGATGCCCCAGGTCAGGCGGTCTTCGCGCATGGCGGACAGGTCGAGACGGTGCAGCAGCACGCCGGTAGAGTCGCGATCCGCTTCAGCCAGCAGCTTGCCCTTGTGGTCGCAGATGAACGATGAGCCGTAGAAGTCCATTTGCAGGTCCGGATCAGTGGTCGCCACTTCACGCCCGACGCGATTGGCCGCCACCACCGGCAACAGGTTTGCTGCCGCGTGGCCGCGCATGGTCATCTGCCAATGGTCCCGCGAATCGAGCGTGGCACAACCGGGTTCCGAGCCGATGGCGGTGGGAAACAGCAGCACTTCGGCGCCTTGCAACGCCAGGCAGCGCGCGGTCTCCGGGAACCACTGGTCCCAGCAGATGCCCACGCCCAGGCGCCCGAAGACCGTCTCCCAGACGCGAAAACCTGTGTCGCCGGGGCTGAAATATTCCTTCTCCTGATAGCCGATGGCGTTCGGGATATGGGTCTTGCGGTACACGCCGAGCAAGCGCCCGTCGGCATCCGCCACGCTGAGGGAATTGAAGAATGCATTGCCGGCCTTTTCGAACCAACTCAGCGGCAGTACCACGCCCAACTCCTTGGCCAGTGCGGCGAAGCGTTTGAGCACGTGACTGTGCTGATAGTCCTCGGCCAGCGCCAAGTGCTTGTGGTGCTGCTCGATGCAGAAATACGGCGTGGCAAACAGTTCCTGCAACAGAATGACCTGCGCGCCCTGCGCCGCCGCGTCTCGCACCAGTTGCTCGGCACGGTCGAGGTTGCCCGGCAGGTCCCAGGTGCAGGGCATTTGGGTAGTGGCAATGGTCAGAATACTCATGGCTTCACCCAGGCTGGCTGTTGCTGGGTGATGCAGTGCACGCCGCCGCCGCCATGGGCCAGGTGGTTGATCTGCACCGGTACGATCTCGCGACCAGGAAACGCCTGGGCCAGGACTTCTGCCGCGACATGATCGGCTGCAATGCCATAGGCCGGCATGATGATTGCGCCGTTGGCAATGTAGAAGTTGGTGTAGGAGGCGCAGAACACCTCGGCGTCGGTGTCGACCGCATCGGTGGCTTCATACAGCTCGATCAGCTCGAAATGGCGGCCTCGGGCGTCGGTGGCGAGTTCCAGGGCGCGACGGTTTTCCCGCACCACTTCGGCGTATACAGAGCTTTGATCGTGAGTTGCATCGACCAGCAACACGCCAGGGCGGGCAAATGCGCAGACACCATCAACATGCCCGTCAGTCATGTCGCCCGTGACGTAGTCCGGGTCGCCGGGCAACCAAATGGTCTTCTTGATGCCCAGCAGGCGCGTGAAGATGGCTTCCATCTCGGCCTTGCTCACGCCGGGGTTGCGGTTGGGGTTTAGCAGCACCGATTCGGTGGTGATCAGCGTGCCCTCGCCGTCCACATGGATCGCGCCGCCTTCATTGCTCAGGGGCG
Source organism: Pseudomonas azotoformans (assembly GCF_001579805.1). NCBI lineage: Bacteria > Pseudomonadati > Pseudomonadota > Gammaproteobacteria > Pseudomonadales > Pseudomonadaceae > Pseudomonas > Pseudomonas azotoformans. Next base: position 3,983,789 of record NZ_CP014546.1, on the reverse strand, counting down.
TGCCGAAACATTCCAGCCCCAGGTGATTGAGCACCCGACGTGCCAGGCTTTCGTCCAAATCATGGGCCGACTTGCCACCCCAGGCATTGAAGCGCCAGCTCACACCGGCCGTGCCCAGCTGCGGATGGCAGACAAAGGTCGGGCCGGAATCGCGGCACCAGCTGTCGTTGACGGCCTGTTCGATCAGCTCGATGCCCGGCCCGCACAGCGCCTTGGCGCCCGCCACGGCAGACGGATCAACCAGCATTTTCACCGGTTCGAAGCGTGCGATCGCATTGGCTACCCGCGCAAAATCCTGCTGCACGTGCGCCAGGGTCACGCCCCACGTGGTTTCCCACAAGGCCCGGTTGTGCGGCCAGACCATCCACGTCGCCGCATGCCGGGCCCACTCCGCAGGCATCCACCAACCGTTGCTTTGCATTGCATTCTGCTGCATGACAAGTACCCTTCAGTTAAGTCATTGTGTTCAGTGAAAACTGCCCACGGAGTCTTGCCATACATGCTATTGCGGCTTGCAAAGCCGGACAAACGATGGATTTTGTAGAAAACTGATTAGAGGAACTTATCAGCATGCTCAACCACTGGCCGCCCCTCGGCACCCTGCGCGGCTTTGAAGCTGCGGCGCGACTGGGCAGTTTCCACAAGGCCGCCGAAGAACTGCACCTGACCCAATCGGCGATCAGCCAGCAGATCCGCAGCCTGGAGGCATACCTGGAACAGCCGCTGTTTTTCCGCAGCGGACGCAGCGTGAGCCTGACCGACGCGGGCCATGACTTCCTCAGCACCACCCAAGCGCTGCTGCAGCAACTGGCGGTGGGCGTGCGGCGCCTGGGGCAGTACCGCAAGCCCAACCAACTGGTGCTCAACACCACGCCGACCTTTGCCCGGCACTGGCTGTTGCCACGGCTCGCGGATTTCCGCCAGCAACACCCGGAAGTCGACCTGTGGATCTTCAGCACCGACGAAGTGCCCGACATGGCCAGCCAGACCATCGACCTGGCCGTGCGCGACGACATCAGCTCCCAGGCCGAATGCAGCTTCAAGGTGCTGCACGCCGACCGGCTGTTTCCCGCCTGCCACCCACGGCTGTTGAAGCTGCCCCTGGCACAACGCACCACCCTCCACGGTGAACGGGAAATGGACTGGAGCCATTGGGCGGTGGAAGCCGGGATTGATGTGGGGCAGCAGGACCAGGGCCTGAATTTCTCCGACCCCGGCCTGTTGCTCGATGCCGTATGTACCGGCCTGGGAATTGGTTTGGTCAGCCAGTTGCTGAGCCGTCAGGCGCAAACCGACGGGTTGCTCACGCCATTGGTCGACGCGACGATTCGCGGGCCGAGCTGGGCGCTGCTGACCCATCGCGACAGCGAGCAGGATCCGCTGGCGCGCAGTTTCACGGCGTGGTTGCTGAGCCACCTGGAGACCTAGTTCAAAGGTGCAGCGCCACGCCCATACCTGCCTCGGTGCGTGGCACCTGCACTCGCAGCGCAATCAACAAGGCGGCCAACAGCATCAGTACACCCGCGCCCAGAAACACGCCGCTGATGCCACTGAGACTGAACATCGCTCCTCCACCGGCCGCGCCCGCCGCAATGGCTGATTGCACGGACGCCACCACCATGCCACCGGCACTTTCAGCTTGATCCGGCACGGCGCGGGCCACCCAGTTCGACCACGCCACGGGCACCCCGCCAAACGCCATGCCCCACAGCGCCAGCAGCAATGCCTGGCCTGGCAGGGAGGCCGGCAGCAACACCAAGGCGAGCGCCGCAACGCCCACCAATACCGGCATCAGCACCAACGTGCCACGTGGATAACGCACCAGCATCCAACCGGCCAGCAGCGTACCGATGAAGTTGGCTGCGCCGAACCCCAGCAGCATCAACGCCAGCCCTTCTGTCCCCACCCCCGTGGTGCTTTCCAGGAAAGGCCGGATGTAAGTGAACAGCGCAAAGTGCCCGGTGTGCACCAGCACGCAGCCAAACATGCCGATGGCGATGCCCGGACGCAGCAGCACGTCCAGTACCGTGCGCAGACGTGCGGTGCCCGTGGGCGCCAGGCGTGGCAGCGTGAACAGTTGGAACGCCAGCGTCACGCCACCAACAGCGGCGGCGGCAATGAACGCACTGCGCCAGCCATACAGACCACCGAGGTAGCTGCCCAGCGGCACGGCGACCACCGTGCCCACCGCAATACCACTGAAGATGATCGACAGCGCTCGGGGCAGCAGCGCCGCCGGCACCAGGCGCATCGCCACGGCGGCTGCCATGCTCCAGAAACCGCCCAGGGCGACGCCCAGCAGGATGCGCATCAGCAGCAGCACCGCCAGGCTTGAAGAGAACGCCACCAACAGGTTTGAGGCAATCATGAGCAGGGAGAAACCCAGCAGCACCACGCGTCGGTCGATCCCACGCGTGAGGCCGGGCACCAGCAGCCCGGCGAACAACGCCACCACTGCCGTCACCGTCACGGCCTGGCCAGCGAGCGCCTCGGACACGCCCAGGTCCAGCGCCATTGGCGTCAACAAGCTGGCCGGCAGGTACTCCGCCGTCAACAAGCCAAACACCCCCATGGCCAGGGAAAACACCGCCATCCAGGCGGGCGCATCGGGCGCCACTTGGGCAGGGTGAGCGGTTTGGACTACATAATCATTCATCACACAACATCCTCGGGAAATTAGCGCGACGGCCAGTCTAGGTTCGCCCATCCGGATGATCTATGATGCAGACCCTTGAGTTTTTGACCAAAACCCCGACCATGACTGCAATGGCCCCTTTCAATCAGTCCTCCGACCTCATCGACGAACTGCTGCGCGGCATGCGCCTGAGTGGGGTGCAGTACCGGCGCATCCAGGCCGGACCGAGCTTCGGCATGGGCTTTGCGGCCAAACCCGGACATGCCTACTTCCACTTCCTGGCCGCAGGCACGGCCACCCTGAAAACCGACGACGGTGGCCTGTTTGAATTGTCGGCAGGCAATGCCGTGTTCATCTCCCACGGCGGCGCCCATGCGCTGTCCTCCGATGCGGACAGGCCTGTGCAGGACATTGACGGCTTTGCCGCGACCGCGTTGGGCGATACCGTCTGCGCCGTGGATGCGTCCCCTGATACGCCCCCCAGCACCTTGCTGTTCAGCGCCTGCATGGCGTTCGAACTCGGCAGTCTCCAGGGGCTCGGTAGCCTGATGCCGGCCTTGATGCTGATCGATGCCCAGGGCCAGCGTTACCCCGGCCTGATGCCGATCCTGGCGGTGATGGAGCGTGAAGTGTCCGCTGCCCGCATCGGCTACTGCGGCATCCTCGCGCGCCTGGCCGATGTGGTCGCCGCCATGATCGTGCGGGGCTGGGTGGAATGTGCCTGCGGGAATGCATCGGGATTGGTGGCGGCGCTGCGCGACACGCGATTGGCCGGTGCCCTGCTCGTCCTGCACCAGCAACCTGGCCGCGATTGGAGCGTGGCCGAATTGGCGGCGCACTGTCACACCTCCCGTTCGGTGTTCGCCGAGCGCTTCCAGGCCACCCTGGGCATCCCGCCCCTGCGCTACGTGACGCAATTGCGCATGCGCCTGGCCAGCCAATGGCTGACCCTGGAGCGTTTGCCTATCGAGGCAGTGGCGCTGCGCCTGGGCTATACCTCTCAGGCAGCGTTCAGCCGTGCGTTCAAGCGTATTACCGGCCAACCCCCTGGGGCCAGCCGTCAGCGCGGCAGGAGCCCAACATGAACGACCGCCTCGAAGACATCCTGGCCGATCACCTGAACGTGGTGTTCTGCGGCATCAACCCCGGCAAAGGCTCCGCCGCACTGGGCCTGCACTTTGCCAATCGCAGCAACCGTTTCTGGCGCACCTTGCACCTGGCCGGTTTCACGCCGCATGAGATACGTCCCGAGGACGGCCCTACACTGCCGCACTATGGCTGCGGCCTGACCACGGTCGTAGAACGGCCCACGGCCAGCGCCGGAGAACTGGCCCGGCATGAGTTCACGGATGCCGCAGCGGCGTTCGAACACAAGATCCGACGCTATCAGCCACGCTTCGTGGCCTTTCTCGGCAAGGCCGGTTATAGCGCGTTGTCGGGCCAGCGCCAGGTTGATTGGGGATTACAGCCGCAGTTGCTGGGCGGCGCGTCCGTGTGGGTATTACCCAACCCCAGCGGGCGCAACCTGGCGTTCAGCCTGGAACAGCTTGTGAATGCCTACCGCGAGCTGTGCCTGGCTTGCCAAACACCTACACCCAGCCGCCATCCACAATAAAGTTCTGCGCCGAACACATCGCCGAGGCATCGGAGGCGAGAAACAACGCCATATTGGCGATGTGTTCCGGCAGCACACTGCCCGGCAGGCACTGGCTGCGGCTGATCAGCTCTTTAGCCGCATCGTCGACCCACATCGCCAATTGTTTTTCCGTCATCACCCACCCCGGCACCAGCGTATTCACACGGATCCGGCTCGGTCCCAGTTCCCGGGCCAGGGCGCGGGTCATGCCGTGGGCGGCGGCCTTGCTGGCGGCGTACACCGGGTAGCCGGCGGAGGCCATCATCCAGCCAACTGAACCGAGGTTGATGATCGCCCCGCCGCCCGCGCTTTTCATCATCGGCACCACCGCCTTGGCGGCGAAGAAGGCGTGCTTGAGGTTGACGGAAATCAGCCGATCGAACATTTCCGAGTCGACCTCTTCCAAGGTGTGGCGCACGTCATTGGCGGCGTTGTTCACCAGCACGGTGATCGGCCCCAGGGAGTGTTCGAAACGCGTGATGGCGGCCTTGTAGGCGATCTCATCAGTGATGTCGCAATTTACGAATTCAACCGTGTGCCCGCGCAAACTCAGCAGCGCCGCCAAGCGTTCGCCCTGGCTTTGAGCGCGGTCGACAAAGCCGACCTTGGCACCTTGCGCTGCAAAGGCGCGCACCATGAATTCGCCAATGCCCGAAGCGCCTCCGGAGATCAGGACCGTCTTGCCTTCGAGGTCGGGGTAAACAGCGTGCTGGGTCGTCATGAAAGCTTGCCTCGCTTAATTAGTCTTATTTTATTTTGCAAAAATGGCGTTAAAGGCTATAAATTTGCTGCTCTATCGACAAAATATCGCACATTAGTAGAACTATTCCACTCAAAACAACAAAAGGAAGTTCGATCATGAAGCACCCTCGATACCTGCTGTCGGGCCTGGCGATGTCCATGCTGATCGCCAGCGGCGGCACCCAGGCCGCAGGCCTCACCAGCGAACACAAACCTTTCGGTAAAACCTACGACGGCATCGCCGTCGAACAGTACATCCTGCGCAACAGCCACGGCATGCAAGCCACGGTCATCACCTACGGCGGCGTGTTGCAATCGCTCAAGGTGCCGGACAAACACGGCAAGGTCGAGGACGTGGTGCTGGGCTTCGACGACGTGCAGGGCTATCAAAGCGGCACCGCATTTTTCGGCGCGACCATCGGGCGCTTCGGCAATCGCCTGGCCGGTGGCGCTTTTGAGCTCGACGGCAAGCGCTACCAGGTGCCGCTCAACGACGGCCCCAATTCGCTGCATGGCGGCGCCCAGGGCTTCGACAAGCACGTATGGAAAGCCACGCCCGTCAAGGCCAAGGACTCGGTGGGCGTGACCCTCACCTACCTGTCCAAGGACGGTGAAATGGGCTTCCCCGGCAACCTGAAGACCGAGGTCACCTACCGCCTCAACGACAACAACGAACTGCACATCGACTACAAGGCCACCACCGACAAACCCACGGTGCTCAACCTCACCAACCACAGCTACTTCAACCTGGCCGGCGCGGGCAATGGCGACATCCTCAAGCAGGTTGCCACGTTGCACGCCAGCCATTACACGCCGGTGAATGCCACCCTGATCCCTACCGGCGAACTGGCACCCGTCATGGGCACGCCGATGGACTTCCTGAAACCGACACCCATCGGCCAGCACATCAAGGAGGATCACCCGCAGCTCAAGTTTGCCGAGCCGAAACAGGGTGGGTTTGACTTCAACTGGGCGCTGGATAACAAAGGTGATGTGAAGCAGCTTGCGGCCGAGGTGCATGATCCTGAGTCGGGGCGGCGCTTGCAGCTGTTTACCACCGAACCTGGGGTGCAGTTTTATACCAGCAACTTCCTGGATGGGTCGGTGAAGGGCAAGGCTGGGAAGACCTATCAGCACTGGAGCGGGTTTACGCTGGAGACCCAGCATTTCCCGGATGCGCCTAACCAGCCGGCGTTTGCCTCTACGCGCCTGAACCCAGGTCAGACCTATACCCAGAACACCGTCTTCAAATTCACCACCGACTGATCTGACCTAAACCCGCTTCGGTTAACGAGGCGGGTCCGTTGTTTGTGGCTAGAGGGCTTGTTGTGGCGAGCGGGCTTGCCCCGCGTTGGGCTGCGAAGCAGCCCCAATACAGTCACTGCATTCTTCCAGTCCGAACCCCGTTGCAGGTTTTAGGGCCGCTTCGCGCCCCAACGCGGGGCAAGCCCGCTCGCCACAACAAGCTCGGCTGCCACAACAAGCCCGCTCGCCACATAAGCCCAGTCTCCACAATCAGCGTTGTTTCATGCGGTCGATGACCACGGCCAGCAGCAGGATCGAACCCCGGATCACATACTGATAGAACGTGTCGATGTTCTTCAGGTTCATCGCATTCTCGATGATTGCCAAAATCAACACTCCGGCGATTACATGGCGGATCATCCCTACCCCGCCACTCAACGAAACCCCGCCCAGCACGCACGCCGAAATCACTGTCAGCTCAAAGCCCTGGCCAATCATCGGCTGGCCGGAGGTCATGCGCGACGCCAATATCACCCCAGCCAACGCCCCGATCACCCCATGCACAGCGAAGATCAGGATCTTGGTGCGGTCCACGTTCACCCCCGCCAGCAACGCCGCTTCCGGGTTGCCGCCAATGGCCATGGTGTTGCGCCCGTAGGTGGTGTAGTTGAGGAGCCAGCCGAAGAACAGGAAGCACAAAATGGTGATCAGGATCGGCACCGGCACGCCAAACAACTGGCCGTTACCGAAGACAAAGAACTGATCCTGGGACACGCCCACCGCCTTGCCGTTGGCAAAGATGTACGCCAGGCCACGCACGATCTGCATGGTCGCCAGCGTGGTAATCAGCGCATTGACCCGCAGCTTGGCGATGACGATGCCGTTGATCAGCCCCACCATCAGGCCCATCAGCAGCGCCGCGCCAATGCCAAGCATGACGCTGTCGGTGTCGCGCATCACAATCGCCGCCACCACCCCGGCGCAGGCGATGACCGAGCCCACCGACAAGTCAAAATGCCCCGATGCCAGGCAGAACAGCATGGTGCAAGCCGCGATGCCCACGGTGGAAATCGCCAGGCCCAGCCCGCGCATGTTCAACGGTGAAAGGAAGTTGTCGATCAGCAAGGCGCACAGCAAAAAGATGCTCACGGCGGCCAGCAGCATCGCCCAGTTGTCCAGCAATGCGCGCAGGTCCAAGGGCTTGCGCGCGGTGGGCAGCACGTTGTGTTGAGGGGTCATAATCGTCTCTCAGTTCGCCAGGCTGCGCGGCAAGGCCAATTGCAGCAGGTTGGATTCAGTCGCGTGTTCGCGGATTTGTTCGCCGCGCAGCGCGCCTTCGCACAGCACCAGGATGCGGTCGCTGATGCCCATCACTTCCATGAGGTCGCTGGACACCACGATCACCGCAATGCCCTGAGCAGCGAGGTTATGGATGATCTGGTAGATCTCGGCCTTGGCGCCGATATCGATGCCACGGGTGGGTTCGTCCAACAGCAACACTTTCATCGGCATCGATAGCCAGCGGCCGAGAATGGCTTTTTGCTGGTTGCCGCCGGAGAGGTACATGATTTTTTGCGCGGCGTTGGGCGTCTTGACCTTCATGGCCTTGATCTGCTGGTCGGCGTTGCCCTTCTCCCAGCCGTCGCGTAGCAGCCAGCCAAACGTGGAATGGGCGCCCCGCGCGCTGATATTGATGTTCTCGGCGACGCTGGACAGCGGAATGATGCCCTCCTTCTTGCGGTCTTCCGGGCACAACAGCACACCGGCCGCGATGGCGTCACGTGGTGACTGCAGATGCAGCGGCTCGTCACAGAGTTGCAGTTGCCCGGCGCTGGCACGCTCCAGGCCACTGAGCAGGCGGAACAGCTCCGTGCGCCCTGCCCCGACCAGCCCGAACAGGCCAAGAATCTCGCCCTTGCGCACGTCGAAACTGATCGGCTCACGCAGGCCAGGCCCCAACAGGCCGTCGACCTTGAGCGCCACCTCGCCGTGCTCACGCGGGCGGTAGTCGTAGATGTCCTGGATATCGCGGCCGACCATGCAGGTCACCAACTGGTCATGGGTCAGCGTGCTCATGTCCTCGAAGGTGCGCACATAACGGCCGTCCTTGAACACCGTCACCGCATTGCAGATACGGAACACTTCCTCCATGCGGTGCGACACGTAGAGCACCACTTTGCCCTCATCGCGCAGGCGCGCGATGATCGCCATCAAGCGGTCGATCTCCCGTGCGGAAAGGCTGCTGGTGGGCTCATCAAACGCAATCACATGGGCACCACGGGACAGCGCCTTGGCGATTTCCACCAGTTGGCGCTGGCCCAGGGAAAGACGCCCGAGCTTCTCGGCAGGATCGATTTCATCCGCCAGGCCCTTCAGACAAGCAAGGGCCTGCTCTCGCAGCAGCCCCCGGTTGACCACGCCGAACCTCGATGGCAAATGCCCGAGAAACAGGTTCTCGGCCACGCTCATTTCCGGCACCAGGTGCAGTTCCTGATGGATCACCGCCACGCCGCTGGCAATGCTGTCAGCAGCGTTTTTGAAGGCCATGACCTGCTCGCCGATCTGCAGCGTGCCGCTGTTGGGAATGTAGGCGCCGCCGAGGATCTTCAGCAGCGTCGACTTGCCCGCGCCGTTCTCGCCCATCAACGCGTGCACCTGCCCAGGGTGGGCGCTGAAGCTGATGCCATCCAGCGCCTTGACCCCCGGAAAGGTTTTGCCGATGCCGTCAAATCGCAAGGCGGCAGCAGTCATTGCCACAGCCCGATCTTGGTCAGCTCGGCTTGGAAGTTTTCACGGGTGATCAGGGTCACTTCGTCCATGGCCGTGTACTTCGGCGGCTCGGTGCCTTTTGTGACCCACTCGTACATCATCAGCGCGGTGTTATAGCCCTCGATGTGCGGGCTCGGCAGCATCGAACCGAAGAAGCCGCTGCTCGGTTTTTTCAGCTCGCCGATGGCGTCGGTGCCATTGATGCCGATGCCGATCACGTTGGCCGCCTTGAAGCCGGCGCTTTCAGTAGCGCGTACGCCGCCGAGCACGGTGTTGTCGTTCATGCCGCCGATGATCAGGTTTTTCGCGCCGCTGGGCAGTTTCACCAGGGCCGAGTTGGTGGCGTCCATGCTGCCTGGGACATCCAGGGTCTTGGCGGCCGTAAACAAGATGTGATCCTTGGGAATGCCGGCTTCTTCCAGGGATTTGACCGAGCCATCGGTGCGCTTCTTACCGGTGTCGAGCTCGTTGAAGGTGTTGATCACCGCATAGGTGTCCTTCCAGTCCCAGCCGCGTTTTTTCGCTTCGGCGGCCATGGCGGCGCCTTGCTTCTGGCCGACCTCGAAGGCCGCCATGCCCAGGTACGGCACGTCTTCCATGAAGTTGCCTTTGGCGTCGACGAAGCGGTCATCCACTGCAATGACTTTCAAGCCGTTGGCCTTGGCCTTGGCGACGATGGCCGGGCCGAGGGACACGTCCGGCGGGCAGATCACAAAGCCTTTGGCACCGTTGGCGGCCAGGCTGTCGATGGCCGAGAGGGTTTTCTCACCATCGGGCACAGCGATCTTGATCACGGTGAAGCCATGTTCCTTGCCGGCTTTCTCGGCAAAGGCCCACTCGGTCTGGAACCACGGTTCCTCAGCCTGTTTGACCAGGAAACCGATCTTCACTTCTTCAGCGGCCAGCAACAGCCCGCTCAAGCTCATGGCCGAGACCGCCACAGCGGCGCAGCACAGGGAACGCAAACCACGACGACGATTCATACGGGTGACTCCTTGTTGTTGTTTTTAAGTCTTGGGTTTATCCGGCAAAGCGGTGACAGGGTTTTCCAGGTACATCAACTTCGATGGCCAATACCGCACCATCCAGGGGGTGAGCCAAAGGGCTCGCGGCACTGGTGATATAGAGGGTGGTGAGATCCGGGCCACCAAACACGCAACTGGTGGGGCGGCTGACGGGCAGTTCGATGATGCGGTCTACTTCGCCGTCGGGCGTGAGGCGCAACAGGCAACTGCCGTCCCAGCGGGCGTTCCAGGTGTAACCGTCAACGTCCATGGCCGAGCCATCCGGCCCGCCGCGTTCGTGGGGGCCGAACCAGACTTGCGCGGGACCGAGTTGGCCGTCGGCTTTAATTCCATATCGGTACAACGTGCCGTCCAGGCTGTCGCCAAAGTGCACATGGCGGCCGTCGTCGCTCCACAGCAAGGTATTTGGAATGCCCAAGCCACTGAGCAACGGCGTGACCTGCGCATCAGCATCGATACGAAACAGGCCGCCGGAGCGTCGGGTGATGGGCAGATCTTCGCCCTGCTCGCCGATGTTGTTCTGCATGGTGCCTAGCCACAGGCGGCCCTGGGCATCGCAGCGCGCTTCATTGCCACGGTTGCCCGGTTGCGGGTCCGCGACGCACAGCAGGGTCAGGGCTTCGGTGGCCAGGTCGAGGCGATACACGCCGCTGCTCAAGGTCACCAGGGCATCGCCGCTTTCACACGGAATGAAGGCTGAGACATGCTCGGGCAATTGCCACACCTGCAATTGCCCGTCCATCAGGCGCAGCGCCTGTTTACCGGCGATATTGACCCAGTACAACGCCTGGGTCGGCGCGTCCCAGAACGGACCTTCGCCCAACTGCGCACGGTGCGGGGTAACGGCGATACACGACATGATGCCTCCTGGATTGTTGTTGTTCTCAGGTGCGCGTTACAGCGGGTCGCGAGATGGCGTGCCATCCACCAGCCGCTGGATACGCAACGGGTTGGCGTTTTTCAACGCGTCGGGCAGCAGGCTATCAGGGTAATTCTGGAAGCACACGGGGCGCAGGAAACGGTCGATGGCCAAGGTACCGACCGACGTGCCACGGGCATCCGACGTGGCCGGGTACGGCCCGCCGTGCACCATTGAATCGCAGACCTCCACACCGGTCGGGTAACCGTTGAGCAGGATGCGGCCGACCTTCTGTTCCAGCAGGGGCGTGAGTTCGGCGAACTGTTGCAGATCAGCCGGCTCGCCAATGATCGTGGCGGTGAGTTGGCCGTGTAGCCCCTGCAAGGCGGCGCTGAGCTGGGCCTGGTCGGCCACTTCGACAAACACCGTGGTGGGGCCGAAGACTTCTTCCTGCAGCACTGCATCGCCGTCGATCAACAGGCTCGCATCGGCCTTGAACAACTGCGGTTGCGCCTGGTTGCCGGCCTGTTGGCGGCCCGCCAGGTGCTGGATGCCCGGATGTGCCAGGAGCTTTTCCAGGCCCTTGCCATAGCTGCCAAGGGTGCCGGCGTTGAGCATGGTCTGCGCCGGTTGGTCGCCGATCAATTGCGCGACTTGTTGGGTGAACGCGGTGAACTCAGGCGATGCGATGCCAATCACCAGGCCTGGGTTAGTGCAGAACTGGCCGCAACCCTGGACCACCGAGGCAGTCAGGTCACGTGCGACGCTTTCGGCACGCGCTTTCAACGCCTTGGGCAGCACGATCACCGGGTTGATGCTCGACATTTCGGCAAACACCGGGATCGGCTGCGGGCGCGCTGCCGCCATATCGCACAACGCACGACCGCCCTTGAGCGAGCCGGTAAAGCCCACCGCCTGGATCGCCGGGTGTTTGACAAGCGCTTCACCGACGCCACCGCCAAAAATCATATTGAACACACCGGCGGGCATCTCGGTGGTGTCGGCCGCGCGGATGATTGCATCGGCAACCCGCTCGGCCGTCGCCATGTGCCCGCTGTGGGCCTTGAACACCACCGGGCAGCTTGCCGCCAGCGCGGCGGCGGTGTCGCCGCCCGCAGTAGAAAACGCCAGGGGGAAGTTGCTTGCACCAAATACGGCTACCGGCCCCAGGCCGATGCGGTATTGACGCAAATCCGGGCGCGGCATCGGCTGGCGATCTGGCAAAGCCTTGTCGATGCGCGCGCCGTAGAAATCACCGCGACGCAATACGCTGGCGAACAGGCGCATCTGGCCGCTGGTACGCCCGCGCTCGCCCTTGATGCGTGCGGCGGGCAAGGCGGTTTCGCGACAGACCAGCTCGACAAAGTCATCCCCCAACGCATCCAGTTCATCGGCAATCGCATCGAGGAACTGCGCACGGCGCGCCGCGCTCAACGCTCGGTACGCAGGGTAAGCCTGCGCGGCGGCCTTGGCGGCGGCGTCGACTTCTTCCGGAGTAGCCTGGTAGAAATCCTGCGGTAGGGCTTCGCCAGTGGCGGCATCGACGCTTTGCAGTTTAACGCTGCCGTTGGCGCTGCGCTGGCCGCCGATGTAGTTGTGGCCAAGTGACTGGGTCATGAAAATCTCCTTTAAAGGGTGATGACGTGGCCGGGCTCGAATGCCGCATCGCTGCTGCCGACGCTATTGACCAGCGGCGCGCCGAACTCGGCCTGGCTGATCTCGAACACATCGCCAGCCTGGGTACGTATACCGTCAGCGAATGACAGGGTCGCGGTGCCGAAGAAGTGGACGTGCACATCGCCCGGCGTGAGGAACTGACGGTACTTGAAGTGGTGGTACTCGAGGTTTTCCAGGCTGTGGCACATATTGGCCTCGCCGCTGAGGAATTCGCTCTGCCAGATCACTTCGCCGTCGCGCAGAATGCGGCTGGTGCCCGCCAGGTGTTGGGGCAACTCGCCCACGCGCAACTCGGGGCCATAGCTGCAACTGCGCAGTTTGGAATGGGCCAGGTACAGGTAGTTCTTGCGCTCCATGACATGGTCGGAGAACTCGTTGCCCACCGCGAAACCAACGCGATAGGGCTGGCTGTCCGGGCCGATGACGTAGAGGCCGCCGATCTCGGGCTCTTCCCCCGCATCCTCCGCGAAAGGCGGCGACGGGAAGGCAGCGCCGGGGCGCACCACAATGCTGCCGTCGCCCTTGTAGAACCACTCCGGTTGCACGCCTGCCTGACCGGATTCCGGCTTGCCGCCCTCCACGCCCCATTTGAAGATGCGCATGGTGTCGGTCAGTGCGGTGTCATCACCGGCCTGATGCATCTTGTCCCGCGCCGAGGCGCTGCCCAGGTGGGTCAGGCCGGTACCGCTGATCAGCATGTGGGCCGGGTCCGGGTGGTCCAACGGCGGCAGGATTTTCAGGTCGGCCAGCAAAGTGGCGTAATCGTAGCTGTCGCCCAAGCCCAGGCTGTCCACCTGTTGCGCCAGGCCGACACCGGCGTCTATCGCAGCCAGGGCCAGTTCGCGCACTGTGCGGGCGCTGTTGACCTCACGCACTTTACTGCCTTCCACCACGCCAACGCGGCGTTCACCGTTACGTAATTCAAACTGAACCAAACGCATGTCATTTCTCCTGAATCAAGTACGTGTAGCGCCACGGGCACTGGCGGCGAATTGGTCGGCAGGCAACACATGCCGGCGTTCGAGCAGGCGATAGACCACCCCCGTCAGCAGCAAGCCAAACACCATCACTGCGGACAAGAAGTACAAGCCCGACGCCAGGTTGCCGGTGTATTCCTTGAGCGCGCCGATCACGAACGGGCCGATATAGCCGCCGAGGTTGCCCACCGAGTTGATCAACGCGATGCCCGCCGCCGCACTGGCGCCGGCAAAGAACCGTCCCGGCAAGGTCCAGAACACCGCCGTGCAGGAAAACATCGCGAACGCCGCCAGGCACAACGCGGCCATTTGCAGCACCGGCACGCTGAGCCAGGCGCTGCAGAACAGGCCGATGGCGCCCAGCACGTAAAGCACGGCGAGATGGCCGTAGCGATCATTCAAACGGTCGGAACTGCGCGGGATGATCAGCAGGCCGATGATGCCGAAGATGTACGGCACGGCAGATATGAAACCGGTGGTGAGGTCACTGCCGCCGAATTGCTTGATCAAGGTCGGCAGCCACAGGCCCAGGCCATAAATGCTCAGGGTCACCGGCAGGTAGAACAGCGCCAGCAGCAGCACGCGCTTGTCTTTCAAGGCATGCAGCGGGTTGCCGTGACGGGTCTGGCCGTAGGCTTGCAGGTCTTTGGCGAGTTCGCCGGTCAGCCAGGCTTTTTCATCCTCGCTCATCCAGTTGACCTGCTTGGGGTCGTCCGGCAGGTAGCGCAGTACCGGCCAGGTCAGCAGGATCGCCGGCGTGCCGATGACGATGAACAGCCACTGCCAGCCATGCAGGCCAAGGATGCCGTCCATGCCCAGCAAACCACCGGACACCGGCCCGGTGATCATCATCGCGATGGGCTGGGACAGGATAAACAGCCCGAGGATCTTGCCGCGATGGCGCACCGGGAACCACTGGGTGATGTAGTACAGAACGCCCGGAAAGAACCCCGCCTCCGCCGCGCCGAGCAAAAAGCGCATCACGTAAAAGCTGTGCGGCCCCTGCACGAAGGCCATGCCGATGGTGATGGCGCCCCAGGTGATCATGATCCGCGCAAACCAGCGCCGGGCGCCGAAGCGATCAAGCATCAGGTTGCTGGGGATCTCAAAGAGGAAATAGCCGATGAAGAACAACCCTGCACCCAAGCCGTAGGCGGCGTCGCCAATGCCGACGTCGGCGCCCATGTGCAACTTGGCGAAGCCCACGGCGGAGCGGTCCACGTAGGCGATCAGGTACAGCAGGATCAGGAAGGGAATCAGTTTCAGCGTGATGCGCCGAATAAGCCGCAGTTCCTGGCTCATGGGGTCGATCTCCGATTGTTGTTTTTATAGAAGCTCGGGGGACGCCTCTCGCGAAAATCCGCCAGGGCCATACCTCAGTTGAAGCCGACTATATAGTATGACTATTTTCAAAACAACTCTTCCAAAGCAGGGTTTTTACGCTTATGTTTAAGCACACGTAGCACATATAGTCATACAATAAGAGAATCGATCATGTCTGATAAAAAGCCCGCCCTACGCTCCGCCCAGTGGTTTGGTACTGCCGACAAGAACGGCTTCATGTACCGCAGCTGGATGAAGAACCAGGGCATTGCCGACCATCAGTTCCATGGCAAACCGATCATCGGCATCTGCAACACCTGGTCGGAGCTGACCCCGTGCAACGCGCATTTCCGCCAGATCGCCGAGCACGTCAAACGCGGCGTGATCGAGGCCGGTGGCTTCCCGGTTGAATTCCCGGTGTTCTCCAATGGCGAATCGAACCTGCGCCCCACCGCCATGCTCACGCGCAACCTGGCGAGCATGGACGTGGAAGAAGCGATTCGCGGCAACCCGATTGACGGCGTGGTGCTGCTGACCGGCTGCGACAAGACCACCCCCGCCCTGCTGATGGGCGCCGCCAGCTGCGACGTGCCGGCCATCGTGGTCACCGGCGGTCCGATGCTCAACGGCAAGCACAAGGGCCAGGACATTGGCTCGGGCACGGTGGTGTGGCAGCTCAGCGAGCAGGTGAAAGCTGGCACGATTACCCTGGATGATTTCCTGGCGGCCGAAGGCGGCATGTCGCGCTCGGCCGGCACCTGCAACACCATGGGCACCGCGTCGACCATGGCCTGCATGGCCGAGGCACTGGGCACCTCGCTGCCGCACAACGCGGCGATTCCGGCGGTGGATGCACGGCGTTATGTGCTGGCGCATATGTCCGGCATGCGCGCGGTGGAGATGGTGCGCGAAGATTTGAAGCTGTCGAAGATCCTCACTAAAGAAGCGTTTGAAAACGCGATCCGCGTGAATGCCGCCATTGGTGGCTCGACAAACGCGGTGATCCATCTCAAGGCCATCGCCGGGCGCATTGGCGTCGAACTCGATCTGGACGATTGGACCCGCATGGGCCGTGGCATGCCGACCATCGTCGACTTGCAGCCATCGGGGCGTTTCCTGATGGAAGAGTTCTACTATGCAGGCGGCCTACCCGCTGTTTTGCGTCGCCTCGGTGAAGCCAACCTGATTCCCCATCCGAATGCCCTGACCGTGAACGGCAAGTCCCTCGGCGAGAACACCCAGGACTCGCCGATCTACGGCCAGGACGAAGTGATCCGCACCCTCGACAACCCGATCCGCGCCGACGGCGGTATCTGCGTGCTGCGCGGCAACCTGGCGCCTCTCGGTGCAGTCCTCAAGCCGTCCGCCGCCAGCCCTGAACTGATGCAGCACCGAGGCCGCGCCGTGGTGTTCGAGAACTTCGACATGTACAAGGCACGTATCAACGACCCGGAGCTGGACGTCGACGCCAACTCGATCCTGGTCATGAAAAACTGCGGGCCCAAGGGTTACCCAGGCATGGCCGAAGTCGGCAACATGGGCTTGCCCGCCAAGCTATTGGCCCAAGGCGTGACCGACATGGTGCGGATCTCCGACGCGCGCATGAGCGGCACGGCCTACGGCACGGTGGTGTTGCACGTGGCGCCGGAGGCGGCGGCCGGCGGTCCGTTGGCCACGGTCAAGGAAGGTGACTGGATCGAACTGGACTGCGCCAACGGCCGTCTGCACCTGGACATCCCCGACGCAGAGCTGGCGGCCCGCATGGCCGACCTGGCGCCACCCGAGAAGCTGATCGTCGGTGGCTATCGCCAGCTGTATATCGACCATGTGCTGCAGGCCGACCAGGGCTGCGACTTTGACTTCCTGGTGGGTTGCCGCGGGGCGGAAGTCCCAAGGCATTCCCACTAATTGGGATGCTATGATGCGGCGAATTCAAGCCAGAGCCTCCCTGTAGACATGGATCACCAGCCGTCCAAGCCGCGCAAGAGCCAGCATGCCCAGATCGTCCAGGATTTGGGCATGCACATCGTTTCCGGTCGCTTCAAGCCCGAAGAACGCTTGCCCATGGAGGCCACGCTCTGCGAGGAGTACAAGGTCAGCCGCTCGGTGTTGCGTGAAGCGACCCGCGTGCTCAGCGCCAAGGGCCTGGTGTATTCCAAGCCGAGGGTGGGCGCGGTGGTGCGGCCACGCTTGAAATGGCACCTGCTCGACCCGGACGTGCTGTCCTGGTTGATGCAATCCACGCCCCACAGCGAGTTCTTCAACACCCTGGCCGGCGTGCGGCGCATCCTCGAACCGGAAATCGCCGCCATGGCCGCGACCACCGCCACCGACGAAGACATCGCCACCATCGAGCAAGCCTACCTGGGCATGGAAACCGCGCAGACCCACGAACAGCTGCTGCAGGCTGACCTGGACTTCCACCGCGCGATTGCCGACGCCACCCGCAATGACCTGCTGGCCTACATGTGCAACATGCTGTCGCTGCCGTTGCGCGAGTCGATCAACATCACCAACCGCCGCCCGGACATCCAGGGCCTGAGCCTGCCCCGGCACAAGGCGATCCTCACTGCCATTCAGAACCGCGATGCCCTGGGCGCACGGCACGCGTCGCTGGTGCAACTGGATGACACGCGGGTGGCGTTGGATACGGTGATGAATGTGCTCACGCCACTTTGACATTCAGGCCGACAACCACGCTTTATCAGGTGCAAACTGATTCAAATGTGGGCGCGTGCCGGCCCATAAAACCAGGTTGCACGGTTACTCCAGCTCAATGGGCATGGCAAACGTGCGCTTGTTGTTTTGCATGGCGACAAAGGTCTTGAACTGTTTGATGTTGCCGAAAAAGAACAGCTCACGGGTCAGTTGCTCGTATTCGCTCATGTCCTTCACATTCATCACCAGCAAAAAATCAAAATCACCGGTCACGTAGTACACCTGCTGCACCTGCGGGCAGCCCACGAAACGCCGCTTGATCTCGTCCAGCAGGTCCAGGCGTTCATTTTCCAGCTTCACTTCAACGATCACCGTGATCGGCCGCCCCACGGCCGTGGGGTCGACGATGCTCACGTTCTGGCTGATCACCCCGGCTTTCTCCAGCGCGACGATACGTCGGTTCACCGCCGACGGTGACAGGTTGACCAACTCTGCCAGTTCGCGCTGGGACAGCCGGTTGTTCTCCTGCAGAACACTGAGGATCTTCCTGTCGTAAGCATCCAACTGCATAGGGCATTCCTCGGTGAAGGGCGCAAAACGCCGGTTGACGCAGATTCGTTGCGCCAGCCACCGAGAATCTAGCAACTTCCCACGCCAACCACGCAACAAAATGCCAAAACGCAAGAATGGTGCATTTACGCCGTGCATTTTCGGCCAATCGTGCGCAAGGCAGGCCTTAGCATCATCTGCACCGCAAAAAACAATAAGAAAGGAGACCACATGCCCCCCTCCCTTTGTGCTCGCCACTGCCCTTCGCCTTTTCACTGGGAATCCTTCATGAAACTTGATCAGCAGCAAAACCGGCACAACTTCGTCTCCACGGCACGGCGTTATCTCATCCTTGGCGCGGCAGCACTGCTGCTGGGCACAAGCCTGGGTGTCCAGGCAGCGACGCTGGAGCAAATCGAGGCGAAGGGCGTATTGAGCGTCGCCACCGAAGACAGCTACTACCCTTTCGAATTCATCAAGGACGGCGAATCCGACGGCTTTCATAAAGACGTGATCGCCGAACTGCGCAAGTACGCGCCGTTCAAGGTCAACCAGGACATCATGCCCTGGACCGGCCTGCTGGCCGGGATCACCTCGGGCAAATACGACGGCGCCATCACCGGCGCCGGCGTGACCGAAGAGCGCCTGGGCGCCTTCGACTTCGTGGCGCCGGTGGCCCCCGAGGTGTCCTACTACATCAAGCGCGCGGATGACGGGCGCATCAAGGGCCTCGCCAACTTGTCCGGCCTGACCGTGGGCGTACAGGCCGGCGGTGCGCAACTGGCGCGCCTGACCCAGCTCGACGCCAAGCTCAAGTCCCTCGGCGGCTCATTGGGCAAGGTCGTGCAGTACCAATCCTATCCGGAAGCCTACGCCGACCTGGCCAACGGCCGTCTGGACTACGTGGTCAACTCCATCGTGCCGGCCAATATGCTGGTCAAGGAACGCCCCAAGGTCTTCGCTGTGGGTGAGCCCACCTCGGGCATGGGCTTCATTGCCTGGCCCGTGGCAAAAGGCAACACCGCGCTATTGGAGTACCTGAGCGGTTTCGTCAATCACTTGCGCGACACCGGCAAGTTGGCCGAACTGCAGAAGAAATGGCTGGGCCAAGCCTTCGACAACCTGCCACGCGAGCCGATCACCTCGGTCGAACAGTTCAAGCAGTTGACCGCGCAGTAGATCGCACGGCGTCTATCACCCGCGTTGATCCGGCCCGCTGGCGGCCGGGCAACGCGCTCGATCCAAGGAATTCATGATGACTGGCAGTGACTGGCTCACGCTCCTTCATGCCGCCTGGACGACGATCTGGATATCCGGCATCTCCATCCTGTTGGGGGTGGTGCTGGGCTTGGTTGTCGCGATGCTCCGGGCCGCGAAGATCCCGCTTCTCAGCCCCTTATTGGCGCTGTATGTCAGCCTGATCCGGGCCACGCCCATGGTCACGCTGGTGCTGTTCCTGTTTGTGATCGCCCCGTCCATCGGCTGGGAGATCGACCCACGCATCGTCGCCATCGGTGCCATGACCCTCAACACCACCGCCTTCAATGCGGAAATCTGGCGCGGCGCGCTCAACAGTTTTTCCCGCGAACAAGTGGAAGCGGCCAAGGCGGCCGGCATGACCACCGGCCTGACCCTGCGCCGGATCATGTTGCCGCAGATGATGACCACCAGCCTGCCCGGCCTGGTCAACGAGATGTCTTTGCTGGTCAAGAGCAGCCCGGCCATCGCGATGATCGGCATCGTCGACCTGACCCGCGTGACCAACCGCATCGCTGCCGTCACGTACGACCCGCTGCCACCGATCCTCGCCGCCGGGGTGTTCTACATCCTGATCATCGGCGCCCTGGTGCGCTTTCAACGAATCGCTGATGCGCGTGCCAAGCGCCTGGCCATGTAGGAGGCCCCATGAACGGTTTGACCATGTTGTGGGACAACGCCGCGCTGTTTGCCACCGGTTTGCAGAACACCCTGTTGCTGTTTTGCGTGTCGGCGGTGTGTGCCTTCGGGCTGGCATGCGGCATTGCGTTTTTGCTCGAAGGTCGGCAGAACCTCCCACGCAGGCTGTTGCGCGGCCTGCTGGACCTGATGCGCATGCTGCCCTTCCTGATCTTTTTGTACCTGCTGTATTACGGGCTGCCCAATGCGGGAGTCCGCCTGGACGTGTGGACCGCTGGCTTTATCGCGCTGATCACCTACCACGGCGCTTACTTCGCCGAGATCCTGCGTGCCGCCCGCATCGCATTGCCTGCCGGCCAGGCGGAAGCCGCGTGGGCCCATGGGTTTATCAACGCAACGATGTACTGGCGGATCCTGCTGCCGCAGATGGTCATGCGCTCGGGCCCGCTGTTCGGCAACCAACTGGTGTGTGTGCTCAAGGACACGGCGTTTCTCTCGATCATCACGTTGATGGACCTGACCGCCGCCGCGTCCGCTGTTCAAGCCAAATATTTCGTACCCCTGCCGCCGTTCATTCTGGTGATCGCGCTGTACTGGTCGATCACGCTCATCGTCGAAGCGCTGCTGCAGCGCCTGGCGCGGCGCGCGCAAAAAAGAGGATTGGTCCATGAATAAATCAGCGCCCGTCGTGGAAATCCGCGACCTGCACAAACATTTTGGCGGCATCGAAGTGCTGCGTGGTATCAACCTGACCGTCGAGCGCGGGCAGACCGTCAGCATCCTGGGCTCCTCCGGCTCCGGCAAGTCGACCATGCTGCGCTGCATCAACTGGCTGGAAGTGCCGGATGCCGGCGAGATCTACCTGGGCGGCGACCGCATGGGCCTCAAGCCCGACAGCCTCAAGCCCATGTCCAACCGCGAACTGGCCGCCATGCGCGCACGCACCGCGATGGTGTTCCAGGGTTTCAACTTGTGGCCGCATTTGACGGTGCTGCAAAACGTGACCGAGGCGCCGATCCATGTCATGGGGGTCAACCGCAAAGAGGCCAACGAACAGGCAGCGGCACTGCTGGACAAGGTCGGGCTGTCGCATAAACACGATGCCTATCCCTGGTCGCTGTCCGGCGGGCAACGCCAGCGCGTGGCGATCGCCCGTGCGCTGGCGATGAACCCTGAGGTGATCCTGTTCGACGAACCCACCTCGGCCCTCGACCCGGAACTGGTCGGCGAGGTGCTGGCCGTGATGCGTGCGCTGGCCGAAGACGGCTTCACCATGGTGATTGTCACCCACGAAATGGAGTTCGCCCGCGCGGTTTCCAATGAGGTGGTGTTTATCGACAAGGGCCTGGTGGTGGAACGCGCTGCGCCCGAAAAATTCTTCACCCATTCGGACAGCGAGCGGGTCCGCCAGTTTTTGGGCCGCTACCGCACCGCGACCGCCTAAGCCTGCCACTTCCATCAACAAGGAGCCTTTCATGTTGTGTGTTAATCCGCGAGCCATCCGAGGCCCGTACCCGGACAGCCTGAAACAGGTCATGAATATCGAGGCCGCCCTGCAGTCTCGGCGCTGGCTGGCGCACTGGGATCAACTCAGCCCCCAGGCGACGCCGCTATGGGATTTGCCAGGGGTTGCCGCCCGCCTCGGCGTCGGCAGCTTTTGCGTGAAAGATGAATCGACCCGCTCGCCCCTGGGCAGCTTCAAGGCGCTGGGCGCGCCGATTGCGTTGATCCGGTTGATCCTGCGGATGCTGCCGCAGGAGGCGTTCGAACCCGAAGGCCTGATCACCGGCCAATACCGCCAGCGTTTGCAGGATTTCACGGTGATCAGCGCCACCGATGGCAACCACGGCCGCGCCTTGGCGGCGGCAGCGCAGAGTGTCGGCTGTCGTTGCGTGATCGTGCTGCACACGAATGTCAGCCTGGAGCGCGAGGCGTCGATTGCCGAGTACGGGGCGCGAGTGATCCGTATCAGGGGCAATTATGACGAGTCGGTGGCGCATACCGCGCAACTGGCCGAGGAACACGGCTGGCCGGTGGTTTCCGACACTTCCTACGAAGGCTACGAAACCGTTCCCCGTGATGTGATGCAGGGCTATGGCACGCTGGTTGCCGAATTGATCGAGCAAACCGCCGGCACCCCGCCGTTTACCCATGTGTTCCTGCAAGGGGGCGTGGGCGGAATGGCGGCCGGTATCAGCAGTTATCTGTGGGAGCACGCCCAGGCGCAGCGCCCGGTGTTTGTGATGGTCGAGCCGGAGCAAGCCGATTGCCTGTATCAAAGCGCATTGCAAGGGCGTCCGGCGAGCGCCACCGGTTCAGTCGACTCGGTGATGGCCGGCCTGGCCTGCGGTGAGACTTCGCCGTTGGCCTGGCGCTTTCTAGCGCCGTGCATCGACTTTTTCATGACCATCAGCGATGACGCTGCCGTGTCGGCCATGGGCTCCTTGGCGCGAGGCAGCACGACGGATATCCCGATCCTGGCCGGCGAGTCGGGCGTGGCCGGGCTGGCGGCCTTGCAGCAGTTGGCGAACGACCCGAACGCCGCGCAGCAAATCGGCCTGGGGCCCCACGCCCGTGTGCTGATCATCAATACCGAAGGGGCCACTGCGCCCACCGTCTACGCAGAGTTGGTGGGAGAAACCGCGCCATCGGTGCTCGCCCGCCAACGCGATTGGCTGACCCAGGAGGTTTCCCGTGAGCAATGACACTGCCTTTGAGCAGCAACTGGTGCGCTGGCGCCACCACTTGCACCAACATCCGGAAGTCGGGTTTGAAGAGGTGCAGACCGCCGACTACATTGCCAATGCCCTGACGGCGATGGGCCTGGAAGTACACCGTGGTATAGGCGGCACCGGCCTGGTCGCCAGCCTGACGCTGGGGGACAGCCCGGCCACGGTCGGCCTGCGCGCTGACATGGATGCGCTGCATATCCACGAAAACGCACCGGACCGCGCACACGCTTCGGTCACTGCCGGCAAGATGCACGCCTGTGGGCACGACGGGCATATGTCGATGGTACTGGGCGCCGCCAAGCTACTCACCGAGCGCCGCAACTTCAATGGCACCGTGCGGTTTATCTTCCAGCCGGCCGAAGAACACGGCTGCGGCGCCAAGGCCATGATCGCCGACGGCCTGTTCGAACGTTTTCCGGTGGACGCGATTTACGGCGCGCACAACATGCCGGGCCTGCCCGCCGGTAGCATCGCCACACGCAGCGGCGCAATCATGGCCAGCGAAGACAACTTCATGATCCGCATCACCGGCACCGGCACCCACGCGGCACGCCCGCACATGGGTGTCGACCCGATTGTGATTGCCGCCGAGGTGGTGCTGGCCCTGCAAACCATCATCTCGCGCAACCTCGATCCGAGCGTGCCGGCCGTGATTTCCTGCACGGAGTTCATCACCGACGGTATCCGCAACGCGATTCCCACCCACGTGGTGATCAAGGGTGATACGCGCAGCTACGCGCCCGAAGTGCAGGCCATGCTCGCCAAGCGCATGCGCGAAATCAGCGAAGGTATCTGCCGGTTGCACGGGGCATCGTGTGAATTCGAGTACACCCATGAGTTCGCCCCCACCGTAAACTGGGCACACTGCACAGCGATTGCCGTTGCTGCGGCGACGGCGGTGGTGGGGGCTGAACGGGTGAACCCGGAGGTTCAACCGATGATGATTTCCGAAGACTTCGGTGCGTTCCTGCAAGGGGTGCCGGGCAACTTTGTGTTCATCGGCAACGGGGAACAGGCTGGCGAAGGCGGCACGCCACTGCACAACGCGCGGTATGACTTCAACGACCAGGTGCTGGAGACGGGCGCGCAGTATTTCGCGCAGGTGGCGGTGGCGGCATTGGCGTCGTGAAATCGAGGGAAGAGCGCCCCGCTCTTCCCCGTTTTTTTACAGGGTGTAGGCGATCCCCACCTGCACCGTGCGCGGCTCACCCGGATACGCATACACGTTGCCGAACGCGCCTTCTTCATAGTCGCGGTTGAACAGGTTCTTCACGTCCAGGTTCAGGCGGATCTTGTCGTTGACCTTGTAGTAGCTGAGCAGGTCGACCACGGTGTAGGCATCCATCGAGAACGCAGTGTTGGAGGTCTGCCCCGCGCGCTCATCCACGTATTTGCCGCCCGCCCCCAGGCCCAGGCCCTTGAGTGCGCCGTCCTGGAATTCGTAGACGTTGAGCAGGCTGAAGCTGTTGCGCGGAATGTTCAGCAAGCGGGTGCCGGTGTGCAGGGTGTTGTCCTTGGTGACTTCGGCGTCCACGTAGGCATAGCCGCCAATCACGCGCCATTGCGGGGTGATGTTGCCGGCAACGTTGAGGTCGAAACCTCGGCTGCGCACCTGGCCGGCGGCGACACTGAAGGTTGAGTCCAGCGGGTCGGTGGTGAGCACGTTTTTCTTCTCGATCTGGTAGATCGCCGCGTCGACACTCAGTTGGCGATCCAGCGCTTCCCACTTGATGCCCATCTCGTAGGACTTGCCTTTCTCCGGCTCAAAACCACCCCCCTGACGGCTGGCACCGGTGTTGGGCTTGAACGAACGGGCTGCGTCCGCGTACACCGCGACGGTGTCGGTGAGGTCGTAGATCACGCCCATGCGCGGGGTAACCGCGTTATCGCTGGCTTCCCAGCTTTTACCGCCTGGCACGTAGGTGTGGTAGTCATGTTCGAAGCGCTCGAAGCGGGCACCGGCCAGCACTTTGAGGCGCTCGGTCAGGGCGACCTGGTCCTGGACGAAGGCGGCGTAGGTCTTGAGGTTTTCCTTGTCGTGGGTCGGCGTGCGCGTGAGTGCCGGGCGCGGCTGGCCGTAGACCGGGTTGAAGATGTCGATGGGGTAGGCACCCACCGCGCCACTGGAACGCTGGATGATCGACTTGTAGTCGTAGTCTTCGAACTCGACGCCGGTCAGCAGCGTGTGGTCGAAACCGCCGATGGAGAAATGCCCGGTGAGGTTGAGTTGGGTGTCCTTGTCGGTCCACTCCAGCTTGCGGTAGTTGAAGTTGCGGCCCAGGGTGCGACCGTCAGCGGCCAGGCCGTTGGCTTCGATGGCATTGCCTTGCAGGGTGCCGTCGAGCCACTGAAAACCGCCGCCCAGGGTCCAGTTTTCGTTGAGCAGGTGCTCGAAACGCAGTTGCGCCATGCTGTTGTCGTTGTGCAGTTTGCCGGCGTCTTTTTCACCCCAGAAGGTGTCGCGCGAAGGCGTGCCTTTTTGATTGGGGTAACGCGTCAAGCCACGGTCCAGCGGGTGATTGTTGCGCATGAAGTCACCTTCAAAGATCACCTTGGTGTCATCGGTGGCCTGCCAGGTGATCACCGGGGTCACGCCGTAGCGCTCGGTTTCCACGTGATCACGGAAGGTGTCGCCGCCCTCGCCCACCACGTTCAAGCGATAGGCCAGGCGGCCGTCTTCATCCAGCGGGCCGGACGCGTCGAGGGTGGCGCGCTGCATGCCCTGGTCATCCAGTTGGCTACCGAGGGTCACCGTCGGCTCGGCCAGCGGTTGCTTGGAGACCACGTTGAAGGTGCCGCCGGGATCGCCACGGCCGTAGAGCATGGTCGCCGGGCCGCGCAGCACTTCCAGGCGTTCGATGGTGTTGGCGTCGGGCATGTTCGGGTAGCCGCGATTGATCGGGAAACCATTGCGGTAGAACTCGCCGGTGGTAAAGCCGCGCACGGTGAAGGTGGTGAGCCCCTGCCCGCCGAAGTTGTTGGCCCGGCCGACGCCACCGGCGTAGTCCAGCGCGTCCTGCAAGCGGGTGGCGCCAATGTCCTCGACCACCGCCTTGGACACCACGCTGATGGACTGCGGGGTTTCGTGGATCGAGGTATCAGTGCGCGTCGCACTTGCCGAGCGGGTGGCATGGTAGCCCTGCACCGGACCCTGGGCGGTTTCGTAGTCGGCCGCGCCGGTAATGCTGGTGGTTTGCAGCTCGATCGCAGCTTTTTCAAGCGGTTCGACCTCCGCCCAGCTCAACGGGGAAAACGCCTGAAGCACACACACGGAAAGCAGGGTACGACGCATGAAGGATAAACCTAGTGAAAGAGCCAGATGGGGCGGCATATCTGCCAATTATTCTGCGCGGCATGATATGTCAAATCATTACCGTTTGGCATTTATTCTCATTAACGACTTATCGAGTAACCGCTTCGTAGCAACGCACGGCAAAACCCGCGCAAAAAAAAGCCACTCTCACGAGTGGCTTCTGTCACGCCCTTACCGCCTCAGCGATAACGTTCCAACCAATGCGCATACGGTGCAGGCAAGGTCCACGACGACTTCTCGACGCCCAGCTCCTTGGCCGCAAAGTACGCCCAATGCGGATCAGCCAGGTGCGCACGCCCCACCGAAACCAAGTCCAAATGCCCCGCTTGCAAGGCGCCTTCCGCCAGTTGCGGCGTGCCAAAGCCCCAGGCCGATGTCACCGGAATGCCGGCTTCACGACGCACGCGCTCAGCAATCGGGCCCATGAACGCCGGGCCCCATGGAATGTTGGTGTCGGGAATGGTGAAGCCGACACTGACACTCAGCAGGTCCAGGCCACCGGCCTTGAAACGACGGGCCAGTTCGATGGATTCGGTGAGGGTCTGCTCGTCGCGGCCGTCGTATTCGATCACACCGAAACGTGCGGTGAGCGGCAGGTTTTCCGGCCACACTTCGCGCACGGCGGCCAGGGTTTCCAGGAGGAAACGGCTGCGGTTGTCGAAGCTGCCGCCATAGGCGTCGGTGCGTTGGTTGGAGTGCTCGGAGAAGAAGCTCTGGCCCAGGTAGCCGTGGGCGAAGTGCAGCTCGATCCACTCGAAACCGGCGTCGCGGGCACGGCGGGCGGCGTCGACGAAGTCCTGGCGCACACGGGCAATGTCGTCCAGGGTCATGGCGCGCGGCACTTGCGGCAGGTTGGCGCCGAAAGCGATGGCCGATGGTGCAATAGTTTCCCAGCGGCGCTCATCGGACGCGGCCATATGATCGTCACCTTCCCACGGACGGTTGGCGCTGGCCTTGCGACCGGCATGGCCGATCTGGATGCCCGGCACCGAACCGGCGGCCTTGATGGCCTTGACCATCGGCACGAAAGCCTCGGCGTGGGCATCGCTCCAGAGCCCGGCGCAGCCTGGGGTGATACGCCCTTCCGGCGAGACGGCGGTAGCTTCGACCACTACCAGGGCCAGCCCCGCCACGGGCCATGCTGGCCAGGTGCACAAGGTGCCAATCGTTGACGATGCCATCATCGGCCATGTACTGGCACATCGGCGGAATGGCAATGCGATTGCGCAGGGTGACGTCTTTGAGTGTGAACGGTTCGAACAATGCGGACATGTTGACTCCAGCCAGTGGTTGGTTGATTCGATAGTTCGATGGTAATCGAACTATGGTGTTCAACGATAGCCCCCTGTTATGATTCGTTTCATGCGAGCCTTCAAACACCCTCCCCTTCAAGACCTGACCCTCGAACGCGTGCTGTACGCCCTGAGCGATCCGGTGCGCCTGGAAATCGTGCGCTGCCTGGCCGGCGTGCCTGAAGCCACCTGCGGCGAGTTGGACGGCGGGCGGCCCAAGTCGAGCATGTCCCATCACTTTCGCGTGTTGCGCGATGCCGGGTTGGTGCAGACCCGCAGCGTGGGGACCACGCACATGAATTCATTGCGCGGCGATTTGCTTGAGGAACGCTTTCCCGGTTTGCTCGGGTGCATCCTCGCCCAGCACTGAACCAAAATCAGGCCAGCGGATCGTCTTCGCCCTGTTCGACGCCTCGGTCCGGCGCACTGCCAAACTTCATTGCGCCAATACGCCCTTGCAGTTGGTCGACAAATTGCTGCGCCTCCAGACGCGTGTTGAACATCATGCTCAATTCACCCAGCCGCAGCAGGCAACCTTCGGGTGAGCCCACGTCTTCCAATTCGATCTTCATACGTCCTCGTTTATTCAACTGCCGCGGGCAAACGCGGTCGCACAGGGTTGCCATCCAGATGCACGCAATCCTTGCCGTTGCGCTTGGATGCATAGAGATTGCGATCGGCACACTTGAGTACCGCAGACAGCTCAGCGCCCGCCGTAAAGCACGTCATGCCCGCACTGCAGGTGTAGTCATGGGGCGGCGCGACACTGCAGCGAATGGCATGCAGCAGGCGTAGCGCATAATCGGTCGCCGTGTGGGGATCATCACAGACCAGTAATACGCCGAACTCCTCGCCGCCGATCCTGCCGAAACTGTGGCTGCCAGGAGTGGATTTCAGGCACGCGGCCATCGCGCAGAGAATCCTGTCACCGACGTCATGCCCGAATTGGTCATTCTTCAACTTGAAACTGTCGATATCCAACATCATGAAATAGCCGGTATGACCGGCTGCAATCAGTTTGGCGAAACTTTCCATAAAGGCGCGCCGGTTCAATAGGGACGTCAGGTGGTCAGTGTGTGCCAGTTCGCGGAACTCACTTTCAACCAGCAGCACGGAGCGCAAGTTCTTCAAGTAAGAGAAATTCAGGATGAAGCCAATAGACACTGATGACAGACAAAATATGAACAGGTAAACCTCGACGCCAGCGTACACACCGATCTGGATATTTGGCCACATCACGCACCAGACCAACGCTGCACACATCAGAAAATCCCGGGGCGTGATAAAAAGTACTGCGCTGCTGAGCACCAACGTCAACGCCAGCGGCAAGGCAAATACTTGCAGTTCGAGATTGGCGTGCAACACGTAAGCGAATCCAACAGCCAGCAACACCATGTAGGCAACGCCAAGCAGCCGCCACACGTAGTAGTGGGTCACCGCGCGGTGAAGCCGGCAGACCACCAGCAGACACAGCGTGACAATCAGTTTGTGCACATCAAACTTCATCGATGGATCGACCAGCAATACGCCCAACCAGGCGATAATCCCGATGATTTCAGCCTGCAAGATCGCCGGTGACAATAGCCTTTGCATCCGTGGCCGAAGCTTCAAGTTCGCCGGCATTCGTTCATTCCCTGTACATGAGTCGCCTACTGACCGTCGCTATGACCCAATTGGAGACTGTGCAGGCTGATCGCAAATGAATAGGCCATGAAGCGTCTGACCAACATCACAAACGGCGGTAGCACCTCCAGTTGCGTCTTGGAATGAATTTTGAAATATCCCCTGTCCACCCCTTCCCGAACCAAGCGAATAACGTGCGTCTTGGAGACCGATAATTGTTCGGCAAGTGAAAGATAAGAGGAAGACCGGAAACTGGCACCGGTGTTGTCCAACGCACACGCGTCGTTATAGATAGCCAACATCAACAAGTGACCGGCATCACGATTGACCAACCAATAACAATCCGGCAACAACTGATCAATGGTCGAATTACATTCAAGGATCGTCGCAAAGCCTTTGAAATAAACGGCCAGAAAAGCACGGTCATCTACCCCACCCAAATGCCGAATCATTGTATTTTCCGGATAGAGCGTGCCCAGCGGGTCCACGACCGAAGTGAGCATCGCCCTGACTTCCTGGCACGCCTGGGACGACGGGCTGAAAACGCGGAAACGGCTATCTTCCAGGTGTCCCGTCACTTTCATGAACCCCAAGGCCCTGAACAACAGGAAGATCGATTCCAGGCCGTTCCTCGAGCAAAATCCGCGCGCCAGACACAATGCTTTCACTTCGGAAAGTAACGGCAACGGCCGAGAAAAATAGGCACTCAATAACGCAAAAGACACCATCAAACGATTGAACTTAAACGCCGTCTTGTAAAAAAACGGCCTTTTTGAATAAGGCTCCAGCAGCAGTGTGTAATGCGTGCGGATGCACGCCTCAAATTCCACATGGCATTCGGCTACACGTGCCGAATGCTCCAGCGCCAACTTCAACGAACGACCACACATGAGAAAGAGCCCTGATCAAACAACCTGAATTCATTGATATCAATTGCACTCTTTATGCAACCAGGTCTCACAACAACTCACGTCAGAATAAAAGCCACTAATGGCGTTTTGCCTCGAAGCGCAATCTATCGTGATTACAGTACGGGACCCCATCGCTACCAAAATTGTTCCAATGGCCCGTAGCAACTGGGTGAGCAGCAAAACTCTTGTGACATTTACTTACATATCGCCCGCACACTTGAAAGCCAAGCGGTGTAAGCCAAATCCAGCCAAGCCGACTTAAACGTTTCAGTCTTCGGGGCGAACCTTACCCACCCGCCGGCGTCCGAGCTAAGGCACTGTTGCTTACCGCTCGCCGCGAGGTCTTCGTTTGAAAGCTGCCATCCTCAAAAAGTACCGCCTGATCATCAAGACCATGGGTTACGTGGGCTGGGCGCTGTTCTGGCTGTTGCTGTGGGACGTCGCCGTCACCGTGGACTTCATGCTGTTTCTCACCGCCAAGATCAATTTGCCGCTGATGCCCCTGACCCTGCTGGGTTCGGCGCTGGTGGTGCTGATCAGTTTCCGTAACAGCAGCGCCTACAATCGGTGGTGGGAAGCCCGCACGCTGTGGGGCGCGATGGTCAATAACTCGCGCAGCTTTGCGCGCCAGGTCTTGACCTTGCTGGACGACCCCGACGGCGAAGTGAACCCGGTCAAGGCCACCCTGTTGCGCCGTCATGTAGCGTACGTGAACTGCCTGGCCGCCCATCTCAAGGGCCAGCCATGCCCTGAAGAAGTCCGCGCGTTCATTCCCAGCGAAGAGTTCGCGCGTAATGGCGCGACCAACAACTTCGCCAACGACATCCTCACCGGCTCTGCCGCGCTGCTCGCCAAAGAATATAAAGCCGGTCATCTGGACAGCATCCGCCTGGCGCGACTGGAGTCGACCCTGGTGGACTTGTCCAACGCCCAGGGCGGCATGGAACGGATTGCCAATACCCCGCTGCCCTACCCCTACGTGTATTTCCCGCGCTTGTTTATCTCGTTGTTCTGCCTGATCGTACCGGTGGGCCTGGTGGAATCCCTGGGTTGGTTCACCCCGCTGGCCTCGACGGTGGTGGGTTTCATGCTGCTGGCCATCGAGCGCATCGGCACCGACCTGCAAAGCCCGTTCAACTCCAGCGAACACCAGATCCAGATGGAAACCATCTGCGAAACCATCGAGAAAAACCTGCAGTCGATGCAGCGTGATGCGCTGGGTGGCGAGCGCATCGGTTAAACCCTCCTCTGGCCCTCAAGTGCGTGCTCCCGCAGTCGATACACAGGGAGTACGCATGGGCCACACCCCTCTCAAAACAACACATGCGACGCTCGACGCTACTGTTTTCTCCTTGCCAAAAATTATAAATACCCGCGGGTGAAGTCATGAATATCAAGCAAAAGCTGACCTGGGCGTTTGCCGCCATCGCGTGCGTCCCGGTTATTTTGGTCGCGGTACTGGTTGTGCTGAATCTGCGTGAGGGGGCCCAGGCCAATTTCCTCGACAGCAGCGGCCGTGAGATCCGCCAGATCGACAATGGCATGAAGCAGTTC
This sequence comes from Pseudomonas azotoformans, assembly GCF_001579805.1. Lineage (NCBI taxonomy): Bacteria > Pseudomonadati > Pseudomonadota > Gammaproteobacteria > Pseudomonadales > Pseudomonadaceae > Pseudomonas > Pseudomonas azotoformans. Next base: position 3,952,374 of record NZ_CP014546.1, on the reverse strand, counting down.
TTCGACGGCATCAGCCAGAACGTCGACTATGTGGCCAAGGACCCGCGCGTTGTCGCGGCCAAGGACCTCAAGAGCTACGCCGGCGCCGACGCCGCACAAATCCCCCTCACCCCCACCAATAAAGAACTGCTGGAGATTTTCGACCAGTTCGCGAAGAGCCATCCGAGCACCGCCTACCTGTCCCTGGGCTTGAAAGACGGCGGCTACGCCAGTTGGCCCGACGACACCAAACTCAACAACTACGACCCGCGCGTACGCCCCTGGTATCAGGCGGCCATCGCCGCACCGGGCAAAACAGTGCGCACTGGCGCCTATTATTGGGCGCCGGACGATGTGACGCTGATCGGCACCGTACACACCGTCGCCGATGCCAGCGGCAATATCCTTGGCGTGGTCGGCCTGGACGTGTCGCTCAAGCAGCTCACCGAACTGGTGCGCAACATCAAGCTCGGCGACAGCGGCTACTTGATGCTGGTGGAAGGCAACGGCAACGTGCTGGTGGACCCCAGCGATGCCAAGCACAACTTCAAGCCCCTGGCTGACCTGGGCCCGAACTACGCCGAACTGGCCAAGCGTGGCGACGGCGTGACCCAGATCGAGATCGATGGCGTGGCCTACATGGCCAATATGGTCAGTTCCAAAGACCTGGGCTGGCGTTTTATCGGCCTGATCAAGCGCGACGAAGTCATGGCCGGCGCCACCCGCCTGACCTGGTTGATCGCGGCCATCGCTGCGGTATTGGCGTTGGTGTTCGCGGTGGTCGGCGCCAGCTTTGCCAGCGTGATCGTGCGGCCGATTCGCGGCGTGGCCGACGGCCTGCAAGAGATCGCCGAAGGTGAAGGCGACCTGACCCGTCAGCTCAAGGTGCAAGGCAAGGACGAAACCGCCAGCCTGGCCGGCTGGTTCAACCAGTTCCTGAGCATGATCGCCCAGTTGGTGCAGCGAATCGGCAACGCCTCGTCGGACCTGCAGACCGCCGCCGCCGACACCAGCCAAGTCGCCAACAACATGAACCAGGCCGCCGGCCGCCAGCGCGAAGCCGTGGAACTGGTGAGCACGGCGTTCAACGAAATGGTCGCCACCGCCAACGAAGTCGCGCGCTCCTGCAGCGCCGCCGCCACCAGTGCCGACGAAGGCTACCGCGATGTGCACGACGGCCAGCACCACATCGGTGAAGCCACCGGCAGCGTGCTCAAGCTCAGCGAAGACCTGCAGAAGTCGACCCAGACCATGCAGTTGCTGGAGCAGGACAGCAAGAACATCAACACCATCCTCGACACCATCCGTTCGATTGCCGAGCAGACCAACCTGCTGGCGCTCAACGCAGCGATTGAAGCTGCCCGTGCTGGGGATCAAGGCCGAGGTTTCGCGGTGGTCGCCGACGAGGTCCGCGCCCTCGCCCGTCGCACCGCCGACTCCACTGGCGAGATCGACAGCCTGCTCGGCAACCTCGCCCGCCGCACCCAAGAAGTGACGCAACAGATGCAAGGCAGCCTGCTGGTGTCCCACACCAGCGTGGAACGTATCCAGCAGGCCCGCGACAGCTTCGACAAGATCCGCGGTTCAGTGGACTCGATCCGCGATCAAAACACCCAGATCGCCACCGCCGCCGAGGAACAGCACCAGGTGGCAGAAGAGATCAACCGACACATCGCGCAGATCCATGCCGACGCGCAGCTGGTCGAAGGCTTCGCCCACTCGGCGCAGACCGGGTCAGCTCGGTTGACGGATATTTCGGGTCAGCTCAAGGGGTTGGTGGGTCGGTTCAAGTTCTAATAGAGGCGGTTTTTTTCCTGTGGTGAGCGGGCTTGCCCCGCGCTGGGTGGCGAAGCCGCCCCACTCGGGCCACTGAGTTAATCCAGGCATATCTCGGTGTCCCGGTTTGGGGCTGCTTCGCAGCCCGGCGCGGGGCAAGCCCGCTCACCACAACAAGCCCGGTCTCCACAACAAGCCCGATTTCCAAAGGTTTCTCATCAATTGTTGGATCGCACCCTGAGCGACATTCCACCACATCCCATCATCGCAGCACCTGTAATAGTCTATTGCAGGACTCTAATGTACTAACCAGTTACTTATCTTGCTAAAATCGCGTCTTTGCCCTCTCACATTCGAGTCCTGTCGACATGAAACGAGCATCGCGCGCCGCTGGCGCCTCTAGATTATTACTGCTGGGCCTGGGCGTGATCATCGCCCTGCTCGGCCTCGCGCTGGCCATTGGCGGCGTCAAATTGGTCAGCCTGGGAGGTTCCTGGTACTTCCTGATCGGCGGCGCAGTCATGACGATTGCCGGCCTGTTGATCGCTGGCCGCAAGCCAGCCGGTGCCTGGTTATTCGCCGCCTTCTTGATCGGCACGGCCATTTGGGCAGTGGCGGATGTGGGCCTGGTGTTCTGGCCGCTGTTCTCCCGCGTGTTCATGTTCGCAGCCATCGGCATGGTGGTGGCGCTGGTGTACCCGCTGCTCGTCAACCGGCCTGCACGTGGCGCCTATGCGGTGGCTGGCGTACTGGCGTTGGGCGTGGCAGTCGCGACGGGCAACATGTTCGTCGCCCACCCGAGCGTGGCGCCGACCGGTGCCGGCCCAGGTATCACCCCGGTGGCTGCGGCCGACGCGCAGAAAGACTGGGCGCATTACGGCAACACCGAAGGCGGCAGCCGCTTCGCCGCGCTGGACCAGATCAACCGTGACACGGTCAATAAGCTCAAAGTGGCCTGGACCTATCACACCGGCGACGTGGCCATCAGCGACGGCAACGGTGCCGAAGACCAGCTGACGCCCCTGCAGATCGGCAACAAGGTGTTCATCTGCACACCCCATAACAACCTGATCGCCTTGGACGCCGACACCGGCAAAGAGCTGTGGAAGAACGAGGTCAACGCCAAATCGGCGGTGTGGCAGCGTTGCCGTGGCATGGCGTATTTCGACGCCACCGCGCCGATTGCCCAGCCGACCCAGCCGAACAGTTCACCGATCATTGCCGCCAGTGTGCCGGCCGGCGCACAGTGCCAGCGCCGCCTGCTGACCAACACCATCGATGCGCGCCTGATCGCCGTAGATGCCGACACCGGCAAATTCTGCGAAGACTTCGGCACCCACGGCCAGGTGGATTTGAAAGCCGGCCTGGGTAACGTGCCGGACAGCTACTACCAACTGTCTTCCGCACCCCTGATCGCCGGCACCACCGTGGTAGTCGGCGGCCGCGTGGCCGACAACGTGCAGACCGACATGCCCGGCGGCGTGATCCGTGGCTTCGACGTGATCAGCGGCCAGATGCGCTGGGCCTTCGACCCCGGCAACCCGGAAGACAAAACAGCCCCGGCTGACGGCAGCACTTACGTGCGCAGTACGCCGAACAGCTGGGCGCCGATGTCCTACGACCCGCTGATGAACACGGTCTTCCTGCCGATGGGCAGCTCGTCCACCGACATCTACGGCGTGGAACGCACCCAGCTCAACCACAAGTACGGCGCCTCAGTGCTGGCGCTGGACGCCTCCACCGGCGCGGAGAAGTGGGTGTACCAGACCGTCCACAATGACCTGTGGGACTTCGACTTGCCGATGCAGCCAAGCCTGATCGACTTCACGCCACCGGGCAGCGACAAAGCCGTACCTGCGGTCGTGATCGGCACCAAGGCCGGGCAGATCTACGTGCTCGACCGCGCCACCGGCAAACCGCTGACCGACGTTAAAGAAGTCCCGGTCAAGGCCGCCAACATCCCCAACGAACCCTACTCCCCGACCCAGCCGAAATCAGTGGGCATGCCGCAGATCGGCGCGCAAACCCTGACCGAATCGGACATGTGGGGCGCCACTCCCTACGATCAGCTGCTGTGCCGTATCGACTTCAAGGGCATGCGCTACGACGGCCTGTACACCGCGCCGGGCACTGATAAATCCCTGAGCTTCCCGGGCTCGCTGGGCGGCATGAACTGGGGCAGTATTTCCACCGACCCGGTACACGGCTTTATCTTCGTCAATGACATGCGCCTGGGCCTGTGGATCCAGATGGTGCCGTCGCAGAACAAGGCCCAGGCCGCGTCCGGTGGCGAAGCGCTCAACACCGGCATGGGCGCCGTGCCGCTCAAGGGCACGCCGTATGCCGTGAACAAGAACCGATTCCTGTCGGTGGCCGGTATTCCGTGCCAGGCGCCGCCGTTCGGCACCTTGACCGCGATCGACATGAAGACGCAAAAGGTCGCCTGGCAAGTGCCGGTCGGCACCGTGGAAGACACCGGCCCGCTGGGCATTCGCATGCACCTGCCGATCAAGATCGGCCTGCCAACCCTCGGCGGCACCCTGTCGACCCAGGGCGGCCTGATCTTTATCGCCGGCACCCAGGATTTCTACCTGCGCGCCTTCAACAGCGGTAACGGTGATGAAGTCTGGAAAGCCCGCCTGCCCGTGGGCAGCCAAGGTGGCCCGATGACTTACGTGTCGCCGAAAACCGGTAAGCAATACATCGTGATCACCGCCGGTGGCGCACGCCAGTCCACCGACCGTGGCGACTACGTGATCGCCTACGCCCTGCCATAACCCCTGTTCGCGCGGCGCCTCCCCCGGCGCCGCGCCTTCTGCCTGGAAAAACCCGCATGACCCCCACTTCTCATATTCCCCTTGGGCGCCTGTTGCTGGGCCTCGCCCTGGGTGCCGCCCTGCCCGTGCAAGCCGATGACACCACCCTGACCGGTGACTGGGGCGGCCTGCGCCGCGAACTCGACGCGCAAGGCATCCGCTTTACCGGCGACTACAGCGGTGAAACCGCCTACAACGCCCACGGTGGCCAGCACCGCTCGGCGCGCTACTCGCAGAACCTCAAGCTGGGCGTGCAGTTCGACCTGGGCAAGCTCTACGGTTTCAATAATGGCGACCGCATCCAAGTCACTATTAACGACCGTCGCGGCAACAGCGCTTCCGAAGATTTGGTGGGCAACCGCCTGCCGATCCAGGAAAACTACGGTGGCCTCTACACGCGCCTGACCGAATTGAGCTACGAGCGCACGCTGTTCACGCCAGCCCTCAACGTCAAGCTCGGCTACATGGCCATGGGCAATGACCTCGGCGGCCTGGACAGCGGTATTCTGTGCAACTTCATGAACGCCGGTTTCTGCGGGCACCCGCTGAACATGTCCGGCGGCAGCGGCTGGACCAACTACCCGAATGCGCGCCTGGGTGCGCGGGTGAAATACGACTTTGCGCCCAACTGGCAACTGCGCGTCGCCGCGTTCAACGTGGACCCGGAGAGCAACGGCAACTCCAGCCGCGCCTGGAAACTGGGACCCAAACACACCACCGGCACCGTGGTGCCGATCGAGCTGGTGTACAAACACGCGGGCAACCTGCCGGGTGAATACAAGCTGGGCTATTACTACGACAGCTCCGACGTGAAACGCATCGGCAGCAGCAAGGAAGTCAGCGGTCGCGGCGGCCACTACCTGCTGATCGACCAGGCCGTTTGGGCTTCCGACTCCTCCGCCGGCCGCGTGCTGCACGCCTTCGGTCAATACTCTGCCGCCAGTGAAGCGGCTTCGCCGTTCAGCAAGTGGTATGGCGCGGGCGTGGTGCTGTACAAGCCGTTCGAAGGCCGGCCGCGTGACACCCTGGCCCTGGGTTACGGTCGCGCCGTGCCCAACCCGCGCAGCCGCGAGGTGCAGGAGCTGGCAGCCTTCAACGCCGGCAACGAATACCCCAACCTGAGCAATGCCGAACAGCTGATCGAACTCAGCTACGGCTGCCAGGCCACGCCCTGGCTGACCCTGCGCCCGGATGTGCAATACATCATCGAGCCGGGTGCGTTTTCCGGTGACAACATCGACAACGCCTTGGTGCTGGGCCTGCAGGTCAAGGCGGTGTTCTGAAACGGCTCAGTCGTCTGACGGCAACGCCCTGTTCGCCTGTTCGAGCGCAGTGATGCGCTCGACTTTTTTGCCGGAGCGCTCCGCTTCGAACTCCGATTCCAGAAACACTTTGACGATGCTCTTGGCCAGCTCGGGCCCGATCACCCGCGCACCAATGGACAGGATCTGCGCATCGTTGCTCTTGCGCGCACGCTCGGCCGAATACGTGTCGTGAGCCTGTGCAGCCCGCACGCCTTTGATCTTATTGGCAGAGATCGCCATGCCAATGCCCGTGCCGCAAATCAACACGCCCAGGCGCTGCTCACCCGCGCCCACCGCCATGGCCACCGCCGCCGCGATATCGGGATACAGCACCGGGCTGGACGAATGACAGCCAAAATCCTCGACCCCATAGCCCAGGCCTTCGATAAAGCGCTTGAGCAATTCCTTGAGCTCGAAGCCCGCCTCGTCGCATCCGATGGCCACCGAAAACGTCGTTTGTGCACCCATTACTGTTTCTCCATCAGACCGATCAAATGATCACTCACTGAAATTATGCACAATCATTAGCGGGCGATGAGCAGGTCGCTGTCAAGGCTTATTTAAAGACCCAAACACTAAATAACGCCAAAACCTCGGCGAGAGCCGTGGGCAAAGGATTGACAAAACCGCCTCAAGCAGTTTAAACATATGATCACTATCCGATCATATGATCAGGCTGTTGGTTAAGCCTACCTAATAAGAAAATCAGCAAGAGGACACACCAATGGCCACGCCATTACTGCTCCAGGCTGAACAAGTTTCCAAAGCCTATGCCGGGGTCCCTGCCCTGCGCGACGGGCGTCTCTCCCTGCGGGCCGGCAGCGTGCACGCACTGTGCGGCGGCAATGGCGCCGGCAAATCGACCTTCCTCAGTATCCTCATGGGCATCACCCAGCGTGACGCCGGCACCATCCTGCTCAACGGCGAACCGGTGCAGTTCGACCGCCCCAGTGCGGCACTCGCCGCAGGCGTGGCGATGATCACCCAGGAACTGGAACCCATCCCCTACATGACCGTGGCCGAGAACATCTGGCTGGGTCGCGAGCCGCGCCGCGCTGGCTGCATCGTCGACAGCAAGGAACTGAACCGGCGCACCCGCGAATTGCTGCAAAGCCTGGAATTCGACGTCGACGCCACCAGCCCCATGCATCGCCTGAGCGTGGCGCAGATTCAGTTGGTGGAGATCGCCAAGGCCTTCAGCCATGACTGCCAGGTGATGATCATGGACGAACCCACTTCAGCCATCGGCGAGCGCGAAGCCGAAACCCTGTTCAAGGCGATCCGCCGCCTGACGGCGCGGGGCGCCGGCATCATCTACGTGTCCCACCGCCTCAGCGAATTGGCGCAGATCGCCGATGACTACAGCATCTTTCGCGACGGCGCCTTTGTGGAAAGCGGGCGCATGGCGGATATTGACCGCGCCCACCTGGTGCGCGGCATCGTCGGACAGGAGTTGCAACGCATCGACCACAAGGTCGGCCGCGAATGCGCCGCCACCACCTGCCTGGACGTCAGTGGCCTGAGCCGCGACGGCGAGTTCCAGGACATCAGCCTGCAACTGCGCCAGGGCGAAATCCTCGGCATCTACGGCCTGATGGGCTCGGGGCGCAGCGAATTCCTCAACTGCCTGTACGGCCTGACCCTGCCAGACGCCGGCAGCGCTACCCTGCAAGGCCAGCCGTTGCCGACCGGCACGCCGGCGGCGACGATTCGCGCCGGTATGTCATTGGTCACCGAAGACCGCAAAGACAGCGGCCTGGTGCTCAGTGGCAGCATCCTCGCCAACATTGCGTTGTCGGCCTATAAGCAGCTGTCGAGTTGGTCGGTGATCAATGCGCGCAAGGAAAACGCCCTGGCCCAGAGCATGGTCAAGCGTCTGCAGATCAAAGTCTCCTCGTTGGACCTGCCAGTGGAGTCCATGAGCGGCGGCAACCAACAGAAAGTCGTGCTCGCCAAATGCCTGTCGACGCAGCCGATCTGCCTGCTCTGCGACGAGCCCACGCGCGGCATCGACGAAGGCGCCAAGCAGGAGATCTATCACTTGCTGGATGAATTCGTGCGCGCCGGTGGCGCGGCCATCGTGGTTTCGTCCGAAGCCCCGGAGCTGCTGCACCTGAGTGATCGCATCGCCGTGTTCAAGGGCGGCCGGCTGGTGACCGTCAGCACCGACACCGCCCTTTCCCAGGAAGCCTTGTTGAGTCTTGCCTCATGAATAGCAAAGTCCTCCCCGCCCCCGTTACCGCCGCGCCGCGCAACCGCCTGCGCCTGTCCCTCGACCGTTTTGGCCTGCCGCTGGTGTTTATCCTGCTGTGCCTGGTAATGGCGTTTTCCAGCGAATACTTCATGACCTGGCGCAATTGGATGGACATCCTGCGCCAGACTTCCATCAACGGCATTCTCGCCGTGGGCATGACCTACGTGATCCTGACCAAGGGCATCGACCTGTCGGTGGGGTCGATCCTGGCGTTTGCCGGTTTGTGCAGCGCCTTGGTCGCGACCCAGGGCTTCGGCCTGCTGGCGGCGGTGAGTGCCGGGATGTTTGCCGGGGCCATGCTGGGCGTGGTCAACGGGTTCATGGTTGCCAATTTGAGCATTCCGCCCTTTGTCGCCACCCTCGGCATGCTCAGCGTGGCGCGGGGTATGACCTTTATCCTCAACGATGGCAGCCCGGTCACCGACCTGCCGGACAGTTTCCTGGCTATGGGTATCGGCAAGCTCGGCCCCATCGGCGTGCCGATCATTATCTTTGCGGTGGTCGCGCTGATCTTCTGGATGGTGCTGCGCTACACCACTTACGGTCGCTATGTGTATGCCGTGGGCGGCAATGAAAAAAGCGCGCGCACTTCCGGCATTGGCGTACGCAAGGTGACGTTTTCGGTGTATGTGATTTCGGGCGTGCTGGCGGGACTCGCGGGCGTGGTGCTGGCGGCGCGGACCACCTCGGCCCTGCCCCAGGCCGGCGTGTCGTATGAGCTGGACGCGATTGCCGCCGTGGTGATCGGCGGCACCAGCCTGTCCGGTGGCACCGGCAGCATCGTCGGCACCTTGTTTGGCGCGCTGCTGATCGGTGTGATCAACAACGGCTTGAACCTGCTCGGGGTGTCGTCGTATTACCAACAAGTGGCCAAGGGGTTGATCATCGTGCTTGCGGTGCTGATCGATGTCTGGCGTAAGAAAAAACGCTAAGTGGAGTGTGTGCAATGTCCAATTTCTGGAACCAGGCGTTCGACCTCACCGGCCGTTGCGCCGTGATCACCGGAGGCGCCGCCGGGATCGGCCTGGCCTGCGCGAGTTTGTTGGTGGAGCGCGGTGCGCGGGTGGTCCTGTTGGATCGTGACCCCGCGGTGGTCGAAGTGGCCGCCAGCCTCGGCACGGGGCATTTGGGCCTGGTGGCTGATTTGCGCCAGCTCGATTCGGTACAGGCTGCGATTGACGAGGCCCACGCCGGACTCGGGCGCATTGATTACCTGGTCAACAGCGCAGGTGTCGCGCTGTTGGACAAGGCCCTGGACGTCAGCGAAAACGCCTGGGACACCACCCTGGACATCAACCTCAAGGCCAGCTTCTTCGTGGCCCAGGCCTGTGCCCGGCATATGATCGAACAAGGCGGCGGGCGCATCGTCAACCTGGCCTCCCAAGCGGCGGTGATTGGCCTTGATCGCCATGTGGCCTACTGCGCCAGCAAGGCGGCAGTGGTCGGCATGACCAAAGTGCTGGCCATGGAATGGGCACCCCACGGCATCAACGTCAACGCCGTGTCGCCGACCATCGTCGAGACCGCCCTGGGTAAGAAGGCGTGGGCCGGCGAACTGGGTGAGAAGGCCAAATTGCAGATCCCGGTGGGGCGCTTCGCCCAGCCGGAAGAGATCGCCGGCCTGGTGCTTTATCTGGTCAGCGATGCGGCCAAGATGATCACCGGGGAAAACGTGGTGATCGACGGCGGCTACAGCATTCAGTAATCCGATTCCAGACAGATAAGAACAAGGAAACACCCTATGAATCGAGTCATCAACGATCCGGACCTGGTGGTCGAGGACATGCTCGCGGGCATCCTCCTGGCGCACCCGGAACTGGTGCAGTACGAGAGCAACCCACGGGTCATCGGTAAGCGTAAGACTTCACCGGCCGGCCAGGTGGGCATTGTCACGGGTGGCGGTTCGGGGCATGAGCCGGCGTTTCTGGGTTATGTGGGGCCAGGGCTGGTGGATGCGGTCGCCGTCGGCGAGATTTTCTCCTCGCCCACCGCCAAGAGTTTCTTCGATGCATTCCGCGCCGCTGACCAGGGCGCGGGGGTGGCGTGCCTGTACGGCAATTATGCCGGCGACAACATGAACGTGAAGCTGGCGATGAAAATGGCCGCCAGCAAAGACATGAACATTCGCACCGTGGTCGCCAATGACGACGTAGCCTCTGCCCCAGCTGCCGACATCGCCAAGCGTCGCGGCGTGGCCGGTGAGATTTTCATGTGGAAAGTCGGCGGTGCCGCCGCCGCCCAGGGCTACGACCTCGACGGCGTGATCCGTGTGGCGCAGAAGGCCGTGGACCATTGCCGTTCCATCGGCGTGGGCCTCACGCCCTGCACCATCCCGGCAGTGGGCAAGCCGAACTTCCAGATTGCCGATGGCCTGATGGAACTGGGCATCGGCCATCACGGCGAGCCCGGCATTGAAGTGGTGCCGGTGGAATCCGCCGCCGCCATGGCCGAACGCATGCTCGCGCCGATCCTGGCCGACCGCGACTTCACCCAAGATGAGAGCGTGGTGGTGCTGGTCTCCGGCCTGGGCGCTACGCCGGTGATGGAACTGTATATTTTCTACGCCGAGGTCGAGCGCCAACTGCGCACCAAGGGCCTGCGCATTCACCGCTGCTATGTGGGCAACTATTTCACGTCGCTGGAAATGATGGGCGTGACCCTGACCCTGCTCGGCCTCGACGCCGAACTGAGCAGCCTGATCGACCAACCCTGCCGCTCCATCGGCATGACCCAGTCGGAGTAGAGCATGAGCGAGCATTTCCCCAGCAACACCGGTAGCGCCATCGTCACCAACCTGGTGTCGATCATCGTCGCCAACCGCGAATACCTCAGCGAAGTGGACGGCGCCATCGGCGACGGCGACCACGGCATCAACATGGCCAAGGGGTTCTCACGCTGCGGCAAGACCCTCGAAGGCCGCGAGCTGTCTTTGGCCGAGGCACTGGACGAACTGACCCTGGCGCTGATGGAAGGCATCGGCGGCTCCATGGGCCCGCTCTACGGCAGCCTGTTCATCGGCATGGCCGACGAAGTGCGCGGCCGCGACAGCATTGACGCGGCGACCTTCGCCAAGCTGCTGCGCGGTGGTCTCACGTCCTTGCAGGACATCAGCGATGCCGGTGTGGGCGACAAATGCCTGATGGACACGCTGATCCCGGCGGTGGAAGCCTTTGAACAGGCCCAGGCCAGCGACGCGTCGTTCAGCGAGGCCTTGCGCCAGATGAAAAGCGCGGCCTCCCAGGGCCGTGATTCCACCCGCGACCTGGTGGCAAAAATCGGCCGCGCCAGCCGCCTCGGGGAACGTTCCCTCGGCGTACTGGATGCCGGCGCGGTGTCGTGCTGCCTGATCCTCACCGACCTCGCCGAATCGGTGGAGGCGCGGTTGGTTGCTTAGTTGGCAGCAGACTTCCCGTGGTGAGCGGGCTTTCCACAATAGCCCTGCCCACCACAAGGATGTGGTCGTCGTTAGCGACGCGTCGCATCATCCAGGGCAAGGATCGTGTAGGCATTCGACACGGTCGTCGCCAGGGTGTTGATCACCCCGGAGCGCAACGCGCCGAGGGTGGCCGCTGCCTTGGTGTTCTCGCTGGCAATCGCCACCACATCGGGAATACGCACCAGCTCCTGCACCGTCAAGCCGATCACCCTGCCCTGCATGGCGTTGACCGCCGGTTGGCCGTGGATGTCGATGAAGTCGTAGCCCATCATGTCGCCCACCGTACCGGACACACGGGCCTGGGCGATTTCCTGAGGTGAAAACCAGCCCATGCGCACCATGTTGCTGTTCTCGCTCATGTCGCCGATGCCGATCAAGGCAATATCGGCGCGGCGCGCGCGGTCGAGGGTGGAGCGCACGGTGTCGTTGTTGATCAACACGCTGCGCAGTTCCGGATTGGCCACCAGGGCCGGGGCGTACAGGGTTTCGCTCTCGGCGCCAAAACGCAGGGCCAGGCGCCGGCAGATATGGTCGGGGTTCATGTATTCGCCCGCCTTGAGCGAGCCGCCAATCGCACACACAAACGTGCAGTTGCGCGTCACCGGCAGGAACACATTCTCGGCCACCGCGCCGACGTTGCGGCCCATGCCAACGGCGATGATCATGCCGTCACTGAGGGTCTTGTTCAGGTAGTTGGCGACCAGGCTGGCCACGGCCGAGCGCTGGGTGTCAGGGTCGCCATGGTCCACCGCGATCAACGCGCGGTCCAGCTGGAAACGCTCGACCAGCGCCTGCTCCAGCTCCGTGTTCAACGCCGGATGCTGCAACACCCGCACCTCTACCACCCCTTCATCCCGGGCGCGCTTGAGCAGCCGGCTGACCTTGACCCGCGACAGGTCGAAGCGCTTGGCGATGGCTTCCTGGGTGATGTTGTCGAGGTAATAAAGCATGGCCACTTCGGTCATCAGGTCGATGTCGCTGGCGGCACGCTGGGCACTGTCGGTCATGGGAGCTTCCATTTACGCCACAAAAAACCATTCTCCCTAGTCTGTACGGTGCAAGTCCAGCGGCGAATGGGCCAAGTCGGCAAAGTTTCTAATGGGTCTGCTGGTATTCCCGTGGTGTGCAGCCGAACTCGCGACGGAACACCGTGTGCAGGTACTGCGCGGACTTGAAGCCGCATTGCTGGGCGATATCGGCAATCGCCAGGTGATCGTCCTCCAGCCCCTTGGCGGCACTGGCGAGTTTGAAGCGCAGGATCTCGTCATGCACGCTGCACCCGCGCACCTTGCGAAAATGCGCCTCCAGGGACGAACGGGACACGCCAACATAGGCCGCCACCTGGGCGGTCTTTATGCCCTGGCAGGCGTACTGGCGGATAAACAGCAGCGCCTGCATCACATAAGGATGACCCAAGGGTTGATGCAAGCTGGACGCCTGCACGTTGATCGCATCCGGCGGCACCAGCACCTGCGTGCCCGCGCAGGGCTTGCCGTGCAACATCTGATGCAACAGCGCAGCGGCGGTGCGGCCCATGGTTTCGGTGCCCTGGATCACCGAACTCAATGGCACCCGCGTGAGGGTACGGGTCAGCGGGTCGTTGTCGATGCCGATCAGCGCCACTTCTTCCGGCACAGCAATGCCGGCTGTCAGGCAGGCCTGCAGCAACTGCCGCGCGCGGGCGTCGGTGACGGCGATAATGCCGATGGGTTTGGGCAGGCTTTGCAGCCAGGCAATCTGTTGCTCGACGGCGCTGTCCCACAGCGGCGCACTGGTGCCGAGGCCGCGATAGATCTGCACGGGCAAGCCATCCCTTCGCAGTAAGCGCTTGAAGGCTTTTTCGCGCTCCTGCGCCCAGCGATTGGCCTGGGCTTCGGGTAGGCTGAAACAGGCAAACTGCGTCAGGCCGGCTTCGATCAAATGTTCATAGGCCAGTTTGATCAAGGCGTAGTTGTCCGTGGCCACGTAGGGAATGCCCTTGGGATAGGCCCGCACATCCTCATAGGAACCGCCCACCGCCACCACCGGCACCTTGCTCCCGGCCAGCGCCTCACCAATCAGCGGGTCGTCGAAGTCGGCAATGATGCCGTCGCCCTGCCAGCGCTCGATGCCCTTGAGGCGGCACAGGAAGTCTTCTTCGAGGAACAAGTCCCAGGACGCGCGGGTGCTGCTCAGGTAATTGCCGATGCCGGCGATGATGCCACGGTCATAGATTTTGCTGCCGTTGAACAGCAAGGCAATGCGGTGCACGGGCGGTAGGGTTTTCATTGTTTTTATCCTGGGGCCGGTCGAAACAGACTAGCCCCTGCTACGCAAAATCGCACTCTCCCTTGATGATTTTCATAATCGGCAGGCCCAACGCCGTTGCTAGTATCGAGCCACCGCCAAGAACAATAAGGAAAACGCCATGCCGTACTTCCCCGGTGTCGAGAAGGTTCGCTTCGAAGGCCCCCACAGCGATGCTTCCCTCGCCTTCCGCCACTACGACGCCAACAAGCTCATCCTCGGCAAACCCATGCGCGAACACCTGCGCATGGCCGCCTGTTATTGGCACACCTTCGTCTGGCCGGGGGCGGATATGTTTGGGGTGGGCACTTTCAAGCGGCCTTGGCAGCGCACTGGCGACCCGATGGAACTGGCCATCGGCAAGGCGGACGCCGCCTTCGAGTTTTTCTCCAAGCTGGGCATTGACTACTACAGCTTTCACGACACGGATGTCGCCCCCGAAGGCAGTTCGCTCAAGGAATACCGCCACCACTTCGCGCAGATGGTCGATCATCTGGAGCGGCATCAGGAACAGACCGGGATCAAGCTGCTGTGGGGCACCGCCAACTGCTTCAGCAACCCACGCTTTGCCGCCGGCGCCGCCAGCAATCCGGACCCGGAAGTGTTTGCCTACGCCGCCGCCCAGGTGTTTAGCGCGATGAACGCCACCCTGCGGCTCAAGGGTTCCAACTATGTGCTGTGGGGCGGCCGCGAGGGCTATGAAACCCTGCTCAACACCGACCTCAAGCGCGAGCGCGAACAGCTCGGGCGTTTCATGCGCATGGTGGTGGAGCACAAGCACAAGATCGGCTTCAAGGGCGACCTGCTGATCGAGCCCAAGCCCCAGGAACCGACCAAGCACCAATACGATTACGACAGCGCCACGGTGTTCGGCTTCCTGCATGAGTACGGGCTGGAACAGGAGATCAAGGTGAACATCGAGGCCAACCACGCGACCCTGGCCGGGCACAGTTTTCATCATGAGATTGCCACCGCCGTGTCCCTGGGGATCTTCGGCAGCATCGACGCCAACCGGGGCGACCCGCAGAACGGCTGGGACACCGACCAGTTCCCCAATAGCGTCGAGGAAATGACGCTCGCCACCTATGAAATCCTTAAAGCTGGCGGATTCAAAAATGGCGGCTATAACTTCGACTCCAAGGTGCGCCGCCAGAGCCTGGACGATGTGGACCTGTTCCACGGGCATGTGGCCGCCATGGATGTACTGGCCCTGGCACTGGAACGCGCGGCGGCGATGGTCGAGAACGACCGGCTGCAGCAATTCAAGGACCAGCGTTATGCCGGCTGGCAGCAGCCGTTGGGGCAGGCCGTGCTGGCGGGTGAGTTCAGCCTGGAATCACTGGCCGAGCACGCGTTTGCCCATGAGCTGAACCCGCAGGCGGTGAGTGGTCGGCAGGAGATGCTTGAGGGTGTTGTGAATCGCTTTATCTACCGGTGACCGTGTTTGTCTAGAGTCTTCCAACAACAATAAAAGGACGCACAACCATGAAACGTACACTCATCGCCACTGCCCTGGCCCTGCTCGCCTTGCCCGTCATGGCCGACTCAGCGCACCCGAAAATCGGCTTCTCCATCGACGACCTGCGCCTGGAACGCTGGTCCCGCGACCGCGACTACTTCGTTGCCGCCGCAGAAAAACTCGACGCAAAGGTCTTCGTGCAATCAGCCGATGCCAACGAGCAGAAGCAGATCTCGCAGATCGAAAACCTGATCTCCCGTGGCGTCGACGTGATCGTCATCGTGCCGTTCAATGCCACAGTGCTCACCAATGCCGTCGCCGAAGCCAAGAAAGCCGGAATCAAGGTGGTGTCCTATGACCGGCTGATTCTCAACGCGGACATCGACGCCTACATCTCCTTCGATAACGAAAAAGTCGGCGAGATGCAGGCCAGCGGCGTGTTGCAAGCGGCGCCCAAGGGCAACTATTTCCTGCTCGGCGGCGCGCCCACCGACAACAACGCCAAGGTGTTGCGCGAAGGCCAGATGAAGGTGTTGCAACCAGCCATCGACACGGGCGACATCAAGATCGTCGGCCAGCAGTGGGTCAAGGAATGGAACCCCATTGAAGCCCTGAGCATCGTCGAAAACGCCCTGACCCGGAACAACAACAAGATCGACGCCATCGTCGCCTCCAACGACGCCACTGCCGGCGGCGCGATCCAGGCCCTGGCCGCGCAGAAGCTGGCGGGCAAGGTGCCGATTTCCGGGCAAGACGCCGACCTCGCCGCAATCAAGCGCGTGATCGACGGCACGCAGACCATGACCGTGTACAAGCCGCTCAAACTGATCGCCACCGAAGCCGCCAGGCTCTCGGTGCAACTGGCGCGCAATGAGAAGCCCACCTACAGCTCGCAGTACGACAACGGCAGTAAAAAGGTCGACACCATCCTGCTGACCCCGACGCCATTGACCAAGGCGAACATCGACCTGTTGGAGAAGGACGGGTTCTATACCAAAGAGCAGATTGCCGGGCAGTGACCGCCATGGCCGACTACCTGTTGCAAATGAACGGCATCGTCAAACGCTTTGGCGGTGTCAACGCGCTAAACGGCATCGATATCCAGGTACGGCCGGGGGAATGCGTCGGCCTGTGCGGCGAGAACGGTGCGGGCAAATCCACCTTGATGAAGGTGCTGTCGGCGGTCTATCCCCACGGCACCTGGGAGGGCGAAGTCCTCTGGGACGGGCAGCCGCTCAAGGCCCATTCCATCAGTGAAACCGAGGCCGCGGGCATCGTGATCATCCACCAGGAACTGACCCTGGTGCCCGACCTGTCGGTGGCTGAAAACATCTTTATGGGCCACGAACTGACTCTGCCGGGTGGGCGCATGAACTACCCGGCCATGTTCCACCGCGCCGAAGCGCTGATGCGCGAGCTCAAGGTGCCGGACATGAACGTGGCACTGCCGGTGTCGCAATACGGCGGCGGCTACCAGCAACTGGTGGAAATCGCCAAGGCCCTGAACAAGCAGGCACGGCTGTTGATTCTCGACGAGCCCTCCTCGGCCCTGACCCGCTCGGAAATCGAGGTGCTGCTGGACATTATCCGTGGCCTCAAGGCCAAGGGCGTGGCCTGCGTGTACATCTCGCACAAGCTCGATGAAGTGGCGGCAGTCTGCGACACCATCGCGGTGATTCGCGACGGCAAGCACATCGCGACCACCGCCATGGCCGACATGGACATTGCGAAGATCATCACCCAGATGGTCGGCCGCGAGATGAGCAACCTCTACCCCACCGAGCCCCATGCGGTCGGCGAGGTGATGTTCGAAGCGCGCAACGTCACCTGTTATGACGTCGACAACCCCAAGCGCAAGCGCGTGGACGATGTGTCTTTTGTGCTCAAGCGCGGGGAAATCCTCGGCATTGCCGGGCTGGTCGGCGCCGGGCGGACGGAACTGGTGTCGGCACTGTTCGGTGCCTACCCTGGCCGCTACAGCTGCGAAGTGTGGCTGGACGGCCAGGTGATCGACACGCGCACGCCGCTCAAGTCGATCCGCGCCGGGCTGTGCATGGTGCCCGAGGATCGCAAGCGCCAGGGCATCATCCCCGATCTGGGCGTGGGCCAGAACATCACCCTGGCGGTGCTCGACACTTACGCCCACCTGACCCGCATCGATGCCGAAGCCGAACTGGGCAGCATCGACCAGCAGATCGCGCGCATGCACCTGAAAACCTCCAGCCCGTTTTTGCCGATCACCAGCCTCTCCGGCGGCAATCAGCAAAAAGCCGTGCTGGCGAAAATGCTGATGGCCAAGCCCAAGGTGCTGATCCTCGACGAACCCACACGCGGCGTCGACGTGGGCGCCAAGTATGAGATCTACAAGCTGATGGGCGCGCTGGCAGCCGAAGGCGTGGCGATCATCATGGTCTCCTCGGAGCTGGCCGAAGTGCTCGGCGTGTCCGACCGCGTGCTGGTGATCGGCGACGGCCAGTTGCGTGGTGACTTTATCAACGAGGGGCTCACCCAGGAACAGGTGCTCGCCGCCGCGCTCAGCCAACACAACAATAATGATCGGAAGACCGCGTAGATGAATCAGGTCAAACACCTTTTCACCCGCTACAAAATGCTCGCCCTGGTCATCGCCGTGGCGGTGATCTGGGTGTTTTTCAGCTGGCAGACCGAGGGGGGGTTCCTTACACCGCGCAACCTGTCCAACCTGCTGCGGCAGATGTCGATCACCGGGATCCTGGCGTGCGGCATGGTGCTGGTGATCATCAGCGGCGAGATCGACTTGTCGGTGGGGTCATTGCTCGGTTTGCTCGGCGGGTTGGCGGCGATCCTGGATGTGATTTATCACATACCATTGCTGGCCAACTTGAGTCTGGTGGCGCTGTGCGGGTTGATGATCGGGCTGGCCAACGGCTACATGACGGCCTATCTGCGCATCCCGTCATTCATTGTCGGCCTGGGTGGGATGCTGGCATTTCGCGGGATTCTGCTGGGGATTACCGGCGGCACCACCATTGCGCCGGTGTCGCCATCGTTGGTGTATGTGGGCCAGGGGTATTTGCCGCATTCGGTGGGTATCGGGCTGGGCGTGCTGTTGTTTGCGCTGACGGTTTTTTTGACCTGGAAACAGCGGCGCAACCGCGCGCTGCATGGCTTGGCGACGCATTCCCTGGTGCGTGACCTGGTGCGCGTGGCGGTAATCGGCGCCGTACTGGCCGGGTTCGTCTCGACCCTCAACAGCTATGATGGGATTCCCGTCCCCGTCTTGCTGCTGTTGGTGTTATTGGGCGTGTTCAGCTACGTCACCAGCCAGACCGTATTTGGCCGTCGCGTGTATGCGGTGGGCAGCAATATGGAAGCCACGCGTCTATCCGGCATCAACGTACAGGCGGTGAAGTTGTGGATCTTCGGCATCATGGGCGTGATGTGTGCACTCGCCGGTTTGGTCAACACGGCTCGTCTGGCGGCCGGCTCGCCGTCGGCGGGGAGCATGGGTGAGCTGGACGCCATCGCCGCGTGTTTTATTGGCGGCACATCAATGCGTGGCGGCTCGGGCACGGTGTATGGCGCGTTGCTCGGGGCGTTGGTGATCACCAGTCTGGACAATGGGATGTCGATGCTGGATGTGGACAGTTATTGGCAGATGATTGTGAAGGGCAGCATCCTGGTGCTGGCGGTGTGGGTGGATGTGAGCACGCGCACGGGCAGACGCTGACCGCCTCACTTGCCCAGCAACACCGCCCCGTCCCCGACCTGCCCCAACCGATCTCCCGGATTGCGCAGCGGGCAGTCATCCAGGGACAGGCACCCGCAGCCAATGCACCCGTCGAGTTGGTCGCGCAGTTGCGTGAGGCTGTTGATTCGCTCATTCAACATGTCTCGCCAACGCGTGGAAAGCCGCGTCCAGTCCTTGGCCGTCAGCGGTCGCCCCGACGGCAGTTCCTCCAGTGCAGCCTTGATGGTTGCCAATGGAATCCCCGCGCGCTGTGCCACCTTGATCACCGCAATGCGGCGCAGCACATCACGGTGGTAGCGCCGCTGATTACCTGGGCTGCGTTGACCCTGAATCAAACCCTTGGCTTCGTAAAAATGCACAGTCGCCACGGTCACCCCGCTACGCCGCGCCAACTCGCCTACCCCGAGGGGGATGTGCACATCGATTTTCGGTTCCATCGGCGGCTTGACCTCATCTATACATGAGGTCTTATAAAGAGTGTCGGCCTGCCCTGGCAAGCCTTCATTCCTTTGACATGGAGTCTCCATGAACACAACGCAAACCTCTCCCTCCAACTGGGCCGCCTTGCTGTCCGGTGCAAATGGCGTACGGTCACTGGCCCTGGCAGGCGGCGTGGTGCTGCATGCGATCAACGTCTACATCGCCACCACGATTCTGCCGTCAGTGGTCAAGGATATCGGCGGCATCGACTACTACGCGTGGAATACCACGCTGTTTGTCGCCGCCTCGATCCTCGGTTCAGCGTTGTCCGCGCGTTTGCTTGGTCGCCTGGGGCCGCGTGGTGCTTATCTGGTTGCCAGCCTGGTGTTCGCCGGCGGAGCCTTAGCGTGCGCGTTTGCGCCTTCCATGCCGGTGATGCTGGTCGGACGGCTGGTACAGGGTCTGGGCGGAGGGCTCTTGTTTGCGCTGTCCTACGCGATGATTCGCCTGGTATTCGACGAACCCTTGTGGCCACGCGCAATGGCGCTGGTCTCGGGGATGTGGGGGGTTGCGACGCTGGTCGGACCAGCGGTGGGCGGCGTGTTTGCCGAACTGGGCATCTGGCGGGCGGCATTCTGGTCGTTGATTCCGGTGGCCGGGTTGTTCGCCGTGCTGGCCGCGACCGTACTGCCTAGGCGCAGCACAGAGAGTGTTGAATCCACACCGTTGCCGCTCACTCAGTTGGGGCTGCTGACGGCAGCGGTACTGGCGGTGTCGGCCGGCAGTGTCTCTTCCACCCTGCCCCTGAACCTGTTGGGGCTCGCAGCGGCAGCAATGTTCACGGCGCTGCTGGTCTTCACAGAAAGCCGATCCCGCCATCGACTGCTGCCCGCTGGAGCCTTTCGGCTCACCACCGCGCTTGGCGCGCTGTACGCCACGATGTCGTTGTTGGCGGTCGCTGTGACCAGTGGCGAAATCTTTGTACCGCTGTTTCTTCAAGTCCTGCACCACCAATCACCGCTGGTGGCCGGTTATCTGGCAGCACTGATGGCGGCCGGCTGGACGCTGGGGTCAATCGCCAGCGCGGGAATGGCAGGCGCGAATGTTCGTCGCGCGATCCTGGCCGGGCCGATCCTGGGTGTTGTCGGCATGCTGGCGCTGGCTCTTTTAATGCCTCGCGAAAGCAATGGCGGTGCGCAGACGCTTACGCCGATTTGCCTGGCCCTTACCCTGATCGGCCTGGGAGTGGGCCTGGCCTGGCCGCACTTGCTGACCCGGGTATTCCAGGTGGCACCCGACGGCGAACAGGACCTGGCTTCTGCGTCGATTACCACGGTGCAACTGTTCGCCACCGCGTTTGGCGCAGCACTGGCGGGCATGGTAGCGAATATCGCGGGCCTGACTGAACCCGGCGGCATTGAAGGCACAGCAAGCGCTGCGGTGTGGTTGTTCGGGGTGTTTGCGCTGGCGCCGGTGATGGGTATTCTGATTGCCAGGCGGGTCGTTCAACCGATCGGTTAGCGGCCGTTGATGCTTGACAGCCGACTAAAAAATGTAACAGCTGCTTCGGTCTTCATTCTCATAGCGCCACGACTGGATAATGCCTTCACCCGAGACGAGCACGGAGTATCGACAGTCGCGGATCCAGGTCACGAAGTAGCGCTGGCTGTCGCCCTCCTTCACTACCTGGTCATAGACCTTTTTCTTGTTGACCGGGGACCAATAGGAATCGCCACAGCCACGGCTGCAATCGTCATAGAGGTGGGCATCGAAGCGTGTGCCGACAAACGCGTTCCTGACGCCCGTCCATGCCGAGTGAGACGGCGCACAGCCCGCCAGTAACGTGGCCAACAAGGCGATACCCATGATTGTTTTCAAAGCGTTCTCAACCGAGCATTTCCCTATTGATTGACTTGACTGTGTTCGCTCGCTGGGTGAGCGTGCCAAGTTCCTCTGAGTAGAGCAAGCGAAGTCAAGACTTGTGCCCGTTCCTGACGCAAATGTGGGAGCTGGCTTGCCTGCGATTGCGGTGTATCAGAACCAAAAAGGTTGACTGACACTCCGCTATCGCGGGCAAGCCCGCTCCCACAGTTGACCGCGTACTGGCTTGAGTTATTTGGAGACGGGCATGGCAAATTCGGCGCCTTGCTCGATGCTCTCCGACCAGCGCTGCATGATCGACTTCTGCTTGGTGTAGAAGCGCACGCCTTCGGTGCCATACGCGTGCATGTCGCCAAACAGGCTCTTCTTCCAGCCACCGAAGCCATGCCAGGCCATCGGCACCGGGATTGGCACGTTGATGCCCACCATGCCCACCTCAATCCGCCGCGCAAATTCACGGGCGATGTTGCCGTCACGGGTGAAGCAGCTGACGCCGTTGCCGAACTCGTGATCGTTGACCAGCTTGATCGCCTCGGCAAAGTCATTCACACGCACACAGGCCAGCACCGGACCAAAGATTTCTTCGCGGTAGATGCTCATTTCTTGGGTCACATGGTCGAACAGCGTCGCGCCCAGCCAGAAGCCGTTTTCCAGGCCCGCTTCGGTGGGCACGTAGTCACGCCCATCCAGCAGTAATTGGGCACCGGCCTGTACGCCTTGCTCGATGTAGCCGCTGATACGCTCCAACGCTGCGCGGGACACAATCGGGCCCATCTCGGCTTTCAAATCACGGCCGTCGGTGATGCGCAGTTGCTTGGCGCGTTCGGTCAGGGCGGCGATGACTTTATCGCCCACATCGCCTACCAGCACGGCGACGGAAATCGCCATGCAGCGCTCGCCAGCACTACCGTAGGCGGCGCCCATCAGGGCGTCGACGGTTTTTTCGATATCGGCGTCGGGCATCACCACCATGTGGTTTTTTGCGCCGCCCAAACCTTGCACGCGTTTGCCGTTGCGGGCGCCGGTTTCGTAGATGTATTGGGCAATCGGCGTGGAGCCGACAAAGCTCACGGCCTTGACGTCCGGGTGTTCGATCAGCGCATCCACCGACTCCTTGTCGCCCTGAACCACGTTGAACACGCCTTTGGGCAGGCCGGCTTCACGCAGTAGTTCGGCCATGAACAGCGAGGCGCTTGGGTCGGTCGGGCTTGGCTTGAGGATGAAGGTGTTGCCCGCCGCGATGGCGATCGGGTACATCCACATCGGCACCATCACCGGGAAGTTGAACGGCGTGACACCGGCCACAACGCCCAGGGGCTGGCGCATCGTCCAGTTGTCCATGCCACGGGAAACCTGGTCGGAATGCTCACCCTTGAGCAGGTTGGGAATGCCACAGGCGAACTCGAGAATGTCGATGCCCCGGTCGACTTCGCCCTGGGCGTCGGTGAAGACCTTGCCGTGCTCAGCGACAATGATGCGTGCCAGGTCGTCCTTGCGTTCGCGCAGCAGGTGCAGGTATTCGAACAGCACGCGGGCGCGGCGGATTGGCGGCGTATCGGCCCAACCGGCAAACGCGGCTTGGGCGGCGGCAACGGCTTCGGACACGGTCTGGCGGCTGGCCAGGGCGACGCGGCCGGTCTTTTCGCCGGTGGCGGGATTGAAGACGTCCTGATAACGATCATCGCGGGAAACGCGCTGGTCGTTGATGTAATGCTCGATTGTCGTTGTCATGGCAGTAGATCCCAGGTGGGTAGCGTTGGGGATCACGATAGGCTTTCGCTTTGTTCCAAACCAGAGCAGAATCCAGAACTTATTGTCCACATACGCGAACAATCTACTCATGGAAAAGGCTGAAATCGAAGGGCTTTGGACTCACATCCACTGGCTGTCAGTGCTGGAGGAACAAGGCACCTACACCGCCGCCGCCGCACGCCTGGGCGTGAGCAAGTCCGCCGTGAGCCAGCGTATTTCCGACCTGGAAAAGGCCACCGGCACGCGGCTGGTGACGCGCACCACGCGCAGTGTGCGGCTGACCGATGCGGGGCTGTCGTTGACTCGCGAAGTGCGCAGCGCTTATGAACAGATCGCCCGCAGTTTTTCGTCGGTGCGCGACTCGGTCGGGGAGATTCGTGGATTGGTGCGGCTGACGGCACCGGTGGCGTTTGCCCGTCAGCAACTGGTGCCGCATCTGTCGGAATTTTTGCAGCAGTACCCGCAGGTGCGTATCCAGTTGGACGTGTCGGATGCCTTGAGTTCACTGGCCGCCGAAGGCTACGACCTGGCCGTGCGCCACGGTTTCCAAGTGCCGGAAACCCATGTGGCCTGGAAGCTGTGTGACACCGGCTCGGTACTGGTCGCCACCCAGGATTACCTGCAACGCCACGGCGAGCCGCGCGAACCTGGCGATCTTTCTACACATAACTGCCTGTTCTACCCACGCGGCACCGACCAGCCCGCCTGGACCTTCGAGCGCGGCACTAAAAACGTCGAACGCCTCACCGTGCCCATTGCCGGCAGCTTCGCCACCAACAACAGCGAAGCCCTGCGCGATTCGGCGCTCAATCATCTGGGCATCGCTCTGCTTCCGGACTTCAGCGCCCATGCCGCGCTATCCAGCGGCAAGCTGGTGCAGGTGCTCAAGGGCTGGACCCTCAAGGGCGCGTTTGCCGATGAGATCTACCTGATCCGACCGTATTCGCCGCATGTGCCGAAGGCGGTGAGTGTGTTGGTGGGGTTTCTTAAAGAAAAGCTGTCAAAGGGGTTCAGGTTTGTCGGTTGAGCCCTAGCCTATTAATAGGGCATCGTCATCAGGTTCTGGGGTTGAAAACCATAACTTTGCAGAAACGTGGTAATCGCTGAAATCTGCCCAGTTGTCAGCGTAGGGGTAAGCGACAGAATATTAACCACTTGCACTCCCCCAGCAAAACAGTGCCACTCGACCAGTGTCGTGAGATCTGCCCAGATAAACCGTGTTGGAATATCTGTCCCGCCAAAATTATCCGGAGCAGACCCTGGGCTTGCGTAGACGATATTGATTTTTAGATCAGTAGCGACCGCATTCAAAGGAACGGGCTGTAGAAAATACCCTCTGCCGAACGGGGGCTGATCGTAGACGTCGACTTTGCCCAAGGCAAAAAAAGGCAATGCAAGCAGGTACGGAAACGTCACCCTAGGTTTAGTGGCCAAGAGTTGAGCTGGGGTTGTCGCGGGCACGCCTGCATTCATTTTCTGATGAACCCAGCGGTAGTAGGCCTGGTTACCAAACGGCAAATAGACCCTGAAGAGCTGAGGCAATCCTAGTAGTGTATTGAACAGTGCGGCCGGGTATTGAAGAGGAGGAGGATTGGTGCACGGGCCGTCGCTGATACTCGGATCATTCCAAGCAAGAGGCTGTGCAGATGCCGATGAGGCCACGGCAGCGCAAACCAGTCCGGCGATTAACGTTTTGATTTTCATTTTTTATCCCTGCGCTTGCCCATCTCCAATGGTGTTGAAGTTAACGGATCGGTGAGGCGCCGAGACCTGTTAGAACTGACAGCTACTTATACTTTTTCGTAATCACCGTGCAGACAAACTTTATCCATACCCACTTTCAGCAAACGACTTGAAGAACGTTAAAACCATCAAATGGCTCCAGCAAACTCACTAAAAGTGGATCTTCTTGAAGGGCCAATTCGGCCGTAGCATTCTCTTGCGGCCACAACACTCCAGGCCGTGGCAGCGTCATCTCAAGGGCTCCCTAGTGGGGAGTGTTGATCATCATGAACTGGAACATCGTCCCCTCCACCGCCTTTCAAACCACCGCTGCGGTGATGTCCGCCATTGCCCTGCTTGGCTGCCAACCGCCCACACGGGCTGACTTCATCAAGTACCCGTCGTTACAGCAACGCTGGTCGATGATCTGCGACCCGCGCAGCAACATTGCCGAGGCAAATGTGGAAGGCTGCGAGAATTTCCATGCGTGGCAAACAGCAAGCCAAGGGCCGGTACTGGGTAATCTGATGAATCAGAACCTGGGCAAGTAAGACGCCAGCTTTTTTCTCGAAGGATATTGCTCAGCAGAACTAAAAGTCCATAATGGACAAATTAGTTTATCTGCGGAGACACCGATGTCCAGCACACCTCATGTGATCCATCACGCCCAGGCCCGCGAGCTGCTCAGCCAGATCGATGTACCGCAGATCCTGCGCAAGCTGTTCCGCGACCTCGCGAACGAGCAAGCGGTGCAGCCAGCGCAGCAACGGGTGGAGTTCCCGCAAGCCGCAGGCGACTTCATCAACTACCTGGGTGTATTGGCCGAAGATGGGGTGTACGGGGTCAAGACCTCGCCCTATATCGTGCGTGAGCAAGGCCCTCTGGTGACGGCATGGACCTTGCTGATGTCGATGCAGACCGGCCAGCCCCTGTTGCTATGCGATGCAGCCGAACTGACCACGGCACGCACGGCCGCGACCACGGCGCTGGCAGTGGACGCATTGGCGCCGTTATCCGCGCGACGCCTGGCGATCATCGGCAGTGGCAAGGTGGCCCAGGCGCACCTGCAGTATGTAAAAGGTTTCAGGGATTGGCAGAGCATCAACGTGTATTCGCCCAGCCTGGCCAACGCATCCGCCGAGGCCATCGCGCAGCTCAAGGGCCTGGACCCACGTGTGGTCATCGCCAACAGTTGCGCGGCGGCAGTGGAAGGCGCCGATGTGATCCTGCTGTGCACGTCGTCAGCCGGGCCGGTGCTCGATCCGACGCATTTGAGCAAACCGGCGCTGATCACCTCGATCAGCACCAACGCCCCTCGCGCCCATGAAGTGCCGCCACACAGTCTCAACACGATGCAGGTATTCTGCGACTATCGCCGCACCACCCCTGGCGCGGCCGGTGAAATGCTGATCGCCGCCGAACAGTACGGTTGGGACCCGCGCACCGTGGCCGGTGACCTACCCGAATTGCTCAGCGAACAGGTACAGCGCCCGACCTACGACCGCCACGTGTTCTTCCGCTCCATCGGCCTGGGCCTGGAAGACATCGCCCTGGCCAATGCCCTCTGGAGACAGCTATGAACCCTGCAGACTTCATCATCATCGGCGGCGGCATTGCCGGCGCGTCCACGGGTTTCTGGTTGTCGCAGCACGGCAAGGTGTTGGTGCTGGAGCGCGAAAGCCACCCGGCCTATCACTCCACCGGGCGTTCAGCGGCGCTGTATACCGCCGCGTATGGCACCCCGCAGGTGCGTGCGCTGACCCTGGCCAGTCGTGAGTTTTTCGACCACCCGCCCAGCGGTTTCTGCGAACACCCACTGCTGACGCCACGCGGCGAGTTGACGGTGGATTTCATCGGCGATGCGGCCGAGCTGAACGCCCAGTACCTGAGCGCCAAGGCCACTGTGGCGCAGGTGCAATTGCTCAGCGCCGACGAAGCCTGTGGGAAGCTGCCGATCTTGCGCCGCGAAAAAGTCCACGGTGCGCTGTATGACCCCACCGCCAGCGACATCGACACCGACGCCCTGCACCAAGGCTACCTGCGTGGCATCCGCCGCAACGGCGGTGAGGTTCGCACCGACAGTCATGTGCTCGGCTTGAGCCGCGACGCCGACGGCATCTGGCACGTGCAAACCCAGGATTCAACCTGCACCGCCCCCATCATCATCAACGCCGCTGGCGCCTGGGCCGACCACATCGGCGGGCTCGCCGGCGCCGCGTCCATCGGCTTGCAGCCCAAGCGGCGCTCGGCGTTCATCTTCGCCGGCCCCGAAGGCGTCGACAGCCACCACTGGCCAATGCTGGTGGCGCTGGACGAATCCTTCTACATGAAACCCGACGCCGGCATGTTCCTCGGCTCACCGGCTAACGCCGACCCGGTCGAACCCCAGGATATCCAGCCCGAAGAACTGGACATCGCCATGGGCATCTACCAGATCGAAGAAGCCACCACCCTGACCATCCGCCGCCCGACCCGCACCTGGGCCGGCCTGCGCAGTTTTGTACACGACGGTGATTTGCTCTCGGGGTTTGACCCGATGATACCGGGCCTGTTTTGGGTCGCGGCACAAGGCGGCTATGGCATCCAGACCTCACCGGCCATGGGCCAGGCCAGTGCGGCCTTGGTACGCGGCGCGCCGCTGCCGGAGGCACTGACGCGGTTCGGCCTCGACGCTGGTATGCTCTCCCCTGCCCGCCTGGAGCCCCATTGATGAACACCGCTGAACAAGACAAGGTCATGCAGAACTTCCGCGCGATGGCCGACGCCATCGCCACGCTGTTCTTCCCCCACGCCGAAGCGGTGCTGCACGACCTGCGCTCGCAAAAAGTCGATTACATCGCCAACAACCTGTCCAAGCGCAGCATCGGCGATGACTCGGCGCTGGAGGACATGCTCGACGCTGACGTCAGCGAAGTGAACATCGGCCCGTACGAAAAGCTCAACTGGGACGGTCAGAAAATCCGCAGCCTGAGCACCGTGCTGCACGACCACAAAGGTCGTCGCCTGGCGGTGCTGTGCATCAACCTGAATATTTCATTGTTCGAAAACGCCAAGGCGGCGCTGGACCTGTTCCTGTCTCCGAGCAAACTGATCCCGCAACCGGACTCGCTGTTTCGCGATGACTGGCAGGAGCGCATCAATACCTTCCTGCATGCGTGGATGCGCGAGCGCCAGTTGAGCCTGAACCTGCTGACCCGTGACCACAAGCGCGAGCTGGTGCTGGCGCTGCATGCCGAGGGGGCGTTCAAGGGCAAGAGCGCGTCGAACTATGTGGCCAATGTGCTGGGCATGGGGCGGGCGACGGTCTACAAGCATTTGAAAGAATTGAAGGGATAACGTGAGCGGGCAAGCCCGCTCGCCACAAGGGTTCGAATATGTTGTGCGACAGCGCTAGTCGCCGTAGATATCAGACTTGAAGTACTGCTGCGAAATCTTCTGGTATTCACCACTGGAACGAATGCCATCGATGGCCGCATTCAACTCGCCCACCAACGCCGTATTGCCCTTGCGCACCGCAATCCCGGCGCCCTCACCCACGTATTTCGGGTCTTTGAGTTCCGGGCCGACAAACGCGTAACCCTTGCCGCGCGGCATCTGCAGGAAGTCGTTCAGGGGAATGGTGTCGGCAAAAATCGCATCCAGGCGGCCGGCCGCCAGGTCCATGTAGATCTCTTCGTTATTGCTGTAGCGCTTGACGTTGATGCCCTTGGGTTCGAACACCTCGGTGGCATACCGGTCGGTGGTGGTGGCGCGCTGCACGCCGATGGTCTTGCCCTTGAGGCTGGCGTATTGGTCATCCACCACGGCGCCGTCCTTCATCACCAAACGCGATGAGGTGAAGTAGTACTTGTGGGTGAAATCCACCGACTTCTTGCGGTCTTCGTTGATGGTCATGGACGACAGGGCCATGTCGATTTTCTTCACCTTGAGGGAAGGAATCAGACCGTCGAACTCACCTTCTACCCACACACACTTGACCTTCATCTGCGCGCACAGCGCATTGCCGATGTCGTAGTCGAAGCCGACGATCTTGCCTTCCTGCGTCTTGGACGCAAATGGTGGGTAAGCGGCCTCGATGCCAATGCGCAGGGTTTTCTCGGCGGCCATCAAATGGCTGGATGCAAGTAGGCCTAGGGCCAGTGCGGTGATAAGGGAGCGCTTCTTCATGGGGATGTTCTCGCAAGTTGTTGTTGGTTTGGCAAGCCTGAAGAAAGAGATGAAGCCAGTTTTTGTACTTATAATTCCATATTGGACTTTTACGTTTTTATCGTCAATCACCCTGCTTGGCGGTTCAACACCCATGACTTTTTTGCACAACGCAACGGTGTTTTTGAGCGTTCTGCTCTGATTTCTGCGTGCCTATACTCGGTCCAGCTTCTCGGTTCAGCCGAGGCAAAGTCCCACAACAATAATTAAGGACAGCCACCATGACCCAGCCTTTCCTGGCCGCTCGGGATTTTCTGCTCGCTCACCGCACCGACTACGCCACTGCCGTACGGGATTTCCGCTGGCCGCAACTGGGCGAATTCAACTGGGCCTTGGACTATTTCGACGCGATGGCCGAGGGCAATGCGGCGGATGCGCTGTGGATCGTCGAGGAAGACGGCAGCGAGCAACGCTACAGCTTCCAGCAACTGGCGACGCGCTCCAACCAGGTGGCCAACCACCTGCGCGCCCTCGGCGTGCGCCGGGGTGATCGCGTGCTGCTGATGCTCGGCAATGACGTGGCGTTGTGGGACACCATGCTCGCCGCGTTCAAGCTTGGCGCGGTGGTCATCCCCGCCACAGCGTTGCTGAACCCCGATGACCTGCGTGATCGCATTGAGCGCGGGCAGGTACGTCACCTGGTGGTGGGTGAAGCGCATGTGCACAAGTTCGCCGGGCTGGCGGACGGTTGCAGCCGCGTCTGCGTGGGAGCTGCACCTACCGGTTGGGTCGCGCACAACGCGGCCTTTGAGCACTCCGAGCAGTTCGAGGCCGAAGGCCGCACCCTGGCCACCGACCCGATGTTGCTGTACTTCACCTCCGGCACCACGTCCAAGCCAAAGATGGTGCTGCACAGCCACCAGAGCTACCCCGTCGGGCACCTGTCGACCATGTACTGGATCGGCCTGCAACCGGGCGACCTGCACCTGAATATCTCGTCACCGGGCTGGGCCAAACATGCCTGGAGTTGCCTGTTCGCCCCGTGGAATGCCGGCGCGTGCATCTTTATCCATAACGTCGCACGGTTCAGCGCGCCGGCCCTGCTCAGTGCCTTGGAACGCTACGGCGTGACCAGCCTGTGCGCGCCGCCCACGGTATGGCGCATGCTGATCCAGGAGGACCTCGCCAGCTACAAATCACGCTTGAGCCTGCGCGAATTGGTCGGCGCCGGCGAGCCGCTGAACCCGGAAATCATCGAACAGATCCAGCATGCCTGGGGCCTGCCGTTGCGTGATGGCTTCGGCCAATCGGAAACCACTGCGCTGGTGGGCAACACGCCCGGACAGTTGCTCAAGCCTGGTTCCATGGGTCGCCCGTTGCCGGGTTATCAGGTTGCGCTGCTCGACCCGGACGGCAATCCCGGCAACGAAGGCGAAGTCGCCCTGCCCCTCGACGTGCGCCCGCTCGGCCTGATGCTCTGCTATGAAGACAGCCCGGAGAAAACCGCCGAGGTCATGCGTGACGGCTACTACCGCACCGGCGACACCGCGCAGATCGACGCCGACGGCTACATCACCTTCGTCGGTCGCGCCGACGATGTGTTCAAGGCCTCCGACTACCGCATCAGCCCGTTCGAGCTGGAAAGTGCCTTGATCGAACACCCGGCGGTCATGGAAGTGGCCGTGGTGCCGAGTCCCGACCCGTTACGCTTGGCGGTGCCCAAGGCGTTTCTGATCCTGGCCCACGACGAACCGGGCAGCCATGAACTGGCCCGGCATATCCTTGCCTTCGCCCGCGAAAACCTCGCCCCCTACAAACGGGTGCGACGTATCGAATTCGTCACCGAACTGCCCAAGACCATCTCCGGGAAAATCCGCCGCGTGGAGCTGCGGCAGATGGAGGTGGTGCGACGCCAAAGCGACACGCGGGGTGAACAGGAGTATTTCGAAGAGGATTTTGCCTGACCGGTCAGAAGTCCACCGTGGCCGACAGCTGCAAAGTGCGCGGATAGCCTGGCGAAAACGCGCCATACGACGCCACGCCCGACCAGTACTCACGGTCAAACACGTTCTGCACGGTCGCGCGGAAGGTGGTTGGCCGGCCTTCGATCTTGGTCGCATAGCGCGCGCCGGCATCGATGCGCGTCCACGAATCGAGTTCCTGTGTATTGGCCTGGTTGACGTACTGGCTGTCGGTGTAGATCGCACCGCCGGTGAGGGTAAAGCCTTCCAGCCACGGTGTGTCCCACTCGGCCCAGAGGTTGGCCTGGATATCCGGCACGCCCACCGGTTTGTTGCCACGGTTGGCGGCGGTCGCGGACTGAGTCAGCTCACCGTCGAGGAAGGTCACGCCGCCCATCAAACGGGTGCCGGGCGCCACTTCGCCGAACATACTCAGTTCGACGCCACGGTTACGCTGTTCGGCCTGCACTGAATACACGCCGTTGGCACCCAATTCGCCGCTGGGCTTTTCAATCTGGAACAGCGCCACGGTGGTCATGAAGGTGCCGTGTTCGTACTTCACGCCCACTTCGTGTTGCTTGGATTCATAGGGTGCAAACGTCTCGCCGGCATTCGCCGCCGTGCCGGGGGCGATATCACCTTTGCTCAAGCCCTCGACATAGTTGTAGTAGAGCGACACATCCTCCCAGGGCTTGACCACCACCCCCACCAACGGCGTGGTGGCGTTGTCTTTGTAGCGCGAGCTGACCACGCCGTTTGCACTGTAGTTGCGCGACTCGATGTCCTGGCGGCGCACGCCCAACGTCAGTTGGATACGGTCATCCAGAATCCCCAAGGTGTCGGTCAGCGCCACGCCGGACAGTTCCGATTCGGAGATGCGCAGCACCTTCGGCGTGTTGATCGATTGTTTGGGCGTGTCCACCGGGTGGTAGATATTGGAGCGGATCTCCGTGCCGTTGGTGATGCCCCGTGACAGTTCATCCTGGTAACGGGTCGCCATCAATGTGGTGGTATGGGTCACTGGCCCCGTGGCGAACAGCCCGCGCAAGCCCACTTCAGCGGTCGAGCGGTCGACGTTGAATTTGTAGTAGCCCGGGATATTGCTGGTATCGCCGGCCTCGTTGAGGATGCGCGGCACCTGGTCGGACTTGCGCTTCACATCCGATTTACCGCCACCGGCATGGGCGAACACGGTCAGGTTGTCGTTGAGGTCGTATTCGCCGCCGAGCAAGGCCGATTGCTCCTTGGTATCGGACCAACCCCATTTCTGCGGCAGGCTGGTGCGGCCATTCGGCGCGGACGGCACTTCCACTCCTGGCGCAATGGTGAAGGGCCGCGAGGCGCCCTCCCAACTTTCCTTCTGGCTGATGTAGTCGAGGTTCAGGCGCAGGCGTTCGCCACGATAATCCAGGGCAATGGCGCCGATACCGACGTCGCGGTTCTGGTTGTCCACGGCGGTATCGCCGCCCTGCAGGCTGCCGTTGAAACGCACGCCAAACTGGTTTTCGTCACCGAAACGCCGGCTGATATCCAGGTGACCGCCCACTTGTGTGTCCGAAGCGTAGCTGCCGGTGAAGCGTGTCAGATCCTGGTCCAGCGGGCGTTTGGGCACAATGTTGATCACCCCGCCGACGCCGCTATTCGGTGAAATACCGTACATCAACGCGCCCGGTCCCTTGAGCACTTCAACGCGCTCAGCGTACTCGGTAAACGCCCGGTAGTTGGGTGCCACGCCGTACACGCCGTCGTAGGCCAACTCACCCAAGTTGCCCTCGCCGATGGCGAAGCCCCGGATGAAAAAGGAGTCGACGATACCGCCAGTCTGGCCGGTTGAGCGCACCGAAGGATCACGTTCCAGGGCATCGGCCACGGTCACCGTTTGCAGGTCGGCCAGGGTCTTGGCGGTGTAGCTGGTGACGCTGAACGGCGTGTCCATCACGTCCTTGTTGCCCAGCATGCCCAAACGCGCGCCACGGGCGACCTGGCCACCGGCGAGCACCTCCGGCAAGTCGGTAGGGCCGTGGTAAACGGCGTTGACGTTCGTCGCGTCAAGGGTCAGGCTTTGCGCGCTGTCGTCGGTCGACGCCTGGGTGGCAGCCCAGGTGTTGGTGCTGGCGGCGGCGAGCATCAGGGCAGTACGGACAGCGAGGGTTAACCGGCTGGCAACGAGCATGGCATCAGGGTCCTTTCATCGTGAGAAATGAGCATTACTCCTGATGCCAGCCGACGCGGGAAAAAGTATCAGCATCCCGCGCGTTTTTTACCGAGACCGATTCATGCCAACCACCCGTGTCCTGATTTACCTGCTGTTCACGATCCAACTTGTGTCGATGGGTGCCATGGAAATGAGCGGCCCATTCTGGCCCTTGCACCTGCGCGGGCTGACCGATTCCGACACGTTGTTCAGCTTCGCCAGCATCGCGGTGTACGTGGGGCCGATGCTTGGCATTTTGCTGACCAGTGCGTTCTGGGGCCGTATCGGTGATCGCTACGGCCATAAGTGGATGATGATCCGTGCGCTGGTCGGGCTGACCCTGACCCAATTGGGGCTGGCGCTGTTCAGCGACCTTTGGACGATTCTGGTCCTGCGCTTCCTGCAGGGCGCCTGCGCCGGGTATATCGCCCCGGCGCAGGCGTATGGGGTGAGCATCGAGGCGCCTTCGCGGCGCGCGCGTTTGTTTGCGCTACTGCAGATTTCCACCAATGTCGGCTCATTGCTGGGCGCGGTGGTGGGCGGCTTGATCCTCGACCATGCCACGTTCTTCTGGATCAACCTCAGCGCCGCCGCACTCTGCGCGGTGTGCACGCTGGTGGCGGCGGTGACCCTGCCGGATGTTGCGCCGGTCAAAAAAACCGCGTCGGCTGCCAAGAACGGTGTGTGGCAAGGGTCCGCACTGTTACCGCTGCTGAGTGTGCTGGGCATTCTGCTACTCGCGCGGATGCTGCCGCAAACCTCGTTCTCGCTGTATGTGAGCACCACCTTCAACGTGAGCAACACGGTGGTGGGCCTGTGCTACGGGCTGCTGGCGCTGGGGTTTATCCTGTCGGCCACGGCCTGGTCGCGGCATTTCGAGGGGCGTACGCAAGCCGACACGCTGCGGCGCATCGGTTACGTGGTGCTCGGCTGTATCGTCCTCACCGGCCTGGCCGGCGTCACCCGCGAACCTGTGGTGTTTGTGTGCACCTACTTCATCTGGGGCGTGCTGTTGGGCGCGACCACGCCGGTGCTGACCGCGCTGATCTCCAAGACCGCCGACAGCGCCCGTCAGGGCCATGTGCTGGGGATCGCCCAGGGCACCGCGCAGTTCGCCTCGATTGCTGGCATCTGCCTCGGCGGGTTGCTCAGCCAGGTGTATGGCCTGGCGTACACCTACCTGTTCGTGTGCCTGGCGTACGCGGTGGCCTGGGTTGCGATTCTCGCGTTGCGTTACCGCAGGGTTGTCCCTTAGCATTGGGAATACTTCTCAATTGCACGGATCCGCGCCATGAGCGAAATCCTTACCGCCGATAACCAGCAGCACCTGCGCGTGATCGAGGCCCTGTACAGCGGCCATCACGGTTGGCTGTACGCCACGCTCAAGCGCAAACTCGGCAACGCCATGGATGCAGCCGACCTGGCCCAGGACACCTTCACGCGCATCCTCGCGTCCCAGGTCACGGTGATTGACCAGCCGCGGGCGTACCTGAGCTGTGTGGCCAAGGGCATCCTGGTCAACTGGTATCAGCGCAAGGCGTTGGAACGCGCTTACCTGGAGGCGCTCGCCAGCGTGCCGACCCATGAAGTGCCTTCGCCGGAAGCGCATTTCGTGGTGCTGGAGACCCTGCATGAGATCGACGCAATGCTCGACGCCCTGCCGCCACTGGTCAAGCGTGCCTTCCTGCTGTCGCAGCTCAACGGCCTCAAATACCAGGACATCGCCGAGCAACTGGGCGTGTCGCTGATCACCGTCAAACGCTACATGAAACAGGCTTTTGTGCAGTGCCTGATGCTGGTGGAATAAGTGCTCAGCCTGCGCAAGCAACCCCCGTTAGCCCCCGAAGTCCTCGAAGAAGCTGCCGAGTGGCTGATGCGCTTGAGCGAAGGCGGCCTCAGCGACCACGAACGCGCCGAATGGGAGCGTTGGAAAGTCAGCAGCCCCGAGCGTGATCGCGCCTGGGCCCGCGCGCAGTTGCTGCAAAGCAAGTTGGGCGGCCTGCCGCCGGCCCTGGCCATGTCGGCACTGGATCGGCCGAGCCATCCGGAACGCCGTGCAGCCCTGGGCAAGCTGGCCCTGCTGCTGGCGGTGATGCCGGTCGGCTGGGGCAGTTGGAAACTGGCGCAGACCCAACAGTGGACCGCCGACTACCGTACCCGTGTGGGCGAGCGGCGCGAATGGGTCCTGGCCGACGGCTCGCGCATCACCCTCAATACCGATTCCGCCATCGACGTGCTGTTCGACAGCCAGCAACGCCTCGTGCACCTGCGCGCAGGTGAAATACTGGTACAGACCGTCCAGGATGCGTCCCGCCCGTTCCTGGTCAGTACCGGCCAGGGCCGCATGCAAGCCCTGGGCACGCGTTTTACCGTGCGCGAATGGAACGCGCGCACCCACCTGGCCGTGCTCGAAGGCGCCGTCAAAGTGATGCTGGCCGACAACCGCCAGGTCGCGCCGCTGGTGGTCAACGCCGGGCAACGCACGGATTTTTCCGCGCAGACCTTTGGCTCGCTCACCCCCACCGACCGCAATGTCGGCGCCTGGGCCCAAGGCATGCTGATGGCCGACAAGATGCGCCTGGCGGATTTCGTCGCCGAGCTGACCCGCTATCGCCGAGGCTTCGTGCGCTATGACCCGGCGATTGCCGACCTGCGCATTTCCGGCGCCTTCCCCATCAGCGATACCCAGCGCACCTTGAACATGCTGGTGCAGACCTACCCGGTGCTCGTCAGCGGCCACTTGAACGGCTATTGGGTCACCCTGTCGCCCGCCTGAGCGGGCGCGAAAAATAAAACACCGCTCGGGTGATACTTTTTCCGATCTCGACTGGCACACACAGGAACCCCCCTTTTCCTCTCGTCCACAGGGCTCCCTTTGATGCTTGTGATTCGCAGCGCGCTGCTCAGCCTGGCCCTGGTCAGCGCCGCCATGGCCGCGCAGTTGGATGCGGTCGCGGTCCGTGCCTACCAGATCGCGCCAGGCCCGCTCGGCGCCACGCTGTCGAGCTTTGCCGTGGACGCGGGCATCGCCCTGTCGTTTGTCCCGGCCCTCACCGAAGGCCTGACCAGCCCTGGGCTGTCCGGTACTTACTCAACCCAGGAAGCCGTCACCCGCCTGTTGGCCGGCAGTGGCCTGGACATGGTGTTGCGCAGCGACGGCACCTACACGCTGGTGCAGCGCCAAGTCACCCTCTCGGACACCACGGTCAGTGGCGTCGAGCAACGCGCCGACAGCCTGCCACCGGTGTATTCGGGCGGCCAGGTGGCCGTCGGTGGGCGACTGGGCATGCTCGGTAATGCGGATGTGATGGACGCACCGTTCAGCGTCAGCACCTACACCGCCTCGTTGATCAAGGACCAGCAAGCCACCACCGTCGGAGACCTGCTGGAGCGCGATTCCTCGGTGCGCTCCACCGGGCAGACCGGCGGCATTGTCGACTCGTTTTTCATCCGTGGGTTTCCGGTGGGCGAAGGCAACCTCGGCGAATTGGCGTTCGACGGCGTGTACGGCGTGGCCTCCAACTACCGGGTGTTCACCGAATACGCAGAACGTATCGAAGTGGTGAAAGGCCCCGGCGCGCTGCTCTACGGCATGTCACCCAACAGCGCGGTAGGCGGAGTGATCAACGTGGTGCCCAAGCGCTCGCTGGAGGAAGACCTGACCCGCTACACCGCCAGCTATGCCCAGGATGCCCACGTCGGTAACCGGATCGATATCAGCCGGCGTTTTGGCGAAGAGCGCCGCTTCGGTATGCGGCTAAACGGCGGTGTGCAACAAGGCGACACGGTGATCGACAAGCAATCCCGTGAAGTCGGCATCGGTGCGCTGTCCCTGGACTATCAAGGCGAGCGCCTGCGCACCAGCCTGGACCTGATTTCCCAGGAAGAAACCTTCGACGCCGCGTCCCGACCGTTCCTGATCGCCTCCGGCGTAAAGATTCCCGATGCCGCCAATGGCCGTACCAACGTCAGCCAGGACTGGGGCTGGTCGCGCACCCGGGACAAATCCGCCCTGCTCAGCGGCGAGTACGACCTCACTGACAACCTGACGGTGTTCGCCCATGCCGGCGGCGGCAAATCGGCAGTGGCGCGCCTGTCCGACCAGACCCCAAGCATTGTCAACACAGCCGGCGACACCTCGTCGATCCCCGGTTACTACCGCTTCGAAGTGCAGCGCTACACGGTGGATGCCGGTGCGCGCCTGCGCTTCGACACGGGGCCGATCAGCCACAGCAGTACCCTGCAAGTCACCCGCTATCGCGATGAGCTGTCGCGAGGGATTATCTCCGGCGCGCCGGTGCTGTCGAATATCTACCACCCGGTCGAGCGCCCCAAACCCTCCATCGCCAAGCCGGACGCGCCGAAAGTCTCCGCCACCGAGTTATCCGGCGTGGCCATTGCCGACACTTTGTCGATACTCGACCAACGCGTGCAGGTCACCGTGGGCTTGCGCAAACAGAACATCCAGTCCCACAACTACAACGCCGCCGGCGCGGTGACCACGGCCTACGACGCCGGCAAGACCACGCCGCTGTTCGGCGCGGTGGTCAAGCCCTGGGAGCATGTGTCGTTTTATTACAACTACCTCGAAGGCCTGAGCAAGGGCGATGTGGCGCCGTCCAATGCGGCCAACGCCGGGGAAATTTTTGCGCCCTATGTTTCCAGGCAGCATGAAGTCGGGGTGAAGTTCGATTACGGCACCTTCATGTCGACGCTGGCGCTGTTCCAGATCCAGAAACCCACCGGCGAACTGGCCCAGGGGCGCTTCTCGGTACAAGGCGAACAACGCAATCGCGGCCTGGAGCTGAGCCTGTTTGGCGAAGTCGCCCCAGGCACGCGCCTGCTCGGCGGCGTGACCCTGCTGGATGCACAGCTCACCAAAACCAGCATCGCCGCCAATCAGGGCAACACCCCGGTGGGCGTGCCCGAAGTGCAAGCCAACCTCTGGGCCGAATGGGACACCCCGTGGGTCGAAGGGCTGACGTTGACCAGCGGCGCGATCTATACCGCCAGCCAGTACGTCAACCAGGCCAACACCCAACAGCTGGACGCCTGGACCCGCTTCGATGTCGGCGCGCGCTACAGCACGCGCATCGCCGAGCGTCCGACCACCTTCCGCGCCACCGTGCAGAACCTGTTCGACCGCGAATACTGGTCCGGCGTGGCCTCCTACGGCGCGTTTTCCCAGGGTTCGCCACGCACCCTCCTCCTGTCGGCCACGGTCGACTTCTGATACCTGCAAGGGCTCACATGATGCGTTCGATTGTTCGATGCGGCCACGTTTTGGCGGCACTGTTGTTCACCGGGTTGCTGGGCATGCCTGCGCTGGCGGCGCCCACCACCGTCACTGATTTGCTGGGGCGCCAGGTCAAGGTCAACCTGCCGGTGCAGCGGGTGATTCTGGGTGAAGGCCGCCAGCTGTACCTGGTGGCCGCGCTGGATACGCAAAACCCCATCGAGCGCATCGTCGGCTGGCGCAAGGACCTGATCCAGTCCGACCCGGACACCTACAACGCCTATCGGCGTCAATTCCCCGAGATCGCCAACATCCCCACCTTCGGCGGTTTTGAAGACGGCACCTTCGACATCGAACAAGCGATTTCCCAGCGGCCCGACGTGATCATCCTCAATATCGAGGCGCAACACGCCACCGAGGACGCGCGCTACATCGAGAAGCTCGACGCCCTGGGCATTCCGGTGGTGTATGTGGACTTTCGCAACCAGCCCATGACTAACACCGAACCGACCATGCGCCTGTTCGGCCAGTTGTTCGGCAAAGAAGAGCGGGCCGAGGCGTTTATCACGTTCCGCAACCAGCAGATCCGCCGTGTGACCGAGGTGATTGCCGCGCAGCAACCCAAGCGCCCCGCCGTGTTCATCGAGCGCATCGGCGGCTACACCGACGATTGTTGCCTGAGTTTCGGCGATGAGAACTTCGGGCTTTTTGTCGAAATGGCCGGCGGTAACAACATTGCCAAAACCATCATCCCCAGCACCTTTGGCCAACTGAATCCCGAGCAGGTGATCGTGGCCAACCCGGACCAGGTGGTCGTCACCAGCGCCAACTGGGAGGCTTTCGCGCCGGGTGGCCATTGGGTCGGCGTCGGCCCTGGCGCAGACAGGGACCAAGCCCGGCACAAGCTGGCGTGGTACACCCAACGTCCTGCCTACGCCGGGATCAAGGCCCAGCAGACCCAGGCCTTCCACGCTATCTGGCATCAGTTCTACAACAGCCCGTATCAGTTCGTGGCCATCCAGCAATTGGCCAAATGGTTTCATCCGACGCTGTTTGCCGACCTCGACCCGGAAGCCGCATTTCGCGAGTTGCATGAACGATTCCTGCCGGTGCCCTACGCGCCTGGCTACTTCGTGAGCCTCAAGCCATGACTGCCTACCGTCAATTGGTGCTGCGCAAACGCCTGATCCTGGTCATCCTGACCCTGCTGTTGCTGTGCAGTGTGTTGCTGGATCTGGCCCTCGGCCCGGCGCGCTACAGCCTCAGTGAAGTGCTCGGCGCGCTGCTGTCGCCAGACAGCGCAGCGTCCCAGGTACGCGTGGTGATGTGGGATATCCGCCTGCCGGTCGCGCTGATGGCGGTGGCGGTCGGCGCGGCGTTATCCCTGGCCGGGGCACAGATGCAGACGATCCTCAACAACCCGTTGGCCAGCCCGTTCACCCTCGGGCTTTCCGCTGCCGCCAGCTTTGGCGCGGCCATGGGACTGGCCTTCGGCGTGGCGCTGTTTCCGTTGGCGGCGCAGTACATGGTGCCGGTCAACGCGTTCATCATGGCGATGCTGTGCGCACTGCTGATCCACTTCCTGAGCCTGCGTCGTGGCGTCACCGCCGAAACCATCGTGCTGCTCGGCATTGCCCTGGTTTTTACCTTCAATGCGCTGTTGGCGCTGGTGCAGTTTTTCGCCACCGAGCAAGCCGTGGCAGCCGTGGTGTTCTGGACCATGGGCAGCCTGACCAAGGCCACCTGGCCCAAGTTGGGCGTGATCTGCCTGGTGATCCTGATCACCCTGCCGATCTTCGCCAAACGCGCCTGGGCCCTGACCGCCCTGCGCCTGGGCGACGACAAGGCCGCCAGTTTCGGCATCAACGTGCGCAGCCTGCGCTTCCAGACGCTAATCATGGTCAGCCTGCTCGCCTCGTTCCCGGTGGCCTTTGTCGGCACCATCGGCTTTATCGGCTTGGTCGGCCCGCACATCGCCCGCATGCTGATTGGCGAAGACCAACGCTTCTTCCTGCCCGCCTCGCTGCTCACCGGCGCGTTGATTCTGTCGGCCAGTTCGGTGGTCAGCAAAACCCTGATCCCCGGTGCGATTTTCCCGATTGGCGTGGTCACCTCACTGATCGGCGTACCGTTTTTTATCTCCCTGATCCTGAGCGGGAAGAAAACCCCATGGTAAGCATTCAGTTGCAAGACCTCGGCGCCACTTATGGGCAACGCAGCATCATCCGCGGCGTGACCACCGCCCGTATTGTCGGCGGCCAAGTGGTGGCGGTGGTCGGTCCCAATGCGGCCGGCAAGTCCACCTTGTTCAAGCGCATGGCCGGGCTGATCGACGGGCCTGGACAGGTGATCCTGCAGGACTCGGCAAAAGGCCTCCAAGGCATCAGCTACATGCCCCAAGGCCTGAACGCCAGCGCCCGCTTGACGGTGTATGAATCCGTCTTGCTGGCACGCAAGCAACTAGCACCCGGCTGGACGGTGCATGATGACGAGCTGAAGTTGGTCGATGAAATCCTCACCGCCCTGG
Organism: Pseudomonas azotoformans; assembly: GCF_001579805.1. NCBI lineage: Bacteria > Pseudomonadati > Pseudomonadota > Gammaproteobacteria > Pseudomonadales > Pseudomonadaceae > Pseudomonas > Pseudomonas azotoformans. Next base: position 3,911,495 of record NZ_CP014546.1, on the reverse strand, counting down.
GCATCACCGAGCTGTCCTTTCGCAACCTCGGTGAACTCAGCGGAGGCCAGCAACAACTGGTGTCCATCGCCCAGACCTTGGTGCGCGAACCCGACGTGCTGCTGATGGACGAACCCACCAGCGCCCTCGACATGCATTGCCAGGTGCAGGTGCTGAACTTCATGCAGGCCCTGGCGCGCAAACGGGAGGTGATTGTGTTCATCGCCCTGCACGACCTGAACCAGGCGCTGCGTTTTGCCGACCAGGTGCTGGTGATCGCCGACGGCACCGCCCAGGGCAGCGGGCCGAGCCATGAGGTGATCAATGAGGCGATGCTGCGCGCGGTGTACAAGGTCGAGGCGCGGATCGAGCGGTGCAGTCGGGGGCAGCCGCATATTTTGATCGACGATATCGTGTAAGGCTTGAGTCCGTAGGGTGGCGTTTTGTCATGGCTTGTAAAGGGCCAGCAAGGCGCATCGCTTTTAATTGCAGGACGTTTCCTAGACAATCCCTGCCGCCTTGTGCCTGCTGGAATCGGTGGCTAGTCTGCAGCCGTCACTGCCTATTCAGTGATCGGGTTTAGTCGCCCGGAATGACACAAGGCGCACGGTCACATGTAGTTTTATGGTGGCTGTGCGCAGGGCACCTTCGGGTGCGCCGGATTTCCTTGTGGCCGGTCGACTAACCTGCGTACAGCCGCCACCCTTCGTTTAGTCGCGACAGGTGTTGGCTCCTATTTACACGAGGAACTACACCATGAATAAAGTCCTACCCGATCCACCCATCGACCCCGCAAAAGACCGCGCCGCTTTCAACCGCGCCATCGACCATTACCTGCCTACCCAAGGTTTCCACTCGGTCAACGAAGACCTCAGCTTCGAAGACGCCCTGCTCTACACCGCCAGCCTGCTCGACAGCGCGTCGGCCACCGCACTCGATTGTGGTGAGCAATTGGCAAGCCCCGAACGGGCGAAGATCCTGGCGGTGTGGCATTTGCTGGAAATCGCCAAGACCACGGTGGACCGCTCTATCGAATGCCTGAAACACAACTAAAACAGATGGGAGCGGGCCAGCCCTAATGCCAGTCAGTTAAAGGCGAACACTTTATCTGTGGCGAGGGAGCTTGCTCCCGTTGGGTCGCGAAGCGGCCCCAAAAATGGGACTGCTGCGCAGTCCAACGGGAGCAAGCTCCGCCTGATGCAAAACCGCCGTATAGCCTTGTCTACAGCGCTTTCACCCGATCCTGTTGAATCCTTGCCCGATCCTCCGATTTGTCGACCACCGGGTATCTGCGCCCTTGCACTCTGGTCTAGAGTTCGACAATAAGCGGCCACTGCGTTCATCACTAAAAAGGCCGCACCTACCGTTGATCAGCAGGTGAGCCATGGAATTACGAATCAACCAAAAGGCCTATCAGGTCGATGCCGACGCGGACACGCCCTTGTTGTGGGTGATCCGCGATGACCTGGGCCTGACCGGCACCAAGTACGGTTGCGGCCTGGCCCAGTGCGGCGCCTGTTCGGTGCTGGTGGACGGCAATGTGGTGCGCTCCTGCGTCACGCCGGTGGCCGCCTTGGTCGGGCGTGAAATCACCACCATCGAGGCGATTGAGACCGATGAAGTGGGCAAGCGTGTGGTCGCGACCTGGGTCGAGCATCAGGTGGCGCAATGCGGGTATTGCCAGTCCGGGCAGGTGATGGCCGCCACTGCGCTGCTCAAGCACACCCCCGCGCCAAGCAAGGCGCAGATCGACGCGGCGATGATCAACCTGTGCCGCTGCGGCACCTATAACGCCATCCATGCGGCGGTCGACGCCCTGGCCAAGCAGGAGGGCGCTTGATGAGTATCCTCGACGAACTGCTTGATGCACCGGTCAACCTGTCGCGTCGCCGCTTTCTGGCGAGTACGGCGGTGGGCGCACTGGTGATTGGTTTTGGCCTGCCACTGGGCTCGGGCCGGGTGCAAGCCGCCACCGCTGCTGAACGCGGCACCCAGGTGCCGGCGTTCCTGGAGATTCGCCCGGACGGCACAGTGCGCCTGCTCAGCCCGTTCATGGAAGGCGGACAAGGCACCCACACCGCCATGGCGCAGATCGTCGGCGAAGAACTGGATGCCGACCCCGCCACCTTTATCGTCGAAGCCGCCCCGCCCGGCGAAGCCTATGTGGTGATGGAAAACGGTCTGCGCATCACCGGCGGCAGCATGTCGGTGCGCATGAGCTACCCGACCATGCGCCGCCTCGGCGCCCTGGCCCGCGCGATGTTGCTGCAAGCTGGCGCTAAACAATTGGGCGTGCCGGTTGGCGAACTGACCACCCAGCCCGGCCGCGTGGTGCATGCGGCGTCCGGTCGTTCATTGGGGTATGGCGAGCTGGCCAGCAGCGCCCTCGACATGCCTGTGCCCGATCCATCCAGCATCACCCTGCGCGACCCGAGCCAATTCCGCTGGATCGGCAAGCCGGTCAAGCGCCTGGATGCTTACGACAAATCCACCGGCAAGGCGCTCTACAGCATCGACCTGAAAGTCGATAACATGCTCCACGCGGCGGTACAACATGCGCCACGCCTGGGCATGACCGTCGGCACCCTGCGCAACCAGCCTCAGGTCGAAGGCATGAAAGGCGTGCATTCGGTGCACGTGCTGCCCGGCGCGGTGGCGGTGGTGGCTGAACGTTGGTGGCACGCCAAGCGTGCGGTAGAAGCGATCCAGGTCGACTGGCAGGAAGCCGCCGCCGACTCGACGTTGCGCGTCATGCCGGCGGACTTCTCCAGCGACAAGCACTTCGAGTTCCTCGCGGCCCAGCAAGGCCCGGCCCGTGACGACGAGAACGAAGGTGACGTCGCCGCCGCGTTGAAAGGTGGCAAGACCCAGCTCGAGGCGACGTATCACAACCAATACCTCAACCACGGCCAGCTGGAGCCGCCTTCTGCGTTGGCGCGCTTCAACCCGGATGGCACGCTGGACATCTGGCTGCCCAACCAGGCGCCGGACATGTTCCGCGCCGACATCGCCAAGCGCACCAGCCTCGACCCTGCGCAAATCAACCTGCACTCGCCGTTGCTCGGTGGCTTCTTCGGCCGGCACTTCCTGTATGACTCGGCCAACCCCTACCCGCAGGCCATTGCGTTGGCCAAGGCGGTGGGCCGTCCGGTCAAGCTGATCTGGAGTCGCGAAGAAGAGTTCTTGCGCGATGTGCTGCGCCCAGTGGCAGTGGTCAAGTTCCGCGCCGCGCTGGATGACAAAGGCTTGCCGGTCGCCATCGAAGCCGTCAGTGCGACCGAAGGCCCGACCGAAGCCCTCGCCGGCAAACAGGGCGATAAAATCGACCCCACGGCGGTTGAAGGGTTATCGGGCAAGTCCTACGCTATCCCCAACAAACGCATCGCGCAGATCTACGTCAAAGGCGCGCCCATGCTCGGTTACTGGCGTTCGGTGGGCAATTCGCTCAACGACTTTTTCTACGAGTCGTTCCTCGACGAACTCGCGGACAAGGGCGGGCAGGATCCCTATGAGCTGCGCCTGCACCTGCTGCGCGACAACCCACGGCTGACCACGTTGCTGCAAGCGGCGGGTGAACTGTCCGGTGGCTGGAAGCGCGGCCCCTTCACCGCCGAGGACGGCACTCGACGCGCTCGCGGCGTGGCCATGGCCTCGCCGTTTGGCTCGCATACGGCAGCGATCGCTGAGGTGTCCATCGAGAACGGCAAGGTCAGGGTGCACGATATCTGGCAAGCCATCGACCCCGGCAGCATCGTCAACCCGGCGATTGTCGAGGCCCAGGTCAATGGCGCGGTGGCGTTGGGCTTGTCCCAGACCTTGCTGGAAGAAGCAGTGTATGTGGACGGCAAGCCACGGGCGCGCAACTACGACTTGTACCCGATCCTGGCGCCCGCGCAGATGGCACGGGTGCATGTACGGATAGTCGAGAGTGGCGAAAAGATGGGCGGTATCGGCGAGCCGCCGTTGCCTGCCGTGGCTCCGGCCGTGGCCAATGCGGTGGCGCAGTTGACCGGCCAGCGCGTGCGCAGCCTGCCCTTGAGCCGACACACTTTCAGCTGACCTTCAGGAAACGCCCATGAACAACCGTCGATTCGCAAGAACCGCAGGCTGGCTGGCGCTGCCCTGCCTGGTCGCCGCAGGCCTGCTGGCTTGGTACGTCACCCGTGAACCGGCTACGCCGTTCGAACAGGAACAGGCGAAAGCCACCTTCGATCCCGCCTTGATCAGCCGTGGCGAGTATGTCGCCCGCCTCAGCGATTGCGTGGCCTGCCACAGCCTGGCGGGCAAGGCGCCGTTTGCCGGTGGCCTGGAAATGGCCACGCCGTTGGGGGCGATCCACGCCACCAACATCACGCCAGACAAGCAAACCGGCATCGGCACTTACAGCCTGGCCGATTTCGACCGTGCGGTGCGCCATGGCGTAGCGCCGGGTGGCCGTCGGCTGTACCCGGCCATGCCCTACCCGTCCTACGTAAAACTCAGCGATGACGACATCAAAGCGCTGTACGCGTTTTTCATGCAGGGCATACAACCGGCCAACCAACCGAATATCCCCAGTGATATTCCCTGGCCGCTGAATATGCGCTGGCCCATCGCCCTGTGGAACGGCGTGTTCGCGCCCACTGCGACTTACGCGGTCAAGCCCAACCAGGACGCACTGTGGAACCGTGGCGCTTATATCGTCCAAGGCCCCGGCCACTGCGGCAGTTGCCATACGCCGCGCGGCCTGGCCTTCAATGAAAAAGCCCTGGATGAATCCGGCGCGCCGTTCCTCGCCGGCGCCCTGCTCGACGGCTGGTATGCGCCGAGCCTGCGCCAAGACCCCAACACCGGGCTGGGCCGCTGGACGGAGCCGCAGATCGTGCAGTTCCTCAAGACCGGGCGCAACGCCCATGCGGTGGTCTACGGTTCGATGACCGAGGCTTTCAACAACTCCACGCAGTTCATGCAGGACGACGACCTGGCGGCCATCGCTCGCTACCTCAAGTCATTGCCCGGCGACCCGCAGCGCGACGGCGCACCCTGGCAGTATCAGGCGGTGGCGGCGGTTCAAGACGCCCCCGGCGCCCACACCTATGCCACCCGCTGCGCCTCTTGCCATGGTCTCGACGGCAAGGGCCAGCCCGAGTGGATGCCGCCCCTGGCCGGCGCCACGTCGGCACTGGCGAAGGAAAGCGCCTCGGCGATCAACATCACCCTCAACGGCTCGCAACGCGTGGTCGCGGCCGGCGTGCCGGACGCCTACCGCATGCCAGCGTTTCGTGAGCAATTGTCCGACGCGCAAATCGCCGAGGTACTCAGCTACGTGCGCGGCACCTGGGGCAACAATGGCGGTGCGGTGGATGCCAAAGCAGTGGGCAAGTTGCGCGGGCACACTGACCCGGCGAGCAGCAGCCCGATCATCCTGCACATGCGCTGAGGTCAGGGCTTCAGGTTTTTCACGCTGGCAAACGTTGCCTCGCCCCGCGCCTGCTCCAACACGTTCATGGGCGCGGGCGTAGGCAACGCATGCATCACCGGCTTGAGCACGATGGAGCGCTCGCTGTCGGTTACCGAGCGCTCGTCGCTGGGCGGCACGCCGAAGTATTCGCGGTAGCACTTGGAGAAATGCGGCGTGGACACAAAGCCGCAGAGCACCGCCAGCTCGACGATGGAAATGGGCGTCTGCTTGAGTAACTGCCGTGCCCGGATCAGCCGCAGCCGCAGGTAGTAGCGCGACGGCGAACAGTGCAGGTATTTCTGGAACATGCGCTCCAGCTGACGGCGGGACAACGCGACATAGGCCGCCAGCTCATCCAGGTTGATCGGTTCCTCCAGGTTGGCCTCCATCAACGCGACGATTTCCTGCAGCTTGGGCTGCTGGGTGCCGAGCATGTGCTTGAGGGGCACGCGCTGATGGTCCTGCTCGTTGCGGATGCGCTCGTACACAAACATGTCGGAGATGGCCGCCGACAGCTCATGCCCGTGATCACGGCCAATCAGGTGCAGCATCATGTCCAGGGGCGCCGTGCCGCCCGAGCTGGTGAGACGGTCGCGGTCAAGGGTAAACAGGCTGGAACTGACCGTCACCCGTGGAAACGCCTCCTGCATGGCCGCCAACCATTCCCAATGCACGCTGCATTCATAGCCATCCAGCAAACCCGCCCGCGCCAACACAAAGCTACCGGTACAGATACCGCCCAATCGCTTGGCGTAACGCGCCTGGCTGCGCAGCCACTTGACCAACTCGCCGGTCACGGTGCCCTGGATGCCGATGCCGCCGCAGACAATCACAATATCGGCGGACGGCACGCTGAGAATCGACCCGTCCGGCGTGATGGGCACGCCGTCACTGGCCCACACGGGGTTACCGTCCGGGCTCGCGGTGTGCCACTTGTAGAGTTCCTGGCCCGACAGCTGGTTGGCCATGCGCAAGGGCTCGACCGCTGAGGCCAGTGACATCAGGGTGAATTGGTCCAGCAGCAGGAACACGATGCTGCTTACGGGGCGGCCACTCATGGCGGTGAGGCTGCGGCCACGGTTTTTTGCGAACGTTCGGGCTGCCGCGCGGTGAGCAAGCCGACCAGGGAAATCATCAGGGCCAGGCCGATGGTGGATGACACCTCAAAACGGTGTTCCGGCGTGACCAGCATCACCGTCAATGCAGCACAGATGAACGCAATGACCAGCCAGGTCAGCCAGGGAAACAGCCACATCTGGAAGGTCAGCGTGACGTTGCGCTGTCGCAGGATCTTGCGCATGCGCAACTGCGACACGGCAATCACCAGGTACACCAGCAAGGCGATGGCGCCCGAACTGGCGAGCAGGAACTGGAACAACCCGGCCGGCGCAAAGTAACTGAACAGGGTCACGCCTGCGCCCAGGATGGTGCTGGCAATCACCGCGGCCCTCGGCACGCTCGCCGCCGAGGTTTTCTTCATCAACGTGGGAGCATCCCCACGCTTGCCCAGGGAAAACAGCATGCGCGAGGCAATGTAGATGGAGGAATTCATGCAACTGGCCACGGCGATCAACACCACAACATCAACCAGCAGCTTGGCGTTGGGAATATTCATCAGCTCCAGGGCGCGCTGATAAGAGCCTACCGAGGCCAGCAACGGGTCGTTCCACGGCACCACGGAAATCACCACGAAGATCGACAACAGGTAGAACACGCCAATGCGCCACATCACCGAGCGCGTGGCCCGGGCGATGTTCTGCGCCGGGTTACTGGACTCGGCCGCCGCGATGGTGACCGCCTCGGTGCCGATAAAACTGAACATGATGGTGATGAAGGCCCCCACCACCGCCGACAGCCCGTTGGGCGCGAAACCGCCGTGTTCCTCCATCAACCGGCTCAACCCACTGACCTCGCGCTCGGGAATCCAGCCCATCAGCACCGCAAAGCCCAGGCCGATAAAACCGATGATCGCGACGACCTTGGCCATGGCGAACCAGAACTCGAACTCGCCGTACTTGGACACGCTGAACAGATTGGTGACCACCAACAAAAAGATCGACAACAAGGCAAACAGCCAAGCGTCGATCTGTGGGAACCATTGGTTGAGGATATGCCCGGCGGCCAGGGCCTCGATGGGGATCACTAGCACCCAGAACCACCAGTACAACCAACCGATGGTAAACCCGGCCCAGCGGCCAATGGCCTGGTCGGCATAAGTGGAGAAAGACCCGGTATCGGGGTTGGCCACCGCCATCTCCCCGAGCATGCGCATCACCAGCACCACCAGCGTGCCGGAGAACAGATAAGCCAGCAGCACCGCCGGCCCCGCCGCCGCAATCGCATGCCCGGAACCGACAAACAACCCCGCCCCGATAATGCCCGCAATGGAAAGCATGGTCACATGACGCGGCTTGAAGCCTTGCGCCAACTGGCCGTTGGAATCGTTGGAATTCAGGCTATTCATTGTTTTTGTTGTTCTCGGTGATCGACATCAAGGTGTACTGACTGAAGAGTCAGGCGATCATCATTTCCTAATGATGGGTCACCTTACGCGGCCTGAGTTCATCAAAAATAGCCTGGGAGCGGCGGGGATTGGTCTGATATCGACATGGGTTCGCATCTGTCAGATGAATCAGAATCCGACTACTTAAAAAAGCACCGGGTGCCCACGGACATACCTAGGTGGCCTCAGCACAATCAAACCCTCATTGATAAGCAGGGATAAGGCGTATCCAGAATGTAATGCGCGGAAGTAAACCAGCCTCCTGACTGTCACTTTCTTCAATCGCTTTTATATACATATAAAGTATGCATAATGAGAACATTCAGGATTCAATATGACGAGACGAAAAACACCGCAAATCAGCAGAAGCACAATGGCATTAGCCTTGCCGAGGCGGAACCGGTGTTCTACGACGAGGCAGCTCTGACAATCCAAGATCATCGTCATGATGAAGAACGCTGGGTGATCGTTGGCTCGGACGCGAGGGGACGCGTGTTAGTCGTGGCTTACACCTACCGCGATCCAAATTTTGTGCGAGTCATCAGTGCGCGACTCGCATCGAAGAATGAAAGGCGCCAATACCTAGAGGCTTGAGACATGAAAGACGAATACGACTTCAGCTCCGGTAAACGCGGTGCAGTCGCCAGTAACAAGGGCAAGACCCGCATCACTATCATGCTGGACGACTCGGTGATCGAGGCGGCACGTGCACGCGCGGAAAATGCTGGTACAGGCTATCAGACCGTGATCAATAACCTGCTACGTCAGGCGCTGCTTTCCCAAGAAACACATAACCTGGCACCTCCGTCGGTGAAAAAAACCAAAACCCTGCACGTTATCAAAGATGGCATTAGCGTCTGCGAGGTCGAAGCGCTGGAACAACAGCTGATCGCACTCGCTGGCGAGTTAAATCGAGTGTTGGCTTCTCCCAGACTCACCAAGTCAAAGGCCAAGTCCACTTTATGAGGGTATGACTTTGTCTACACACCCTCTAAACATTATCCGCCGGGCCACATCCGACGACGTGCACGCCCTGATCGAACTGGACACCTACGCAACGGCCCATACCCATCGCCGTGTGTTCATCCATGATGCCGTGGTTCGTCAAGAATGCCTGGTGGCCGTCGACACTGCTGGCCGTTGCGCCGGTTACCTCGTTCTGACCCATGACTTTTTCGAGTATGGTTTTGTGGCGCTGGTGGTCGTCTCACCCGCTCATCAGCGTCAGGGCATTGCGCAGCGGTTGCTGGCGGCGGCAGAGGCGGCGTGCAAGACGCCCAAGCTGTTTACGTCAACCAATGCGTCAAACACCGCCTCCCAGGCGCTGTTTGCAAAGGCCGGATTCGTGCCGAGCGGGCAGATCGACAACCTGGACGATCACGATCCTGAGTGGATCTATGTGAAATTCATCACTCCAACCGTGCGCTAACCTGCCCAGGCACGGCATGTACTCGGGGCAAACCCTTGTAGAAAATTTCCCCTCTCCATCATTCCTCCACAAAACCTCCCATGAATGCGCACGTTAGTTGCGCATAATCGGGTTCGATGTTGAGCGCTATGATCAATACCTGACAGCGTGGGCCATGGAGCGGCAACCACGACAAGGCCTATTCACCGAGCAGACTATGAACGATTACCCCGTCACATCGACTCCCCAGCCCAGCAGCATCCGGGAGAACCAGGCCTTGGTGCTGATCGCCGAAGACGAGCCCGAGATTGCGGATATCCTGATCGCCTATCTCAAGCGCAGCGGCTTTCGCACCGCCCACGCCCTTGATGGCCGGCAGGCGCTGGAACTGCACCTGAGCCTCAAGCCGGATCTGATGCTGCTGGATGTGCTGATGCCCCACGTCGATGGCTGGCAGGTGCTGGCCGAAGTGCGCCATCGCGGCAACACGCCAGTGATCATGCTGACCGCGCAGGACCAGGACATGGACAAGTTGATGGGCCTGCGTATCGGTGCCGACGACTATATCGTCAAGCCGTTCAACCCAGCCGAGGTGGTGGCGCGTACCCAGGCGGTGCTGCGGCGCTCCGTCAACTACAAATCCGGTGTCAGCGCCAGTGTGCTGCGGGTGGATGGGTTTGAAATCGATATCGAAAGCCATCAGGTGACGGTGAATATCGAAGGCAACGCCCTGCCGCTGCTGCTGACCGTCACCGAATTCAAATTGCTGGCCCAATTGGCCCGAGCGCCGAAACGTGTGTTCAGCCGCGCGGAACTGTTGGCGCTGTGCTCGCCGGAAAGCGACAGCCTGGAACGCACGGTCGACAGCCATATCAGCAAGTTACGCCGCAAGATCGAGGACCTCGGGCTGCAAGGCGTGCCGGCAAGCATTCGCGGGGTGGGTTACCGCTTCGGGAGTGGCGCGTGAAACTATTCAACGGTTTGAGCCGCCAGATCATCCTGTCCATGTCGGTCGTGGTGCTGTGCGTGATCGCCCTGGCGGTGATCGGCTCCTATGTGTTCTACGCCCTGCTTTGGACCTACTGGCCGCTTCCGGACGAGCAGGTCGATGAGTGGATGCCCGCTAATGCCGAATGGGCGTGGATGGGCTTGACCACCTGCGTCAGCCTGGCGGTCGGTGCATTCGTGGCGACCAAGTTGTCGCGGCGCATCCTGATGCCATTGAATTCGGTGGCCGAGAACCTGCGCAAACTGGCGGACGGCGACCTCGATGTGCAGGCCGTGGCTGGCGATCAGTCCATCGGTGAGGCGGCTATTTTGGTGAATGACTTCAACAGCATGGCCCAACGCTTGAAACGCATGGCGCAGGAACAGGCGTTCTGGAACGCGGCGATTGCCCACGAACTGCGTACGCCGCTGACCATCTTGCGCGGTCGCCTGCAAGGTTTGGCCGAGGGTGTGTTCGAGCCGGACACGGCGCAGTTCTACAGCCTGCTCGGGCAGGTCGAAGGGCTGGCGCGGATGATCGAGGACCTGCGCGTGGTCGGCCTGGGTGACAGCGGCTACCTTGAAATCAACGTGCAAGACGCCGACCTGGCCGCAGGGGTTGAGGAGGATGTGCGACTGTTCGAACCAAGCCTGGCCGCTGCTGGATTTACCCTGCAACTGGACCTGCAACGCCGCATCCTGCGCTGCGACCCCGCACGCATCCGCCAGGCGTTGCTGGCCTTGCTGGACAACGTGCGTCGGCATGCGACACCCGGCAACGTCAACGTGCACCTGAGCACGCGTGATGGCGTGCACTACCTGAGGGTGCGCGACGATGGTCCCGGTATTGATGAGGACTTTGCGACGCACCTGTTCGAACCTTTCCAGCGCGGCGAAAACTCTCGCTCACGCGCCCAGGGCGGCAGCGGCCTGGGCCTGGCGGTGGTGCGCGCGATTGCCATTGCCCATGGCGGCGCTGTGACCTGTCGAAAAATGGAAAACGGCGGAACGCTGTTCGAACTCAGCTGGAACCTTTGAGTAAGCCAGGCCCCGCCATGCGCATCTTTTCCAGGCTGTTTAGAACCACCCAGCGCTATCGTTATTTTGTCTTGTTGGACACCGGGCTTGTTTGCATTGCGTTCAAAAGCTGCGCCGCAATGCCTCAACACGGGCACTGGATAGAAGTTGAACACATCAACCTGTCGTGGCTGGGCAATCCCCTCCCCAGCCGTGCCCGGTTAACTGAGCGAGTGTGAACATGAGCCCTTCCCTATCACTCCTTGAAGAGTCGCTACGACAGCACACGGCTCGCCTGAAACGCCTGCAACGGTTCTGGGTGCCGCTGCAACAGCGCGCACCGAAGTGGGTACTGGCGCTGTGGATCATCGGCGTCTTCGTGTCGCTGGCGACGCAATGCTGGTGCCATTGGTTCGTGACCGCGCCGCTGATCTGCGTGTTGATCGTCGCGGAAATCGTGATCGACGAGGCGCAGATGACACTTCAGTTGCGCACCGATGCCGTTCGCGATTCGTTGAGAGCGATTATGGCAACCGGGAAACCAATCCCGGATTGAACATCCCCTCAAAGCGCGCCCTGTTCGCCGCGTAATACGCCGCCACCGCCTTGTCTGCCGTGCTCTCCCGCGCCTGCATCATCAACGCTTCGAGGTCGGCCTGGGGGATGGAGAAATGCGCAAAGAAGTACGCCACTTCGGGATGCTCCTGGCTGAAGCCTTTGCGGGCCATGGCGTGGATCTGCTCAGCGCCGCCGAAAATCTGCTTGGGATCATCCAGGTAGCGCAGCGACCATTTGGAGAACATCCAGTGCGGGCTCCAGGCGTTGACCAACGACCACTTGTCGCGCTTGAGGTTGCGGTCCAGCTCGTTGAGCATGCCGCTTTCCGAAGAACCCACCAGTTTGTAGCCCGCCAGCTTGTAGTCCTCGATCGCCTTGACGGTGAGCTTGTACTGGCCGTTGCCGACTTCGGAGGTAAAGATCTTGCCGTCGAACTTCTCGCGGATCCCGGGTTTGTTCAGGTCTTCCACGCTGGCGACTTCTGCGACCGGCACCGACGTGGGCACAGCCATGCCGATTCGCCCTTCATACAGCACGCCAAGGTCTTCGAGGCGGTCTTTGTACTTGTCGTAGAACGCCTTGTGGGTGCTGGGCAGCCAGACCATCGGGATCAGGTCGATGTTGCCGTTGGCCAGCGCCTGGAACTGGATGCCGATGTCGGCCATCACCAACTTGACCGGTTGCTTGAGATGTTCCTGCAAGGCCGTGCTGGCGAGCTTGACGGTGATTTCTGTGTCGGACCAATTCACCCAACCAATGCGCACCGGGGGTTTTTCCTCGGCGTGGGTCACCGCCGCAGTGGTGCCCAGCGCAAGGCCGAGCAGGTAGGCACAGGCTTTTTTCCGATAGTGCACATGAGCATTCATCAGACGTCCTCCTAAGGGGTGAGGCCGATCTTAGCGACGACTTCAGGGCACCGCAATAAAAATGTACAGTCATGTCGGCCATTATTGACACCTATGTACATTTATCCTAATTTCAGATCGCCGAGCCTGATGATGCCCACTACGGAGCACAGAATAATGTCCAGCGATCCCCTGCTGCAGCCCTACAAAATCAAGCACCTGACCCTGCGCAATCGGATCATGACCACGGCCCACGAACCGGCCTACCCGGTGGACGGCATGCCGCAGGCGTTGTACCGCGCCTATCACGTCGAACGCGCCAAGGCCGGCGTGGCCTTGACCATGACCGCAGGCTCCGCCGCCGTATCGCGGGACAGCCCGCCAGTGTTCAACAACGTGCTGGCGTACAAAGATGAAGTGGTCGGCTGGTTGAAGGACCTCACCGATGAGTGCCACGAACACGGCGCGGCAGTGATGATCCAGCTGACGCACCTGGGCCGTCGTACACGCTGGGACAAGGCCGACTGGCTGCCGGTGGTCTCGCCGTCGCACCGTCGCGAGGCGTCACACCGCTCCTTCCCGAAGAAGATGGAAGACTGGGATATCGAGCGGATCATCAAGGACTACGTCGACGCCGCCGAGCGCATGCAGGCTGCCGGGTTGGATGGCCTGGAGCTGCAAGCCTACGGCCATTTGATGGACCAGTTCTGGTCACCGCTGACCAACGAACTGGACGGCCCTTACGGCGGTTCGCTGGAAAACCGCATGCGCTTTACCTTCGACGTCCTGCGCGGCATTCGCCAGCGCGTTGGTGAAGACTTCCTTCTGGGCGTGCGCTACACCGGTGACGAGGCGCTGCCGGGCGGATTCACCGCCAACGAGGGCCTGCAGGTTTCGCATATGCTCAAGGACAGCGGGCTAGTGGATTTCCTCAACGTGGTACGTGGGCATATCGATACCGACGCGGGGCTGACCGACGTGATTCCGATCCAGGGCATGCGCAACTCGCCGCACCTGGATTTTGCCGGCGAGATCCGCGCGTCCACCGGCTTCCCCACCTTCCACGCGGCGAAAATCCCGGACGTGGCCACCGCGCGCTACGCCATTGCGTCGGGCAAGGTGGACATGGTCGGCATGACCCGCGCCCATATGACCGACCCGCATATCGTGCGCAAGATCATCGAGCGGCGTGAAGAAGACATCCGCCCCTGCGTCGGCGCCAACTACTGCCTGGACCGCATCTACCAGGGCGGCGCCGCCTACTGCATCCACAACGCGGCGACCGGCCGTGAAACCAGCATGCCCCATGAGATTCCCAAGGCCGCGGTGAAGCGCAAGGTGCTGATCATCGGCACGGGCCCCGGCCGGGCTGGAAGCGGCACGCGTCGCCGGTGAGCGCGGGCATGATGTGACCGTACTGGAAGCGGCAGACCGGCCCGGCGGGCAAATCCGCCTGACCGCCCTGAGTGAGCGGCGTCGCGAGATGATCGGCATCATCGACTGGCGCATGGCCCAGTGCGAACGCCTGGGCGTGAAATTCCACTTCAACACCTGGGCCGAAACCGAGACGGTGTTGGCCCATGAGCCGGACGTGGTGATCGTCGCCACCGGCGGCATGCCGCACACCGACGTGCTGGCCGCGGGCAATGAGTTGGTGGTGTCGACCTGGGACATCATTTCCGGCGACGTCAAACCGGGGCGCCATGTGTTGATCTTCGACGACGCCGGCGACCACGCCGCGCTGCAAGCTGCCGAGGTGATTGCGCAGAGTGGCGCCAGCGTCGAAATCGTCACCCCGGACCGCGCGTTCGCCCCGGAAGTCATGGCCATGAACCTGGTGCCCTACATGCGCAGCCTGCAGGACCTGGACGTGACCTTTACCGTGACCTATCGGGTTGAGACGGTGGAGAAACGCGACGGTCGGCTGGTCGCGCGTTTTGGCAGTGACTACGGCAAGGTGCACAAGCAGCGGGTGGTCGACCAGGTGGTGGTCAACCATGGCACGCTTCCCCTGGATGACCTGTACTTCGAGTTGCGTGCGCACTCCAGCAATGGCGGCGCGGTCGAGCAGCAGGACTTGATCGCAGGGAACGCGCAGCACATCGTGACCAACCCTGAAGGTCGCTTCCAGCTGTTCCGGATCGGTGATGCAGTGGCCGCACGCAATACCCATGCGGCGATCTACGATGCGTTGCGGTTGGTCAAGGACCTTTAAAAACGCTCAAACACCCCCGGTGTGGTTTCGGCATAGCCAAACGCCCCATAGAAGCGGTCCAGTTCACGCCGCTTCAGGGCCTTGCCGGTAAACACGCTGACATACTGGGGAATACGCCGGAACCGCACCACCACCTCTTCGGTGGTGTTCATCGAGATATAGCCGATCTGCGTCAGGTAGATGGTCCGGGCACGCACATCGGCGGCCTCGTCGTCGTAACCAAAACGCCGGAACATGCCGGTCAAGGCGTTGATACGGGTGTCATCGGCCTGCGCGATTTCTGCCGCGACCTCCGCCGACTGCATCGCCCAACTGCGCACGGCGAATTCGAATTGCGAGTCGAACAGTTCCGGGTTCAACCAGCATTCGAAGACGTTGAGAATGGCCTCGGAAATACTCTCGGCATAGCGCTCGCACTGGTACACCAGGTTACCGGTGTTTTTGTCGCGCCAACGAGTCAGCAAGGCGGCGAGCAGTTGCTCACGATCCTCGAAAAACCAATAGAAACTGGTGCGTGACAAGCCCAGCTGCTTGGCCAGGGGCATCACGCGCACGGCGTCGATACCCGACTCTTTCAGGGCCGCGTAGGCGGCGTCCAGCCACACATCGACCGAGCCGCGCCAGCCTGTGTCCTGGTTCTTGCCTCGCGGTTTTGCGGGTTGCGACATCCTTGGGTCACCTTTGCCGGGGAATTGCCGGTCACTCTACACCCCCTCATCCATGAGTGCAGTTCGTCGGTAAAACCGCACGAAGAAAAAATCCGGACTACTGTATTTATGTACAGCTAAATACCTTAAGGATGAGCACCATGAACGACGATTTGAAGCAGTCAGGTTCTACCACCACCTCCCAACCCACCACCACATTCGAGCAGGCTAAAACCGGCAGGGCCCTGGATTTCACTTGGACGCCTGACGCCAACACGACCACCACCATCGTCTCGGCGGATTGTGTCGACTATCGCGTCAATACCGCCCAAGGCAGCCCGACCGGTGACAGCCACTCCATCGCACGGCTGACCTATGCCCAAGGCAACGGCGGTGGCCAGGTCGGCACGCTGTTTCTCGAAGAGGTGCGCGCCGGCGTACGCGCCAACACCCAGATCGGACTGATGGTAGGCCGCAAATGGGCGCTGGATGCCGACGCAGCGGACACCGGCAGCATTGGCACCTACGTGGTGGAACAGTTCGATGACATGCGCGCCAGCGTCAACTATGTCGGGGCGTTCGCCCGCGTCTTTGCCGACCCTCGGATGGTCAGTTATCACGCAGGGGGCCATGTGCACACCAATATCTCGATCACCGGCAGCAGAGCCCTGAGCATGGCGGACTCCGGCAAGTCGATCCTGGTCATCAGCAATACGGACGTCACGCTGACAATCGGCGACGATGTGACTGAAGGCTTCAGGGCCACGTTGATCCAGGCGGCAGCTGGCAAGATCAACATCGCCGCATCGAGCAGCCACACGCTGTACAGCAATGCGGGAAACCGCACACGCACGCTCAACCCGCTGGATGAACTGGAGGTCAGCACCTTTCCAGGGGGCCCGGTGTTCCTGGCTTTTCGGGTCAGGCCTGCGGCTTGATGTTAGAGGCCATGTCGCACTCCAACGCGGTTCGAGAGCCAGCAAACTTGCTCTCGAACCGCGCGCCCTACCCTAACTCACGCTTGAGTTGCTCGCGATCCAACGCCCCATCCCAGCGGGCAATGAACAACGTGGCCACACCGTTGCCGATCACGTTGATCAGCGCACCGCCTTCCGAGATAAATCGGTACACGCCGAGCACCAGCACCAACCCCGCAGCCGGTATCACATCGATGGAGCCGAGGGTGGCGGCCAGAGTAATGAATGCGCCGCCGGTCACGCTCGCCGCGCCTTTGGAGGTCAGCAGCAGGATCAACAACAAGGTCACCTGGTGATACAGCGACACATCGATGTCCAGCGCCTGGGCAATAAAGATCGCCAGCACCGTCATGTTGATGCAGCTGCCGTCGAGGTTGAAACAATAACCGGATGGCACCACCAGGCCGACGGTGGACTTCTCACAGCCGAGCTTTTCCAGCTTGCCCATCAGGCGCGGCAAGGCGGATTCCGAGGACGAGGTGCCCAGCACCAACACCAATTCTTCACGAATGTACTTGAGGAACTTCCACAGGCTGAAACCGGCCAATCGTGCAACCAGGTTCAACACCACGAACACAAACACCAACCCGGTAAGGTAGTAGCACACCAACAGGTTCACGTAGGCCCCCAGCGATTGCACGCCGTATTTGCCGACGGTGAACGCCATGCCACCAAAAGCCCCGAGCGGCGCCAGGTACATGACGATCTTCAGCATGCGGAAAAATGCCTTGGCCACCAGGTCGATGGTGTTCAGCAAGGGTTTGCCGGTATCGCCCAACAACTGCAGGCCAAACGCAAACAACACCGAAATGAACAGCACCTGGAGGATGTCGCCGTCGGTAAACGCGCCAAACACCGTACTGGGCACGATATGCGTGAGGAAGCCGACCACGCTCTGATCGTGGGCCGCCTTGGTGTAACCGGCGATAGCCGATGCATCCAGGCTGGCCGGGTCGATGTGCATGCCCGCGCCCGGTTTGAGCAGGTTGACACCGATCAGGCCGATCACCAGGGCGATGGTGGTCAGTACTTCAAAGTAGATCAGGGATTTGAAGCCGATGCGGCCGATGCGCTTGAGGTCCTGCATGCCGGCAATGCCGCTGACCACCGTGCAGAAGATGATCGGCGCGATCAGCATCTTGATCAACTTGATGAAGGTGTCGCCCAAGGGCTTCATCTGTTCGCCCAAACTTGGGCTGAAATGGCCGAGGATCACCCCCAGCACAATGGCTGCGAGCACTTGCACATACAGGTGCTGGTAGAACGGTGTGCGCTGTGGCAGCGCTTGGATCGACGAGCTGATTATTTTTGTCATGGCTCTGCCTATAGGGTTTATGAGGGACTTCGCTGGGGTTTCAGGTCACCACGTTGATCGGTTTGTTGGCGGCGAATGCCTCGATGTTGGCCAGCAGTACCGCCTTGAGGCGCGCGACACTGCTTTGGCTGGCCCAGGCAACGTGAGGCGTAATCAGCAAATTAGGGTGTTCACAGTGCAGCAACGGGTGGTCAGCCTGCGGCGGCTCCACGTGCAGCACATCCAGTGCAGCGCCGCCCAATTGACCACTGGCGAGAGCGGCCAGGACGGCGTTTTCGTCCACCAATGCACCGCGAGCGGTATTGATCAGCAAGGCGCCGGGTTTCATCCGCGCGATTTCGGCGGTGCCGATCAGGTAACGGGTCTGGGGCGTCAGCGGGCAATGCAGAGTCAGCGCATCAGCCTTGGCCAACACCTCGTCGAACGCCACGTAGCCCGCCCTCACCTGCGGCGCGCCACGGTGTTCGGCAAACAGCACGGTGATGTCCAAAGCCTTGGCCAGGCGCGCGACACGGCTGCCGATATCGCCGCGACCGACGATGCCCAGGGTCGAGCCTTGCAGGTCCTGGATCGGCGCGCCGTGCACGCAAAAATGCGATGACTGTGGCCACAAGTGCGCCGAGGCAGCGCGGTACGCCAGCAAGTGACGGCGCAACGCAAACAGCGAAGCGATCACCGATTCGGCCACGCTGACCGCGCTGTAGGCCGGCACATTGCACACCGTCACGCCCTGATCACGGCAGGCGGCGAGATCCACGCAGTCGTAGCCGGTCGCTGCCACGCAGATCAGCTTCAGGCGCGGCAATTGCTCCAGAGTGACGCGGTCCAGGCGTACCTTGTTGGTGATCGCCACGTCAGCGTCGGCCAGGGCTTCGACTACATGATCGGGACGGGTGTGCTCACGCACGGTCCAGTGGCTGGCTTGGACGGGACGTGTCAACGGAGACGGCAAGCTCGCACCGTCGAGAAACACGATATTCATGCGGGCACCTGCTCGGAAATTTCGATGAGGTTCAGGTCGGGGTCGCGCACATACACCGAGCGAATCGGGCCGGTTGCGCCGGTACGCAGCACCGGACCTTCGATGATCGGCCAGGTTTCAGCCTTCAAATGGGCAATCACTGCTTCCAGGGGAATACTGGCGATAAAGCACAGGTCCAGCGCGCCAGGCACCGGCAGATGGGCCTTGGGCTCGAATTCATGCCCACGCTCATGCACATTGATTTTCTGGTTGCCAAAACGGAACGCGACGCGGCCGTTGCCAAAGGTCTCAAGGCGCATGCCCATGACGCGGGTGTAGAAGTCTTTGCAGGCGGTCAGGTCAATAGTCGTGAGGACCAGATGGTCGAGATGATCAATCATGATGGGCTACCTGTTGGGTCAGGGTGTGGACGTGTTCGGGAATGGGATGCAGGTCCAGGCGCTTGCCGGCCTTGAGGATCTGGCTGGGCGTGGCGTGGCCGATCAGGCCGGGTAAGCGGGCAGATGCGGCCAGTACGCGGTCCAGCTGCAGGCCGGTGTCATAGCCCATCAGATCGAGCATGTGCACCAGGTCTTCCATGCACACGTTGCCGCTGGCGCCGGGTGCATAGGGGCACCCGCCAAGGCCGCCCAGCGAAGCGTCGAAACGGTCGATCCCGGCCTGCAACGCCGCCAGGGTATTGGCCAGGGCCATGCCACGGGTGTTGTGGAAATGCAGGGTCAGTTGCAGCTCGGGAAAGCGCTCGCGCACTTGCCGCGACAAGGCTTCCACCTGTGTGGGATAGGCCATGCCGGTGGTGTCGCACAGCGTGACGCCGCGCACGCCCAACTCGGCAAAACGCCCGACCCATCCCAACACATCGTCCGCCGGCACATCGCCCTGCATCGGGCAGCCAAACACCGTGGACAACGACACATTGACGGCCACCGGCCCATGTCCAATCACCCCCACGACATCCCTCAACTGGGCAAATGATTGATCACGGGTCATGCGCAGGTTGGAGCGGTTATGCGGCTCGCTCACCGACATCACCAGGTTGGCCTCGTCGATGCCACAACCCAGCGCCCGTTCGGCACCGCGCACGTTGGGTACGAGCACCGTGTACTCCACGCCCTTTTGACGACGGATCTCGGCCATCACGGCCTCCGCATCGCGCAACGCGGGAATAGCCTTGGGTGAGGTAAACGAGGTCACTTCGATCTTCGCGTAGCCGCACTGGCTCAGTTCGTCGAGCAAGGCGATTTTCTGTTCGGTGTCGATAAAGATCTTTTCGTTCTGGAAGCCGTCACGGGTCGCGACTTCCTGCAGGTACAGGCGTTTCATGGAGCTACTCCTTGATTCAGATCAGTCCGCGAGCGCGCCAGGCTTCGCGGGTCGGTGCATCGATACCGATGCCGTCGAGTACCGCATCGGTGTGTTGCCCAAGCGTGGGTGCGCGCGAGTGCACGCGGCCGGGGGTGGCCGTCAACTTGGGCACGATGCCGGGCAAGGTGACGGCGGTGCCGTCGTCCAACTGGCTGGCGAGCAGCATGTCGCGGGCCTGGTAATGGGGGTCGGCGGCGATGTCGGCGGCGTCGTAGATCTTGCCGGAGGGGATGTTGGCGTCCTTGAGCGCGACTAGCACCGCATCGAGATTTCTCTCGGCCGTCCAGGCGGAAATCGCCGCATCAATGCGCGCCACATGGCGCACGCGGCCGTCGTTCTGCGCCAGTTCCGGGTCGTCGGCCAGGTCCAGGCGTTCGATCTTTTCCATCAGGCGCCGGTAGATGCTGTCGCCATTACCCGCGATCAAGGCATACTTTCCATCCTTGCAACGGTAGGCATTGGTCGGCGCGATACCTGGCAGGCTGCTGCCGGCCGGTTCGCGCACGCTGCCGAACACCGAATACTCGGGAATCAGGCTTTCCATCATGTTGAAAACCGACTCGTACAAAGCCACATCCACCTGCTGACCAGCACCGCGATTCTGCTCGCGATGGCGCAAGGCAAGCAGCACACCGATCACGCCGTGCAACGCGGAAAGCGAGTCGCCGATCGACACCCCTACCCGCACCGGCGTACGGCCCGGCTCGCCGGAGAGATGGCGCAGGCCGCCCATGGCCTCCCCGATCACTCCAAAGCCTGGCAAGTCGCGATAAGGACCGGTCTGGCCGTAGCCGGAGACCCGCAGCATCACCAGCCCAGGGTTGATCGATGACAGCTCATCCCAGCCAAGGCCCCATTTTTCCAGGGTTCCAGGGCGGAAATTCTCGATTAGGATATCGGCGCCCTTGACCAGCCGCTTGACCACGTCACGGGCTTCGACCTGGCGCAGGTCGAGGGTGACAGACTGTTTGTTACGCGACTGTGCAGCCCACCACACTGACGTCCCGTCGTGCAGCAAGCGCCATTTACGCAGGGGATCGCCGGTGACCGGTGGTTCGATCTTGATCACTTCGGCGCCGAACTCGGCGAGGATCTTGGCGGCGAAAGGCCCGGCAATCAGCTGGCCCATTTCGACCACCTTGATGCCTTCCAGGGGTAGGCTCATGACGTTGTCCGTTCTTGTTGGAGGTGATGGCCGGATAATCCCCTCAAAAACAGGCCGTGAGAATGTCAAAGATTTCCACTACTCTTTCCTGACTGGAAACACGGAGGTGGAAATGATCAACCTGCTGCAACTGGACCTGGCCTCCTTGCGCCTGCTGGTGCTGGCCGCCAAAACAGAAAATCTCACCCAGGCCGCCAACAGCGCCCATATGACCGTTTCCGCCGCAAGCAAACGGCTGGCCGAACTCGAACGCGTCACCCACTGCACCCTGTTCACCCGCGTGCCCCGTGGCCTGCAACTGACCCCGGCCGGACGCGGCCTGGCCGAGCATGCGCGCACCCTGCTCGACGTGGCCCAGCAAATGGCCCATGACGCCAACGACTACGCCAAGGGTGTGCGCGGCCACGTGCGGTTGTTTGCCAATACCTCGGCGGTGATCCAGTTCCTGCCGGCGGACCTGGCGAGTTTCCTGGCCGCCAACCCGCATGTGCGCATCGAGTTGGAAGAAGCCCTCAGCGATCGCACCATTCACGCGGTGGAAAACGGCGAGGCCGAGATCGGCATCTTTGCCGACAACGTGCCCGCTCCCGGCTTGCACATGCAGCCCTATCGACGTGACCGGTTGGTGGTGCTGGTACCGCAAACCCATGCGTTGGCGCAGCGTTCAAGCGTGACGCTGGCCGACACGCTGGACTTCGATTATGTCGCCTTGAACCAAGGCAGCTCGCTGCTGCGCCGTATCAACGATGCCGCTGCCGGCACCGGCAAGCACCTCAAGGTGCGTATCCAGGTGAGCAGTTTTGATGGTATTTGCCGGATGATCGAAGCGGGACTGGGGATCGGCATACTGCCGTTGGGATCGGTGCATCCCGAGTTGCTGGCGTCCAAGCTGCGGGCGATACCGCTTGAGGGAGAATGGGCGTCGAGGACCTTGTATGTCGGCGTGGCGGATGCGACGCGCCTGTCGCCAGAGGCGGCTAACCTGTATCGCTATTTGAGCAATCTGGAGGTTGCACCTGAGTAGAAAGCTTCATTGGCGGTGACTACAGAGTTGAATGGTGAAGCGTTTATCAACAAGGCCTGGTCATTCGCGCACTCAGAGAACCGACAATCTCCTCGACCGCGAAACTCACATCATGGCCGGCACGGATCAACTCCGCAAAGCGAAGCATAACGGAGGCTGCGATATCCATCGCCAGCGCGTTGGTCATCAACTCTCGTATGGGTGCGCCCAGTTCGGCTTCCATACTTGAGTTGCCCTCTCCGGTCAGCATGCGAATGCGGGACATCGCGGCAATACCGCTCGTATGTTCGTCAACGCCAAACATCTCGCCAAGCAACATCCCCAAGGTTCCCACCGGTTGCTGCTCGGGGCGACTCCAAGACTTGAGTTCAAGCGACTCTCGTTCAACCCTCTCCAGATACCGTCGGACCTTGCCGGCCACAGTTGCTGCCGCTTTTTGGCGGGTGTAGTACTCGCGATTGGCCAAACTGGCAGCGTCTCTGACTACTTTCCATGCCACCGACCACAGTTGAGAAACGCTGTAGGTTTCTAACGCGCAGCGTAGCGTGCTTTTTATTTCGTCCCACGCTTGCTCGGTCAGCTCATGATTGTAGAGCTCGCATTGAGTCTGCAGGTAGCACATAACATCGGCAACGGAGTAATCAAGCCATAGATTGAAAATCCCCTCAGCGTCGGTATATGTCCTCTCCGATAGGCGACGGATCACTTCTTCGCCTTCCGCATAGGGAGTGTTTGGCATCAGAAGATATACAACTTGGGCACTCACCTGCCAAACGTCATCACCCTTCCAGTAATACGTACCAGGCTTTGCCTTTGAGGGATCTTCAAGGAACAAACCAGCGTCATTCAACGTTTTCAGAAAGCCGCTGATATACAGAGGCGCCAATCCCCGACAATCGCCGAGCGTAAAACCACCCTGAGTCAGCCTTGGCGAAACCGCCCTGTCCAGCGCCAGCAGCAGTAGCACCTGCGCGTCCGAAACCGAGTCGTAATCGACAACTCTAGAGGCCTGCCCGCGGACATACTCAGCAAGAAAAGTTTCAAGCTTTGCCACCTTGTCTTTTTCAGCCTTCAGCGTGATTGCATCTCGCTCATCCTGACAGCGAGTGCAGAGCCGGGTGGAGCGCAGCGGCATCTTCCTGGCCTCAGATCGGCTTCGAACTTCAATCAATTCGCCACATTGAGGACAGACTTGGTTTTCATCAAACGCCCTACAGCGTTGGCGTATGAAGCCAGCAAGGGTAACGCCCTGGCCCATTTCCAAGACATCGCTCAGCGCACTCACTTTTTCAAGGAATTGCCCTGATTCATCCATCGCCCAGTAACGCTCGATCAACTCGACTTCTTTTGGGTCTTCGGTCAGTAGTTGTAACCTGATTGGCATGCAAGGGTCCTATTGCGCAAGTTGTTAACTCATCTCAGCACTGGCTGAATTCTCACTCGTCACCCATCGGATTCTCACCGCTGCGTAACGTTGTCTGTGATCTTTTTCCCCCGCCGCTCTTCCAACAACGTCCTTGGCAACACAAACCCGTCGAAACTTCGCTGGGTAATCGGGTTGTTGGCCTTCTCTGCACCAATGCGATAACGCATCAGCCCATCGGCAATGGCAAAGGTCAGGTCCACACTGGTGTCGGTGCGGCCATTAAGGTGCCCGCGACTGAGCAGCCGAAACAGTGACCACGGCCCGCGATAGCTCAGGCTGGCGGTGTTGCCCGTGCTGTGTACCAGCGTCAGTTGGCTGCCATTGGTGTTGCCCAGGCTGTTGGGCCACACCAGCCCGGTGCGTTGCGGCGCGCCGTGCTGGTAAGGGATCAATTGGCCGTCGACGCTGAGCATGCTGCTCAGGCGGGTGGCACTGAGGGCCAGGGGTTCGATGGTGAGTTGCACGGCCAGGTGACCGCGATGGTTGAAAAAAGTGTCGCGGATACGCTCGACCTTTTTCAACTGCTCCAGCACGTCGCTACGCACCAGGTAGCCACCGAGGCTGTCGGAGTACAGGGCATCGAGGTTGTCCTTGAGAAACACGTTCAGGTATTGATCGTGAAACTGCTGCAAGCGCCCCTGCGGGCCGAAGAAGGCTTCGAAGTCTTCCAGCGAAGCGTCCTCACCACTGGCCTTGAACGGGTAGCGGCCTGCCAGGCGGTCGCGGTAGAAGCTGTAGATTTCACTGTCCCAGCGTTTTTCCAGCTCACGCAGGGCGGCAATAACCAGTACCTGCGAGGTCTGGTCGGCAAGTTTTTTGACCTGCTGGTTCAGTGGCTCGGGCAGGCCCACCGCGACGCGTTGCAGGTTGGCGATAGGGTCTGCACCACCGAGGGAGAAACGGTTGAGTACGGTTTTCAGCGCCGCTTTGCCGGGATCTGGATTGTCGTGCACGGCTTTGGCGTAGTCGTAGACGGCACTGACCGAACGCAGGGTTTCTTCGTAATAGGACGGCTGCTCGCCTCGCGCGGTGATCAGCTCGGCCAGGCTGGAGAACGCACGCCGGATACCGGCGGCTTGTTGCTGGCCGTCCGAGACCTTGTCCAGCGCGAGCGGTGCCTGTCCTTGGGTCAGGGGCACCGACGGGTAGATCACGCTGTTGTCGCGCAGGGTTTCCAGCAGGCGCCGCAGCGGCGCGGCCGGGCCGGTGACTTGTTCCAGTACCGCCACGCCGTGGCTGAGATCATCGAAGTCGGTGACCGCAAATTGATTCAGTGCGCGGCGCCAGCTGTCGACGTAATCGGCGCTGTACAGGGCGCGGATCCGTTGGGTCAACACCTTGCGGTCTTCGTCGGAGTAGTCCAGGCGTTGGCGTTCGCCGAGCACCCACTGGTCGATCATGGCCAGTTCGATAATGCCCTCGGTGCCAGGCTCGAAGTAGTCCTTGAAGCCTTTGGCGGTGAGCAGTGGCGCCAACAGCAGGCCGCTGCCTCCTTGATCGGTGTTAAGCGGACGGTAGACGATATCGAACGCCGGACCGACCTCGTTGCGCAGGTCGAGAGGACGATGCAACCGTTCCAGGGCATCCTGTTTAAGGCTCATGTAGACCCGCTCGGCCATGGGCAACTGACGCAATTGCTGTTGCACCTGGGCAATGCGCTCCCGGTAGTGCGGCAGATCGGCGTCGGCGTATTTCAGCGCGTAGCCCAGGTGCCCCATCAGATCGGCCTGCAATTGCCCCTGCCCCGGATAGGCGCGCTGCCACTGTTTGGCGACCCACTCTTCGACGATGGCCGGGCGGCGGTTTTGACGCTCTTCGAGCATGCGGTAGACGCGCAAGGCCGCCAATTGCTGATTGCTACCGGCAGGTGCCGTATTGATCGCCTCCAGCACGCCACCCGCAATCGCCGGCAGGAAACGTTTGGACAGCAAATTCAGATAGGCCTCGTCCACTGTCGGGCCAATCGCCCTCCCCTGGTACAGCCCCATATCCGACAGCAACGGCCACGCCTCGCGGTAGTCGCCGTACACCAGCACCGCATCACGAATCTGGTCCAGAGGCACCAGCAGGTTGCGACCGGTGGTGTCGACCCTGGCGTCGATGTCCCGGCCACTGAAATCCTGGCTCTTGGCCAGGACGTTGGCAGCCTTGTCGCGGTTGATATTGAAGTAAAACTGCCAGGTTGCGATGACTACGAAACAACCCAGGGACGCGACGCCGAACCCAGCGATCAGCAGCCGCCGCTTATTGCGCGCTACCTTGATGTTGTCGCCCGCCAAGCCCGCTTCCGGGTAGATCACGCGTTGGAACAGTTGCTGGGCAAAGTAGATCGCCGTGCCACCGGCAGGCTTGACCTCGGGGGGCGGGGGCGGCAGTTGATAGGCTTGCCCTGCTTCTTTGATGAAGGCATTGCTCAGGGTGCCTTGCTGCAAGACCGAGGAAAAATACAGACCACGCACCAGCGCCGGAGTGGTGAAACGATCGCTGCCGAGCATTTCACTCAAGAAGCCGAACAGCGCCGGGCGTAGGCCCGCCATCTGGTGCACCAGCGCCTGTAACCGATCGCGCTCTGTCAACGTGTGCGACTCCCGGGTGCTGTCGAAAACCTGTTCGCTCAGACAGGTGACAAAGGCTTGGTACTGGCGCGTCAACTCCGCCAACCAGGCATCAAAGTCATCCACTGCCTCCAGGCTGAAGGTGAAACCCAGCAGGTCTTCACGCCCACTGCGCGACAACCCGGCGAAGAACTCTTCGAAGCCTTCCAGTAGATCAAACTTGCTCAACGTCACGTACACCGGCAGGCGCGTTCCCAACTGCCGCGTCAGCTCAAACAACCGGGTGCGCAACAGGTTGGCGTGGGCCTTGCGCTGTTCGGGACGTTGCGCCAACAAGGCCTGCACATCGATCACCAATACCACCCCATTCAGCGCCCGACGACTGCGGTTGCGCGCCAGCCAATCGAGCAGGTGCAGCCATAGGCGTGGATGGGTACCAGCGGGCAAT
The DNA here is from genome assembly GCF_001579805.1 of Pseudomonas azotoformans. Classification (NCBI taxonomy): domain Bacteria; kingdom Pseudomonadati; phylum Pseudomonadota; class Gammaproteobacteria; order Pseudomonadales; family Pseudomonadaceae; genus Pseudomonas; species Pseudomonas azotoformans. The sequence continues at coordinate 3,884,639 of NZ_CP014546.1, read as the reverse complement.
ACCGGTTTGACCTTGCCCTGCTGCTCGACGTTTTCAGCGGGTGAATCTGGCTGGCTGAGGAACTCACCGGGTGGGTCGATCAATACCGCCTCGTCACCGATCCACCAATCCACCGGATAGGCGAGCTGCTCCTCTTGGTGCGCCCTGACACCGACCTTGGTCACATGGGACAAAGAAAAACTCTGATTTGAGCGCGTGATCAGGCTGGTTTTGCCGGCATTTTCCTCGCCCAGCACCAGATACCACGGCAGTTGATAAAGCGAACGGCGGCGCTCCATGTTGTTCAATAAATTGCCCAAGCTGCGGTCCAGCGCCCGTTCCTGCGCCTCGACATAGGGCAGGCACGGGTCGGCCTGCACCGCAGCCTCATGTTGGCGTTCAAGCTGCAGGCGCTGATAACGATTACGCACCCGCCATGCCCAGATCAGCAACGGCACCACCAAAACCACGACACTGGCCGAGATACGCATCGACAATTCACTCAGCGGCTGACGCTCACGCCAGGTCCACTGCGGGCCCAACCACCAGATGGCGATCAACAAAAACACCACGCCCAGCAGCACCAGTACGGGCACCGCCTGGTTGAGCTGACGCAGTACCGGCAGGCCACAGCGTTTGAGGTAACTCCAGACCGTTTTCATGAATCGCTCCTAGCGTATTTGTTGTGTTCGTTGCCCATGGACAGGATGAATATGCCCCTCGCTCTCGCTAAAACCCCACCCATCGTCATGGCTTGCGCGCCTCAAAGCTGGCGATGAACTCATCCAGGATGCGTTTGCTTTCGGCTGCGTCTTCGGGCGTAGGTCCACGGGGGTTGAACCATGGGTCCGGCTTGGGTGCGACCGCGCCGTAGCGGATGCGCACGGACTTGAGGATCGCGTCCCAGACGGCCATGGCTTCGTAGTCGGTTAGAGACGGGTTGACGGGTTCTTTCGGCGCAGGAAGTTGCCAGAGCGGGCGTTGGTAGCCTTTGCTGGCAAATTGGGGGAGCGTCCAGCGCACCAGGTCTTTGGGTTTGCTCGGATCAATGGCGGAGCGTTTTTTTCCGCCTGCCGACAGGCGAAAACTCATGGCTGGGCGATTCAGTGAGGGGTTGTCGCGATAGTTTTCGCTCACGAAGAGCAGTTGACGGTGAGTGTCGTCACTGAAGCCGATCAGGGACTCTTCGGCTTGCATGTCGGCCAAGGTGATTTCTCCAGCCCGCAAGTTTTCATAGTCGCCAGCTAGAAATATTTGCGCGTCTTTTTTAGTGCGAACATGCAGCCGATCTTCATCATCCCGGGATAAGGCGTTGATATAGACATTTAGCGCCACATCCGAAGCTGGGGGGCGAAAGTAGAAGCTGGCGATTTCCTGATCGTGATGGCTTCTGATGACGATGGGGCCCAAAGCGAAGCCTGCGCCTGCGTTCTGTGGGGCAGTCACCTTGAAGATTTCTTTGGACAGTTTTAAAAGGCGCGCCTCAACTGGGGCGGTTTCACCATCGTACGATTCGGCTCGCAGCATGACGTACGCGTCCCCAACCAGCAGGTGGAATTCATGGACGAAGGTTTGGCGGCGTGATGCTTGCTTGTAGTACTGCAGCGTCACACTTTGCTGTGAGACCCGCACCGCCGAAACCAACATGGGCACATCCGACTGCTTATAGTTTTTGACCGCCGCAATTCGATGCGCCCGCTCGCTCAACGCCGCATCAAACCGCTCCTGCGTCACGCCCTCCCCCAGCACACGCACTTCAACCGACGAATGATCGGCGCCCAAACCGTAATAGAGCTTCACATCACCGCCGCCACTCCAATTGACGGGTAGATCGATCAGGCCTCGTCCCAGCGCCCAGGTACGCATTTGGGTAGTCATTTCGCTCACGTTGTTTTTCTCCTGTTCGCTGGGCTGTTTGAAGACGGCACATCCGGTGAAGAAACCCAGCACCAGACACGCAAAAAAGAGAGTCAGGTGACGCATAAGGGCCTCTTGGCTTTAGCCGCGACTTTGATAAGGGAATAGAGGGTGAAATGCTGTGCCAACGGGTTGGCATAGGAGGCTTCATGATCAAAGCCGGGGGCCTTGATTTGCTGGCGAACCTCGCCGTTGCGTGCATGCTTTATCGGCGCGCTGCCCGAGCTCACGGGAACAGTGCCGTCGCCAGACCCGTCCTGCATTCGGCAATGCAATTCCCAGTAACTGGTTTGCACGGTTTTGACTGGCGCGTCGGGGTCGCCACGCATGGGAGGGATAGGTTGATTTTGCCCTCCGACATACACAGGACTGCGGCCATCATCCCTTACCTCATGCATCTCGAGATTTGAAACCGTGAAGCGATCGGGGTGCGAACCGTGGGGGCCATTTAGGCGAGACCCACGGCTCATTTCCCAAGTGATGGACTCGAAGCTGGGGTGTTTGTCTTCGCTGCCGTAGTAGACGTAGGTTTGAAGGTGGTAGGAGCCAGCAATATCCTGGTGAAACTCTTTTGCGCTCCCGATGTTATCTGCAAACACCTTCCATGTGATCGGATCCCCATCCTTCGGCGCCAACCATTCTTCGCGCAGCAATCCCCACCAACGATCACGGCGTAGATAAATCTCTTCATAAGGGTCTTTTACAGGCTGGCGCGGCATCGCCGATACGCCTTGATTGTCGATCAGTCTCAGCCAGCCCGGGGTGTAATCTTGTGTGGGCAACAATTGCAAGGCACCAGGCGCCTGTGCAAAAACGGCGGTCACTTCCTGGCCGGTTGGGCCAATCACTGCGCCGGCAATGGGGTCTTCGTCGCTCATGCCGACCTTGCAACGGCGATAAGCAACCGGTGCACCCGTGGCAGGCATTACCCCATGTACCACACCGGCAATTTTGGCGGCCATACCGGGCAACTGCGCACAACGGCGCGCCACCAACCCACCCATGGAGTGCGTCACCAGAATGACCTGCTGACAATTGCGACCGTACTGGTGCATCAGTTCGTCAATGCGCTCAGCCAGCCTTATCGCGGCGTACTCGTTGGAATCCAACCAGTTATACCCACACGCATGCACCGGCATTCGATAGCCACCTCGCGCCACCAGCTCGTCCGACAGAATCGACGGCAACTGGCTGGCCAAGTTGGCGCCCAACCCTGGCATGGCGATGGGGGTTTCGGGCTTCAACCGGGTGATGTGCGTCGGCCCAGGCTCGACCGCGACGGTATGCAAATGCTCCGGCTGGATGTCGAATTGAGGCCATCGATGGGGCAGGAATTCGCTATTGAGCGCCTCCTCCAACCAAAGCAGGAAAGCGTGATAGCTGGTCTCACTGACCTCGCCCCAACCGCGCTCTTCATAACGTTTGCTCAGCGCGAGGATGGTCTTTTTCCTGTCCAGCCCAGGCTGCGCCAATACTGTACCGGCAGCACGCTTAGGCACCGCGCCTTGGTTGTCGACTTCCACCCTATCCGGGTGCAACAGCTTTTGCCGGATACCGGCTTTTTTATTGATCCAATTCAAGGCAAGCCACATATTCTTGCCCATGAACCCCGCGTCCAGGCGCCAGACGGGAACGGCCTCCTCACCAGGCTCCCCGCCCTCCTGTTCCTCAGCCTTACTCTTCAAATTCGACCCCATAATCCCCGGCACAAAAATCACCGGCAAAATCCCATCCGGCGGCAATATGCACTGCACCGGGTCGGTGATATGGCCGGGTGTCAGGGTCCAGGTATGCACGGGGTTGCCCCGGGCGTTGTAGGTCATGGGCGCAATACGCGGCGCCGATGGGCTTTCGGTCATGCGGGTTCTCCGTTATCAAGCCATTCCAGTACCAGCCCTTCGAGCGTCATGCCCTGTTGCAAGGTGACGTAGCCTTCCCCGTCGGTTCGGCCCTCGAAACGTGCGCCGTCTTTGCGAATCAAGGCGTAGGCGCGGTCGCGGATGGGGTCACCGTTGGTGAAGCGTGTTTGGAAGCGTTCGTTGAAGGAGGTGGCAGGCCAACTATTGAGCTCGGCTGCGGCATTGCTTGGATCAATGAAGTATTTGTTCGCGGCCTTCACGGTGAAATTACCGGGCATGCCCAGCTCGATATTGCCGCCCTGCATCTTGATGTACGCCCCACCGCACAACAGGGTGATGTGCTTGTCCGCCGCTACCAGCACATGTTGCTGGCTGGCGCTGATTTCCACGCTTTGGTCCGCCTGCACCTGAATGCTGTTGTGCTGGGCCTGCAACAGCAATTGGCCGTTGTGGGCGATATGACGCATGTCACCGCCCTGGGCGAACAGGCCGATTTCGTCGCCCGCATTGATCACCACTTTTTTACCCGCGGTGAGTTGCTGGTTGTGTTGTGCGACGCTGTCAATATGCTCGCCTGCGCCCAGGGCGATACTTCGGGACGTCGCGGCAGCGATGCCGGCTGGCCCACTGAGCGCGATGATGGGGTGCGTGCCATTATCGGTGCCATGGGGTTGATCATTGGCACCATGGCCCAGTGCATTCACTGCCTGAGTCAGCGCCTGTTGCGGTTGTGAGTCCTGGGCAACTCCCTGGGCATTTTCGGCAGAAGCGCCCAACTGCCTGGCCAACGTCAGGGCAGCTTGCAACACATCGATCACCTGCTGGCGCTCCAACTGGCCCGCCCCGGCCTTGAGTTGAGCTTCAGCGGTCAGCAATAAACCTTTCGCTGCGCGCAACGCACCGTGACCATCGGTGCGCAACTCAAACCCCTCGCCCCTGGGTTTGCCGCCACCATGGTGGCGTGGATGGGTGAGGTAACCGAGGTGCAGCGCGCTATGCTCGTGGTCACTCATCAGCGCCGCGCTGATCTGCGCGGTGGTGTCGTCGATACGCAACTCGTTGGCCCGCGTCCCCCCGAACTCGCGGCTTTTGGTGGTTGCCAGCGCCTTCAGCTTGGGCAGTTCGTAGGGCGGCAAATTGGTCTGCCGGTACGCTCGTCCAATGGCAATTGGCTGGTCAGGATCCCCGTCCAGATAGCTGATCACTAGCTCTTGACCCACACGCGGGATGGCCATGGAGCCCCAAGTCGCGCCGGCCCAGCCTTGGGTGACGCGAATCCAGCACGAGCTGTGATCGTTGTTTTTGTCCGAGCGGTCCCACGGGAACTGCACCTTGACCCGGCCCCATTCATCGCAATAAATCTCTTCCCCAGGAGGCCCGACCACGGTGGCGATTTGCGGCCCGTCGATGCACGGTTTGTCCCGCAGCGGCGCCTTCCAATCCGAGGTCCAGCGGATGGCGCTGGCCTTCAACGAGTAAGAGGTACCAAGGCCACTGCCAAACGATTCTTCCTGCAAACTGGTGTGCTGTTTGCCCTCGTGCTTGATGGCGATGGTGCGCCAGCGATCATTGAAGTCCTCACGCGGATGATCGTTGAGGTCGAACGCCAACCCCGGTTGCAGGCGCTCATCGTCGCCTTCCAGGTGTGCCAACTTGGCGTCGTTGCGCAGGGCCGCCAGGCGCGTTTTGGTGAAGGGCTTGCCGGCGATATCGCGTTTGTAGCGACCGGGGTAGTCGTAGCGTTCGTAATCCTTGTGCTGGTTGTTCAGGTCCTGGTCGCCAGTGGCGGTGTGCTGCTGGTTGTAGCGTGGGTGGGTGAAGGTGTAGTCGCGCTGTACCTGCACGGCGGTGCGCACTTGTTCGGTGTAGTGGAAGCGGTTCAGCGCCGGTTTAATGGAGTCGCCGCCGCCCATCGGCTGGTAGATCACCGGGCAATCCGTATGGGTGCCGATGGTACCTAGACCGCCGACGCGGTCGGTAAGAACGAGGGTGTGGCCGTCGGCGCGGTGTTCGAAGGTGTAGAGCAGGCCTTCTTCTGCGGCCAGGCGGGCGATGAAATCGAGGTCGGTTTCGCCGGCCTGCACGCAGTATTCGCGGGGTTGGTGCTCGAAGCAGATTTCGCTGCGGATGTCGGTCAGTTTTTGTTCGGCCAGCACGTTGGTGATGATGTCGGGCACGGTCTGGGCCTGGAAGATGCGCCAGTTGGAGCGCAGGTCGAAACGCTTCAGGGTTGGCTCGACCACTGCGGTGTAGCGGGTGCGGCGAAAGCCGGTGTCGCCCTGCTGGAATAGGCTGACCAGGCCATGAACGTAACGCACCGGAGTTTCTCCACGCCAAATCGTGAACAGCCCCGCTAGATCAAGAACTCGATTGAAGTCGATAGCCGCATTGTGGCTGGCCAGTTCGAGTTCGAGCTTGAAGGGTTCAGACACCCCCTCGCGGAGCGTGAACGAGACCACCTCGAAAGGGTCGCCTTTCAATGGCTCGAATGTGAAGCGCAAGTCACTTTGGCGAGACATCGCGACTACTCCTTCGGCTCACTGAAAGCGCTCGCTACCTTCTGATATAGCTCCGGCTCCCACCCCTGCGCGGAGGTATCACGCATCATCCGCGCAACGTTGGCGTACAGATCCTCCGCCAGCCACGACAGGCCACGGGACGCCAGTAAATCCGCGGCAATCACCGTGGCATAGCTGCGTTGGCGCGGGGCGTCACGGCTGGCGTGCAGTTCCTGCAGGCGCAGCAGCACCACCTCGACGCCTTCAGTAGCGAGTTGGGTGGCCAGTTCATCGCGCAGACCGGCGTATTCCTGCACCGGGCTACCTGCCGTCTCCGCCTGATCAGCGCCGGTGATCCATGCCTGGGTTTGTGCATCCACAAACGGAGTGCCGTCGCTGAAACACAATTCCAACAGGGCCGGAAGGCGGCAAACGAAGCGTTCACAGGTCTGGCGGATAGCGGCAGCCACCTCCTCCATCGCCAGGCGCGAGGCAATGTGGGCGGCCAGGTAACTGCCACGCAGCCAATACGGCGATGCCGCAACGCTCTTTTCGATGCGCAGCAGCAGGTTCGGATCCAGGGTGTTGTGGTTCAGGGCGTCTTGATAGACGTCAACGATGTCCTTGGGTACGGCGGTCAATTCGGTTCGACGATCGCGCGTGATTGAAGGCGCGGTACGCAGGTGGGACCACAGGCCGAAACGCCTCAACTGGTAGCCGGTCGGATCATAGGGGTCCTGCTGATTGATCTGGTCGGCCATGCTCAACACGGCTCGGCGTTGTTCGCGCTCATTGCCCGGGGCCTGAGGCTTGGGGCTGGCAAAAAATGTCGAATCCAGGACGCCGCCGGAAGGATTGGCGCGCAAGGTCTCAGTCGCGACGACCGGCTCGCTGTACTTGCTCAACTGCCGTTGCAGCGCGTCCAGGGGGGCAGGATCAAGCTTGGCGCTTTCGGCACAACGTTGCAGGCTGGCCAATGCCTGTTCCGCCGCCGCTTGATACGCCGGGGCGAAACTGCTGCGGTCCAGGCTCGGCAGCACTTGCCCCAGGTCACCCAGCAGGCGCTGTAGCTGCTTGCGCTTGTTCAAGTAGCCGGTCGGTCCCGGCTTGGGGTAGGCGCTGTCCCAAAAGTGCTCAACCATGCCGGCCATCAAACCAAGAGCATCGGCCCAGCGTGCCCATTGTCGGGTACGCAGCCATACCACCTGCAGATGGCCAAGGATGCGCCAGTGTTTGCATTGGGTGGCCAGGTAGTCGCGGGACGCTTCGTCAATATAGGGCCAGTCAATGTCACTCTCACGCAGGCCACCGAGCTTGACCATTTCCTGGTCGATGGCTTGGTAGGTCTCGTCCTCCACATCAAAATGGCCAGCAGGTTGGTCGGGGTCGATAGGCGTCAGCAGCCGTTGAAGCGTGTGCTCGGGCACATCAATCACCAGCGACATACTTGGCGCTCCTGCTCGATCAATGCCCCCAAACCTTCGGCGTCAAATACCAAGCCGTGCAAGCGGGGATAGTCGCTCTCAAGCCGCAGGCGCTGACCGCCGCCCATGTTGCGTAACAAAGAAATGGCCTGCAGACCCCGCCCGGCATCGACCACTAAGCCGGCGTCGTCCAGTACCTGCCACTGGTAAGGCGCGGAGACTGGACGCTCATCCTTGAACAGCTGGATGCGGATTTTGTTGGGCTTGGCTGGCTCGTCCAGCACCAGCTGCAGGCGCGAAATTCTTGATTCGCAACTGATCGCCAGGTAGGGCCGGGGAGGCAGCGCGCCCAAGGCCGGGGCCGAGATCACCAGCCTCGGTTGCTGGTCGTTGTCCGGATCAGGAAAAGACGACAACAGAAAACGCTGGTCTTCAGCCGGTCGCTTGGCTTCATTGCGCTGCACCAGATCGATAATCGGCAACACCCGACCCAGCACAGGTGGCGGCGCAGGCGGCTGATGGATGGGGGTGCCGGCGGCCAGGTCGAAGCACTCCAGGCGCTTCAATGGCGACACGATTGCCGGGCAATCTTGCGTCGCGGGTACTGCTTGCACGTGCGGGACGCCCAACGCCACACACACGCCCCCGATCCAACCCCAACGTTGCAATCCCTTGCGCATCAACGCCTCACTGTTTTTATTAAAAAGAAGACTCTGGATTTTCATCTAAGGTGATAACCCAACCCACTCCAACAAAAGCAATTTAGCGTGAACTCGCAAGCAACTAACAGACAAGCCCTCGAAACACTTTTCCCGCCAAATCCTCAATTATCAGAACCGCCCCTCAGATTTAAGAGTCAATAACGTATGAAATTTCCCACTCTACTTTAAACACACTAAACATGGATATTTCTTACATCCGAAGACCACAAAACGGATCGACTCCGTCCGACATGACAAGTCCTGAAACATAGGTTCTTAATAGCGCCACTTTACAAAAAAGGACTTTTCCCATGTCAAAAACCCAAAGTTCCGTCGCTCCAAAAGAACGTATCAACATCAAGTACGTTCCTGCCACGGGCGACCAACAGGCGGAAGTGGAGCTACCACTCAAGTTACTCATCACTGGGGACTTTAAAGGGCACGGCGAACTTACCGCCCTTGAAGACCGGCAATCTACCCGAATAGATAAAGACACCTTCAATGAAGTACTGACCAAAGCCGAAGTTTCCCTGGGCATGGCGGTCCCGTCGGTGTTGAGCAATGACCAGGACACGGACTTGAATGTGCAACTTCACTTCAAAAGCATCAATGACTTCGGCCCCGACGCCGTTGCCCGTCAAGTGCCCGAGTTGAACAAACTGCTGGAGTTACGCGAAGCCTTGGTCGCGCTGAAAGGTCCGATGGGTAACGTCCCAGCCTTTCGTAAGCACCTGCAAAACCTGTTGACTGATGAGAGCGCCCGCCAACGCTTGGCCAGCGAACTCAACCTGGTGCTCGACGCACCAGACAACTGATTGAACGCCCTTCTCAACGGAGTACTCCCCATGCCTATGGAAAGCGCCGCCGCCCAAGTGCTGGTGACCGACGAACAACCGTCGCTGCTGGATCAACTGCTGGCCAACACCACCATCCGCCCCTCTCAGGAAGGCTATGCCATTGCTCGCCAAGGTGTAGCTGCGTTCATCAGCGAAATTCTGCAAAGCGGCGACCATCAGCAGCCGGTTAATAAGCATCGGGTCGACCAGATGATTGCCGAAATCGACCACGCCTTGAGCAAGCAGATGGACGTGATTCTGCATCAACCTCAGTTCCAGCAACTGGAATCGGCGTGGCGTGGTCTGAAACTGTTGGTGGATCGCACGGATTTTCGCGAGAACATCAAGCTGGAAGTGCTGCATGTCACCAAAGAAGAACTGCTGGACGACTTCGACAACGCTGGCGACATCACCCGCAGCGGCTTGTACAAGCACGCCTATACCTCCGGTTACGGCCAGTTCGGTGGCGAGCCCATCGCGGCGATGATTGGCAACTACACCTTCGGTCCCTCCTCTCCAGACATGAAACTGCTGAGCTATATCGCCTCCGTGGGCGCCATGGCCCATGCCCCTTTCGTGATGGCTGCCGGTCCTGAGTTCTTCAACCTCAAGAGCTATCAGGACCTGCCGTCAGTCAAGGAAGTCAGCGATATCTTCGAAGGCCCCGGCCACACCAAATGGCGTAGCCTGCGCGAAATGGAAGACTCCAAATACATCGCCGCGACACTACCGCGCTTTCTTTTGCGCTCGCCTTACGATGGGCTGGAGAACCCGATTCGCAGCTTCGGCTACAACGAAACCGTCGACGGCAACCACGACAACTACCTGTGGGGCAATACCGCGTTCCTGATGGCTTCGCGCATCACCGACAGCTTCGCCCGCTATCGCTGGTGCCCGAACATCATCGGCCCGCAATCCGGTGGTGCCGTGGATGACTTGCCGGTGCACCTGTACGAATCCCTCGGCCAATTGCAGGCCAAGATCCCCACCGAAGTGCTGATCTCCGACCGTAAGGAATTCGAACTGTCAGAAGCCGGCTTCATCCCACTGACCATGCGCAAGGACAGCGACAACGCAGCGTTCTTCTCGGCCAACTCGGTGCAAAAACCGAAAAACTTCCCCAAGACCCGCGAAGGCCAGGAAGCCCAGACCAACTACAAGCTCGGCACCCAGTTGCCGTACCTGTTTATCGTCAATCGCCTGGCCCACTACATCAAGGTGCTGCAACGCGAACAGATCGGCAGTTGGAAAGAACGCCAGGACCTGGAACGCGAACTCAACACCTGGCTCAAGCAGTACATCGCCGACCAGGAAAACCCTTCCTCCGATGTGCGCAGCCGTCGCCCCTTGCGTGCCGCGCAAATCGTCGTGCAGGACGTGGCCGGCGATCCGGGCTGGTACCAGGTGTCGTTGGCGGTGCGTCCGCACTTCAAGTACATGGGCGCCAATTTCGAGATCTCGCTGGTCGGTCGGCTGGACACCCAATAAGTGGGCGGCAGCCTGTTCGAACGCCTGGAGCCTGACGCACCGCGCTACCGGCAGGGCACAGCGGATGAACAGGCGCGACAGCGTGTCGAGGCGATCAAGCGTCACCTGGAACAGGTGCTCAACTCAAGCCAGGGCTGCTCGCAAAGCAGTCCTGAGCTGGGCCTGCGCGACTTCAACGGCGTCACCCAGGCCAGCAGTGATTTGGTCGTGGCCATCAGCGCCGATATCCGGCGCTCAGTGGAGGCGTTTGAACCCCGGATCACGGTCACCGGCGTGCGCTATCAGCCCGACCCGGACCTGCCGCTGGAGCTGAACTTTCGCCTGGATTGCCAGGTGCGGGTCAATCACAAGGAAGAACAGGTGCAGATCGAGGTGGCCATGCATGGCCGCGACGGTTACACCCGCGTGAAATGAGGATGCGATGGACTTGAAACAACGCTTTGCCGAGGAGTTGCGCTACCTGCGCGAACTCGGTCGCGAGTTTGCCGAGGACAACCCGCAACTGGCGCAATTTCTCGGCGATCAGGCCGGCGATCCGGACGTGGAACGGCTGCTGGAAGGTTTTGCCTTCCTCACCGCCAAGCTGGGGATGAAGATCGACGACGACTTGCCGGAGCTGACCCACCCGCTATTGCAGATGCTTTGGCCCAACTACCTGCGGCCCCTGCCCAGTGCGACCATCATCCGCTTTACTCCGTTGCCCGATGCGATCAGCCAACGCCAGGTGATTCCCAAAGGCACGCCATTGTTCGCCAAACCGGTGGATGGTATCTCCTGCCAGTTCCGCACCTGCACCGACGTCAACCTATACCCGTTGGCCTTACAGGCAGTCAGCGACGCCCACAGCCGCGAGGCCTCGGTGATGTGCATCGACCTCAAGGTGTTGACGGAGCAGCCGCTGACCAGCATGGCCTGTGACCAGTTGGACTTTCACTTGGGCGGCGATAACGCCACCGCGCTGACCTTGTACCTGTGGATCGCCCACTACCTCGATAGCGTCACACTGCACATCAATGGCCAAAACTATCGCTTGTCGCCCAAGGATATCGGCTTCCCCGGGTTCACCGCCGACGAGGCACTGCTGCCCTACCCGCGCAATGTGTTCGACGGCTACCGGATCCTGCAGGAGTACTTTGTGTTCCCGCAGCGTTTCCACTTTTTCAGCCTGACGCGGTTGGCTCAGGTGTGGCCGGATGTCAGCGCCAGCAGCCTGCGTTTCGAGTTTCAGTTCAGTCGGCCCATGCCGACCGATATTCGCCTGCGTACCAGTGATCTGCATTTGTACTGCGCGCCGGCGGTCAATCTGTTCCGCCACGATGCCAACCCGATTGCGTTGGATGGTCGCAGCCTGGAGCGACGCATCAGCCCCAGCGGCAAGCGTCCCGAAGCGTATGAGATTTTCAGCGTCGACCAGGTGGCCGGCTGGGACGCCGCAGACAAGGAGCGCCACGGTGATCCACTGCGCAGGTTTACACCGTTCGAATCGTTCCAGCATGAGATCGAGCACGCACGGGGCCGCACCGCACTGTACTTCCGCACGCATATCGAGGAATCCCACGGCCGCGAGGGTTTGCGCCATCGCATCGCCTTCGTGCGTGGCGATGAGAGCTTGTACATCGGCGAGCATGAGGCGGCGTCTATCGAACTGACCTGCAGCAATCGCGATCTGCCGCGGTTGCTGGGCGTAGGCGATGTGTCGCTGTCTACCGAAATCACGCCGTCGTTTGCCACCTACACCAACCTGATTGCACCGACCCGTAGCTATCGGCCCGTACTGGACAGCAGCCTGCACTGGACGCTGATTTCCAACCTGTCACTGAACTACCTGTCGCTGCTCTCGGCCGAGCCGCTCAAGGCGGTGATCCGCGCCTACGACTTCGCCGCCTTGCACGACCTGCAACAGGCCCGCGCCACTCGCAAGCGCCTGAATGGCATCCACAACGCGGTGACCACGCCCATCGACTGGCTGATGAAGGGCCAGCCGGTACGCGGCCTGCACACCCGCCTGCAACTGGACCAGAACGCCTTCCTTTGCGAGGGCGAGTTGTACCTGTTCGCCAGTGTGCTTTCGCACTTCTTTGCGCTGTACGCGAGCATCAATTCCTTCCATCGCCTGGAAGTGATCAATACCACTAACAACGAGTGCTACGAATGGCCACTGTTGACCGGCAGACAACCCGTGATCTAGCCGACGTGCTGCTGGCCGACGCGCGAAACTACTCGTTTCACCGTCTGCTGGAGCATCTGCACGCCCTGCATGGTGATGACCTTGAAGCGCAGCCCTTGAGTGCTGCGGCACGTCGCCGCGTACGCCTGCAAAGCCATGCGGGATTGGGTTTCCCGGCCTCCGACGTGGTCGAGGCGGCACGCCTGGAAGATGATCGCGAAGAGGTGCGCTATCGCCTGCAGACCAGCTTCTTTGGCCTGCACGGCACCGACTCGCCGCTGCCCGGTTATTACCTGGACCGCCTAGCCTACGAACAGGCCCAGGAGCGTGGTATTCGCCCGGCGTTCATGGACTTTTTCAACCATCGCTTGCTGACCTTGCTGCATCACAGCTGGCGCAAGTACCGCTACTACATCCGCTTTCAGTCCGAGGCCAGCGACCGGTTTTCGCGCTATGTGTTTTCCCTGATCGGCCTGAACGACAACGATCTGCGTGGCGCGACACCGCTGCCGTGGGGCCGCCTGCTGAGCTTTGCCGGTTTGATCGCCAGCCGCAGCCGTTCGCCTTCGGTAGTGTCCGGTATTGTCGAGCATTGCTTTGATCTGCACGGCGTGCACATCCGTGAATTCGAGGCGCGTTCGGTGAGTTTGCCGCCACGTCAGCGCATGGTGTTGGGCAAGGCCAATGGCACTCTGGGCAGCGACTTTGTGGTGGGTGACCGCAGCAAGACCCGCGCCAGCAAGTTCACCCTGGTGATTCCCAACCTGACGCAGGCACGGTTTCGGCAGTTTTTACCCAGCGGTGAGCAGTTCGGGCTTCTGCGCCAGTTGATGGATTTTTTGCTGCGCGACGTCACCGCCTACGACCTGGAGCTGGGGCTACGCGAAGAAGATGTACCGCCGTTCAACCTGCAACGCGACAGCGGCACCCATCTGGGCTGGACCAGTTTTATCGAAGATCAGGAACAACGCCATCCCGCCGTGGTGCGGATTCGGGGGCGCGCATGAAACTGACCTTGGTTATCAATAATCCTGCGCAGTTGCTGCATGGGTATCTACCTCTTCACCGGTTTGGTCCACAGGGCGGCAGCATCGGCAGTGCGGCGGCGGACTGGCGGCTGGAGGATCGTCACAACAGCGTGCAACCCAACCACTGCGAAATCAGGGTCATGGAAGGACGTTTCTGCGTGATCGACCGAAGTGGCAGCACCTACGCCAATGGCCATGATTTGCCGCTTGGGCGTCACGTTGCGATAAGCCTCAACGACGGTGATCGATTGCAGATTGGTGCGTATCAGGTTGCAGTGCAGCTCGGTGAGCACGCCCCAGGGCAACGCTCCCTGGATGAGCTATTTACCGGTGAGCCGGATGGCATGCAGGCCTGGTACTTGGACGACTCGCCGGGACTGCCTCTGCCCGACCCTCGACCTTCCACGTGCGCGGAATTCGAGCGACTTTGCCAGCCCGTGGACTTGGCAGAACAAGGTGATCCGCTGCAAGCGATGAAGACGCAAGAGCCGCCAAAGCCACTGCCTGACAGTAGCGCACCTGCCTCCAAGAAGCCCGCCAACCTGCTCAGTAACCTGCGCCTGGGCACCTTGTTGCTCGCCTGCCTGGCTCTCGGCGGCTGCACCATGCTCGGCAAAATCGGCCAGGTGATCTGGACGCCCTCAATCCCGGTAGGCGGCCCCGACGATCAGCCCAGCCGTTACTCCCTGAGCCTGCACGCCAGCGACGACGTCAATCAGCGGCTGATCAGCACCGGCACCGCCCCCACGTCCGACGAAAAGCCGAGCCCCTTGCCCTACAACTTGAACGTTCAGGCCGCCAGCCCACAGGCACTGACGGACAAAGTGCAGACCCTGCTCAATCACCTGTACGAAACCGTTCCAGCTCAGTCTTTGTTGGGTTTTGAGCCAGCGCCCACAGTGCCCATGTCGCCCCTCGAAGGCGTACTGCTGGGCGATTACGACGATCAGGGGATCAGCCTGACCACCCCACTGGGCAACCCGGCACTCCAGCAGATCGCCACGCCGATTGCCTTCAAGGTCCTGCAACTGACCGACGACTCGCTGCTGGTCAACGCCAGCCCTCAAGCCCTGGCTGAGGACCTGAAAAAAACCTTGGGCAGCACCTACATCCGCGCCGACGACTACCTGCTCAACCCAGGCCAATTCAAGTTCATCGACCTGCGCCCCCTGGATGAGGACGCTCGCTTTATCGCCGTGATCGCCAACTACCACAACGACGAAGTCGGCCAGTGGAAACAGCGACTGCGCGTCGAGCCCAAGGGCCGGCAATACGCCGTGCTGGTGCAGTTGGACGCCGAGCAAGTCAGCCTTAAAGGGGAAACCCGATGACGTCATTTTCAGCCGTTTTTGTGCAGAGTAATTACCGATGAGTTCACGTAACCCCGTCATCTGGCATGAAGGTTTGTTCGTCAAACCCCAACACTTCCAGCAACAGGCCCGTGCTGCCGAAGCTGCGGTGCATCAACGTATGCAGGGCCTTAACGACGCCCTTTACGGCTTCAGCGAGCTTGAGTTGAACAGCGAATATCTGAGCTTCGGCAAGGTCGCCATCACCCAGGCGCGCGGGATCATGCCCGATGGCAGTGTGTTCGATATCCCACGCGACCTGGCGCCACCCGCGCCGCTGGAGATTGCCGACAGCAGCGCAGTGAACCAGATCGTCTACCTGGCTCTGCCGCTGCGCTCCAACGGCGCCCTCGAAGTGCGCTGGCCCGACCGCTACGGCAACAGCCGCTACATCGCCCACCGCGAAGAAATCCGCGATACCCACAGCGATGACGGCGATCAGGTGGGCATGGACCTGGCCGTGCCCAACCTGCAACTGATGCTCGAACGCAGCGACCGCAGTGCCTTCACCGGCATCGCCATCGGCAGAATCAAAGACAAACGCCCGGACGGCAGCCTGGTGATGGACGAGCACTTCTACCCCACTAGCCTGTCCTTGCAAGCGGTGCCGGCGCTGCACCGCTATCTGGGCGAAGTGGCCGGGCTGATGCGCGCACGCGCCCAGAACCTGGCCCAGCGTATTGGCTCGCCGGGGCAGTCAGGCGTGGCCGACGTCACCGACTTCAACCTGCTGCAAACCCTCAACCGCTTGTTCCCGTTATTTCAACACTTGGCCCGCCAACGCCAGGTTCACCCGGAACGGCTGTACATCGCACTGGCCCAGGCTTGCGGCGAACTGGTGACCTTCACCGATGAAGGCCACCTGCCCCAGGAGTACCCGGCCTACCAGCACGACAACCTGCGCGAATCCTTCCAGCTGTTGGAACACACCCTGCGCCGAGCCTTGGGCACCGTGCTGCAACCGCGTGCGGTGTCGCTGCCGATTGTTGTGCAGCAATACGGCGTACGCACTGCGGCCTTGAACGACAAGCGCCTGCTGGACAACGCCGAGTTCATCCTCGCGGTGCGGGCCGAACTGCCCGCCGAGACCCTGCGCCAGCAACTGCCCAAGCAGATCAAGATCAGCTCCGCCGAGGGCCTGGAGCAGCTGGTCAGCCTGCAACTACCGGGCATCCCGCTGCTGCCGCTGCCGGTGGCGCCACGGCACCTGCCGTTCCATGCCGGCTTCAGCTACTTCGAACTCGACCGCCATCACCCTGCCTGGGCAAGCCTGAGCAGCGGCAGTGGGTTTGGCTTCCATATCGCCGGCGAATTCCCCGAGCTGGAGTTGCAGTTCTGGGCGATCAGGAGTGAGAAAGATGAGTGAGCCCATGCCCACCGAAACCACGCCGCCAAAGGACAACAGCAACCCGCTCCTCAGCTATTTGCAGCAGGCCACCCACACCAAGGAGTCCGGCGCCGCAGAGGACCACGCCAAGCCCGAACCGCTACTCGCAGACCCTGAATTCGACATGCGCGGCCTTGCCTGGAACCCACTGTGCGATGCCGCCACGCCCCTGATCGGCCTGGTTATCCGCCTGCGCCGCCTGGACCACCACGATGATGTGACCGCTCTGTACAAAAGCGTCAGCAACCAGATCACCACCATCATGGAAGAAGTCAGCCAGCGCGACTACGACGCCGGCATGCTCAAGGCCTACTCCTACAGCCTGTGCCTGCTGCTGGACGAGGTGGTCATGAGCACCACCTGGGGCAGGCTCTCCACTTGGAGTGAACGCTCATTGCTCAGCCAGTTCCATGGGGAAACCCGAGGCGGTGAGCGATTCTTCACCGTCATGAACAACATGATCCCCGAAGCGGCCCGATACCAGCATGTGCTGGAGTTCATGTACCAGTGCCTGATCTCCGGCCTCAAAGGCAAATACGGCGCCCATGCCAAGGGTGATGACGAAATACAGAAGATCATCAACCAACTGCACGGTCTGTTGCGCCCGCTACGCGGCGAGACGCCCAAACGGCTGACCGATCCGCTGAAAAACGTCGCGCCGCGCAACTACCGGATCAAACGCGCCTGGCCATTGTGGACGCCATGGGCTTTGGCCGCTGTTGTGCTGACCTGCGCCTACACAATCTATTCCATGCGCCTGAACAGCATCACCCAGGAAGTGCTCGCCTCCCTGGAACGGATTCTCAACCTGTAACCCATTTTCAGCGCGCTCATCCCGAGCGCCTGCAAAGCCATGGCCTTTTCGGCCATAACCCGCGACCCACGGGTCGCTCAATTGATCGCGACAAGGAGCTTGTCATGCCAACACCCGCGTACATCAGCATCCACGGCAAAAACCAGGGCCATATCACCAAGGGCGCGTTCACCGCTGATTCGGTGGGCAACGTTTATGTGGAAGGTCATGAAGACGAAATCCTCGCCCAGGAGATCGACCACCAGATCGCCGCCCCCACTGACCCGCAAAGCGGTCAGCCGGCCGGCCAGCGCGTGCATAAGCCGCTGATCTTCACCAGCGCGCTGAGCAAAGCCTCGCCCATGCTCTACCAGGCGCTGGCCACCGGCGAAATGCTGCCGACCGTCGAGGTCAAGTGGTTCCGCACCTCTGGGGACGGCAAGCAGGAGCACTTCTTCACCACCAAATTGGAAGATGCCACCGTCGTCGAGATCCACACCGTACTGCCCCACGCTCAAGACAGTGACAACGCCAACTACACCCAGCTGATCAAGACCAGTCTGGCTTATCGCAAGGTCAGCTGGAGTCATGTGGTGGCTGGTACCGAAGCCTCGGATGACTGGCGCAAGCCGGCTTAACCACCAACCGGCCCGTTCCGCTGCGCAGGCAGCGGAACCTTTACTGACTAACTACTGCTTAGGAGGTTTTATGCCCGCCGTCGTTCTGGTCGGTCACGACCATGATTGCCCTTTGTGCGGCCCCACCACCGTCAAAAGCGGCACGCGCAACGTCACCGTCAACGGCCGCGCCATCGCCCGTGTCGGCGACACCCTCGGCTGCGGTGCCGTGATCATCAGCGGCTCGCCCTCAATGGTCATCAACGGCAAAGCCGTAGCCCGCGTCGGTGACAGCACCGACCACGAAGGCATCCTGGAAAACGGCGATGCCAGCTGGCTGATCAACTGATCCGAACTCACGACAAGGAGGTTTCATGCCCCGTCAAAGCGACCTGCGTTACACCTTCGAACCGCTGCGGGGCGATCCCTTCGAAGTGGTCTCCTTCACCCTTGAAGAGGGCTTATCCCAGCCGTTCAAACTTGAACTGGAGCTGGTCAGCCATCATCAAGCCATCGATTTTTACCGCATGCTCGATTTGGGCGCGGTGTTCACCATCTGGCGTGATGACACCCCAGTACGTTACGTCCACGGCCTGGTCAGTCTGTTCCAGCAGGGCGACACCGGCTTTCGCCGTACCCGCTACACCGCAGTGGTCGAGCCAACCTTGAAGCGTTTCGACCTGCGCTCCAACTGGCGCATCTTCCAGGCCCAGACCGTGCCCGACATCATCACCAACGTGCTGGCCGAACAAAAACTGACCGACATCCGCAGCGAAATCTGCTTCGAGCACCAACCCCGCGAATACTGCGTGCAGGCCGGCGAAACCGACCTCGATTTCATCGCGCGACTCGCCGCCGAGGAAGGCCTGCTCTACACCTTCGAACACCGCGCCGATGGCCACACCCTCGTTCTTACCGACCGCGTCGGCGGTCTAGGTACCATTGGCACCCATACGGATTGCCCGGTGATCTACCAGCCGATGGGCGGCGGCGACTCCATTGAACCGGCGCTGAACCGCTTCCACTACACCGAACAAGTGCGCACCGCCGTGCAGGTACAGCGCGACTACACCTTCACCCACCCACGCTACAACCAGCAGCACACCGCCACTGGCGACCAGGACCTGAACAACCAGCACAAGGATTACGAACGCTACGACTACCCCGGTCGCTACAAACGCGATATCGCCGGCAAGCCCTTCACCAAAACGCGCCTGGCGGCCCTGCGCAACGACGCCAAGTTGGCACACCTGGAAGGCGACGATGAGCGCCTGCAACCGGGGTTGGCGTTCGACCTCAACGATCATCCGCGTGAGGACTTCAATGATCGCTGGCGCACCATCGCCATCAAGCACGAAGGCAAGCAGCACACCAGTTTGCAGGAAGAATCGTTTGGCAGTGGCCTTGGTACCTCTTACTCGTTGAAGGCCAGCGCCATCCGCTGGACCTCGGATTGGAAGGCGCCGCTGCGGGACAAACCGTGCATCGACGGGCCGCAAATCGCCACCGTGGTCGGGCCTCCTGGGGAAGAGATTTATTGCGATGAATGGGGCCGGGTCAAAGTGCAGTTCCCGTGGGATCGTTCGGACAAGAATAACGACCAGAGTTCGTGCTGGATCCGTGTCGCCCAAGGCTGGGCCGGCGCGACTTGGGGCTCCATGGCCATCCCGCGTGTGGGTCAAGAGCTAGTGATCAGCTACCTGGACGGCGATCCAGACCAGCCAATCGCCATTGGGCGAGCGTACCGGCAAACCAATTTGCCGCCCTATGAGCTGCCCAAACACAAGACGCGGATGACCATCAAAAGCCGCACTCACAAGGGACCTGGCTTTAACGAGCTGCGCTTTGAGGATGAACTGGGGCGCCAGGAAGTGTTCATCCATGCCGAAAAAGACAAGAACATCCATATCAAAAACAACAACGGCATCTTCGTCGGCAATGACCGCAGTGAACGCGTCGAGCACAACGAGAAGGTCTCCATCGGTGATCACCGCACCGAAGACGTCGGCCAGAACGAAACCATCAGCATCGGTGCCAACCGCAGCGTGACCATCGGCGGTAACAAGGCCGAAACGATCAAACTGGCCAAAGCCGAAACCATCGGCTTGGCCAAAGCGTTGACGATTGGTGCGGCGTACCAGACCAGTGTTGGTGCGGCGATGAACACCACGGTGGGGCTGAGCCAGAGCGAGCAGGTTGGTATTCACAAATCAGTGGTAGTCGGTAAGCGTTTCAGCATCACCGTCGGAGATGAATTGAACATCAACGTCGGCAAATCGACCTTGGTGATGAAGTCCGACGGCTCGGTACTGATCAATGGCCGTACCTTCGACTTCACCGCCAGCGGCGCGGTGCAGATCAACGGCAAAGACGTGGATATCAACTGAGGGGCGGACATGGAATTTCGCAATCTGACGCCCTTCGATGCGTTGTGTTTCAGCGCGCTGGGCATGGACGATCAAGAGTATCCGGTGCTGGTCATGAAAGTGGGTTACCGATTGCTGCCGATTGACGGACATCCGGGGCAGTTTCGCGCTGAAGTGCTGGACGAGGACCCGCTCCCCCTGTGCACTGCTGATAGCTACTACGGCGAAGAAGGGTCAAGCAGCGCCTGCGAAGAAAGCGACCTCGCGCCATTCAAACCGCGCTGCGATGTGATCGTGGTCGGCAATGCTTATGCGCCACAGGGCCAACCGACCGCACACTGGACGGCTGGCCTGCGTATCAGTGCGCCAGTGGCGGCGCTTCCCCGCATCGATGTGCCGCTACCAACGCCACTGAGTCCCGGCGAACGGCTAACCGAGTATCAACTGGCAGCATGGCAAGCTGCCCGACAAGAGGCGTTTAAGCGGCGTGCCAATGCGCCTACACGCCATGATTTGTTGGACAAGCAGCTGAGATTCACCGGCCCCCGGCAGTTCAGCCAGAGCTTGTTCGGTTGGCAATTGTCCGAACCGCTACCGGACACCTCGGTGCCTTTGCGCTGGGAATATGCCTTCGGTGGCAGCAGCGTGGTGCCCAATCCCGAAAATGCGGTTGATGCAAACACGCCGCCCTATTTGCTCAACGAGGTCTGCTACAGCAACCCGTTGGGCCGGGGCTGGATAGAAAAGCGCCAGGAAGATCTCGGCTATCAGTTGGACAAACCGCTGCGCGAACTGTCCGCGCCACAGATCGAACCCATCGACCAACCGGTGTGGCGTCTGGACCGGGTCAAACATCCTGAGGGCGAACTCGACGCCAACGGCATGGCGCAAGTTGCGGCCAGCTACAAAAATCAACCGGTGGGATTAGGCGTGGTGGGTCGTGCCTGGGTACCGCGCCTGCCATTGGCGGGGAGCTATGACGAAACCTGGCAGCGTGAACGCTGGCCTGGGTTGCCACGAGATTTCGACTTCGCCTACTGGAACGGCGCACCGGTTGATCAGCAGATTGAGTTTCCACCGCCAGCGTTTCGGATCGAACTGTTCAACCTCACCGAGCCCAGACTGACACCCGACGGCGCGTTGTGCGTCGAACTGCCCGGCCATCGCGCCTTTGTGCTGATGCGCCTGCACAACGGCGCAATGCTGCCACTGCCGATGCTCACCGACACTCTGCGCATCGATACCGAGGCCATGACTCTGGCGCTGACTCATCGCATCAGCCTGCCCAATCACCTGGACATCCGCGTCCTTGAAGCGCGTTTCGAGACCGATCCAATTGCACCGCTGATCAAGCGCCCAGCCAGGGAGGTGCTCTGACATGGCCGATAACGTCATCGCCCGCAAGCAAGGCAAATGGCAGGTCGTCAGCATCGTCCCCGACGTGTGCAAAACCCCGATGGGCAGCGCCATACCACCAGTGCCCTACCCCGTCACCGCCGAACTGAAAACCGCCACGGGTGTTGCCAAGTCGGTACGTGCCAACGGCAAGCCGGTGGTGGTGTTCGACAAGAGTCTGGTGCCGAGCACCAAAGGTGATGGGGCTGGTGCCGCCAAAGGCATCAAGAGCAACACCGTCGGCGGCAAATGCTACCCACTGGAGAAGAGCAGCACCGTACGTGCTGAAGGCAAGTTGGTGGTGCGCCATGACGACAAGTTCTGGATGAATGGGGTTTAGCGCATGGCGGAACCGATCAATCTGGCTCCGGTGCGGGTGCATGCGATTAGCGTCACCGTCCAACCGCCCCCCAACAGCATCGTCG
Source organism: Pseudomonas azotoformans (assembly GCF_001579805.1). Taxonomy (NCBI): domain Bacteria; kingdom Pseudomonadati; phylum Pseudomonadota; class Gammaproteobacteria; order Pseudomonadales; family Pseudomonadaceae; genus Pseudomonas; species Pseudomonas azotoformans. The sequence goes on along the minus strand of NZ_CP014546.1, from coordinate 3,862,410 downwards.
GCCCGGCCGAAATGTTCCTGCAGCAAGGCGAGAATGGTGGCGTGCAAATCGACGTCTTCTGGCGCGACGCCATGGGCAATGAAATACACGAAAGCAAGGAAATGCAGGAAGAGGAATACGAGGCCCTGCGGGCGGGCTACCTGCATTCCGAACAGGCGAGTCTGCCGTCGTTCAGTTCTTTCAAAAGTGGCAATACCCTTGGGCGGGTTGTGGGTGAAACAGCCCCTGCGGCGGTACCGGCATCGCAGGCCAATCCGCCGATAGAGGCTGAAACCGAAGAAGAAGGCATTACCGGCAAGCAGATCCTGGATGGCATCCAGCTCGGCCTGGATGTGGTGGGCCTGATCCCCGTGGTCGGGGAAGTGGCCGATATTGCAAGCGGCGTCATTAGCCTTTTTCGCGGGGACTACGTGGGCGCAGGTCTCTCGCTGCTCTCGGCGATACCGTTTGTTGGCTACCTGGGAACCGCTGGCAAGGCCACAAGGTACAGCAGGAAGACGGCCGAAGCCTCAGGTAAAGCAACGAAAGAACTAGCCGAAGAAGCTGCGGAAAAAACAGCTCAAGAGGCCGCAGAAAAAGGGGCTAAAAGTACCAGCGAAGCTTCGGGAGCCAAGATCCTCAAGCGTGAAAAGTCCTTACGAGAGAGGTATCTTGGTCGAACACCGGGGAAAGATTCAAGAACAGGGAAGGAAGTTCAAGAACGGATGCGCTCAGAAGACAAGCTTAGAGATGGGAAAAACGGAACTGAGTTCGAAGCTTCTGACGGCGAGTGGTATCCACTAAAAGATGCCGACATGGCCCACAACAAGGATGCAGTTAAATGGTGGAATGAAGAAGGAAGACTCTTAGGTGAAAAGTCTCCCGAAGTGCGAAAGTGGATGCTTGTAGTGGTCTAATGAAACCGGACACCCATTTAGGCGAGAATGCTCGCCAGATCGAGGTGTCAAATGACCAAACAACGCCGTTCCTTTTCTGCTGAATTCAAACGCGAGGCTGCCGACCTCGTGCTCAAGCAAAACTACAGCTACATCGAAGCCAGCCGTTCACTCGGCGTCGGCGAGTCGGCACTACGCCGTTGGGTCGACCAGGTTCAACAAGAGAGCAAAGGCGTTACCCCGCAGAGCAAAGCGCTGACCCCGGAACAGCAGAAAATCCAGGAGTTAGAAGCCCGGATCGCCCGCCTGGAACGGGAAAAATCGATATTAAAAAAGGCTACCGCGCTCTTGATGTCGGAAGATCACGAGCGTACGCGCTGATCAATCAGTTGAGCGTCCATGAGCCGGTTGACTGGCTGTGCAAGGTGTTTGAAGTCACCCGTTCGTGCTACTACGCCCAGCGCCTTAGGCGCCGCACGCCTGATGTCGAACGGCTTCGGTTGCGCAGTCGGGTGAGCGAGTTATTCACGCAAAGTCGTAGTGCTGCGGGCAGCCGCAGCATCCTGTCGCTGATGCGTGACGACGGTGAGCAGCTCGGTCGATTCAAAGTGCGCAGCTTGATGCGCGAGCTTGATCTAATCAGCAAACAACCCGGATCACATGCCTACAAAAGAGCGACGGTAGAACGACTCGATATCCCGAATACCTTGAACCGCGAGTTCAATGTTCCGGCACCCAACCAGGTGTGGTGCGGCGACATCACCTACATTTGGGCCCAGGGGAAATGGCACTATCTGGCGGTCGTGCTGGATCTTTGCGCGCGCCGGGTAGTGGGCTGGGCGTTGTCGGAAAAGCCGGACGCCGATCTGGTTATCAAGGCGCTGGATATGGCTTACGAACAACGAGGAAGGCCTCAGGGCCTGCTGTTTCACTCGGATCAAGGGTCGCAATATGCGAGTCGTTTATTTCGCCAGCGGCTGTGGCGCTATCGAATGCGCCAGAGCATGAGTCGCCGGGGAAATTGCTGGGACAATGCGCCAATGGAGCGCGTGTTCCGCAGTTTGAAAACGGAATGGGTACCGACCACGGGTTACAGAACGGCTCAAGAAGCCCAGCGCGATATCAGCCAATTCTTGATGGATCGGTACAACTGGATTCGACCCCATCAATTCAACGGTGGGCTGGCGCCAGCTCGGGCCGAAGAAAAACTTAACGTCGTGTCCGGGATTAGTTGACCACTACATCCTGATTACGCCCACGCAATTGAAGTGGTCGGACGGCACTGCCTAGGATGTTGCGGCACGCCAACCTCCAGGTGAGCAACCTGCCCTCATATCCCAGCAACCTAGAACTCAGATCGACCATGCTTAACACCACTCTTCGCATGCAGAAGCGCCTGCTCGCTTGCGCTTCTTTCGCACTTCTCTCACTAAACGCCGTACCGGCATTAGCCACAGATTGGTGGATGATTTTCGGCACCGGCGACACGCCAATCCTTGCAGTTCTACCCCTTACCTTGCTGCTGCTCGCGGGCTGCGCAACGCCGAAATTTTTGGGAAGCCACAGGAGGGAGCAAAGCCGACGGCGTCGTTCAACTGTCCTATGAACAAGGGCAATTTGAAAACGGCCAAAGCGACGCAGCCCAAGGCTTGAAGATTGCCACGGGGCGCTGTCAGTTCTGGGGCTACAAAAGCGCCGAACGCTCAGGGCAGGAAAAATCCGTGTGCCGCACCATGGGGCAATTCCAGTGCTTAGAGAACACCGTTACGCAGGATTACCTCTGCCAAAAGTGATATCGGATCAAGGCGTCGTAGCGGGCTGGGAAGACAGTCATCACCCAGCCCGGCGACAGGCTTAGGCGTCTCTTTCAACCAGTCAAGGAACAACCATAAAATGCTTATTAAACGGCTGGAGGGGGGTTTTACGCGTCGCGCTGGAACGAAAAAAGACGCCGAAGCGTCTTTTTTTGGGTGATCCCAACGCCCAATGGACATTCGTGGATCAATGTTTGGAGCGGGAAACGAGACTCGAACTCGCGACCCCGACCTTGGCAAGGTCGTGCTCTACCAACTGAGCTATTCCCGCGTCTTGGTGATGCGCATTCTATAGAATTATCAGAACCCGTCAACCCTTTGATTCAAAAAAGTTTTATTTCTTTTCAACCGTGGTACGCAGATGTGGCCAGGCGGCGCGTAGATACTGGAGCATGGACCACAAGGTCAGGCCAGCCGCGATCAGCAGCAGGGCGTAGCCAGTCAGGACCCAGAAGGAGAAGTCCGACGGGTTGGCCAGCAGGATCACCAGCGCAAGCATTTGCGCGGCGGTTTTCCATTTGCCCATGTTGGACACGGCCACGTGAGCGCGGGCGCCGATTTCGGCCATCCATTCGCGCAGGGCCGAGACGACGATCTCGCGGCCGATGATCACGGCGGCCGGCAGGGTCAGCCACAGGTTGCCGTGTTCTTGCACCAACAGGACCAACGCGACAGCCACCATGAGCTTGTCGGCCACCGGGTCGAGGAACGCGCCGAAGGGCGTGCTCTGTTCCAGGCGGCGGGCCAGGTAGCCGTCGAGCCAGTCGGTGGCGGCCGCAAAGGCGAACACTGAACTGGAAGCTGCATAGCTCCATTCGTACGGCAAATAGAACAACAGAATGAAAATCGGAATAAGCAGGACGCGTAGAACGGTGATCAGATTAGGGATATTCATCGGCACAACTGGCTACGAGGTGGAAAGGCATTCTATTCGCTGTGCAGATTCGCATAAATCAGCTCAGCGAGCTTTTTACTGATACCGGGTGCTTTGGCTATTTCGTCAATGCTGGCACGGGATAGCTCTTGCAAGCCACCAAAATGTTTAAGCAAGTCGCGTCGCCGTGTCGGCCCGACCCCCGCCACCCCTTCCAGGGTTGAGGTTCGCCGGGTTTTGCCACGCCGGGCGCGGTGACCGGTAATGGCGAAACGGTGGGCTTCGTCACGGATCTGTTGGATCAGGTGCAGCGCAGGTGAGTCGCCCTTCAAGGTGAACTCATGGGCGGCGTCATTCAAGTACAACGTTTCGAAACCGGCCTTGCGTGTAGCGCCCTTGGCCACGCCGAGCAGGATGAGGTCGGGTACCGCCAGCTCGTTGAGCACATCGCGGGCCATGGACAGCTGGCCCTTGCCGCCGTCCACCAACAGGATGTCTGGCAACTTGCCCTCGCCGTCCTTCAGCTTGCTGAAACGTCGCGTCAGAGCCTGGTGCATGGCGGCATAGTCATCGCCGGCGGTGACGCCTTCGATGTTATAGCGACGGTAATCGGCTTTTATCGGCCCTTCCGGTCCGAACACTACGCAAGATGCCACGGTGGCTTCGCCGCTGGAGTGGCTGATGTCATAGCACTCCAGGCGCTGCGGCGGTTCGTCCAGGTTGAGGACTTCGGCCAGGGCGTCAAAGCGTGCGGCGACGTGCTGTCGATTGGCCAGGCGGGCACCCAAGGCCTGCTCGGCGTTGGTCACGGCCAGTTGCTGCCAGCGCGCTCGGGTGCCGCGTACGCGATGGCTGATATCCAGCTCGCGGCCGCGCAGTTCGTGGATCGCCTCGATCAGCGTGGGGAAGTCTTCGTGCACCAAGTTGACGATCAACTCCGACGGCAGATCGCGCTCGGGACTGCTCACGTAGTACTGACCCAGAAACGCCGCCATGACTTCGGCCACGTCCTCGTCAATACCGGTCTGCGGGAAAAAGTTCTTGCTGCCTAGCACCCGGCCGCCACGCACGCTGATCAGGTGCACACAGGCACCACCCGGATTGACGAACGCCGCGATCACATCGACGTCGCCAGTGCCGCCCTCCATGCTCTGCTGATCCTGCACGCGGCGCAGCAGCGAGATCTGGTCGCGTAGCTCGGCGGCGCGCTCGAAGTCCAGGGTACTGGCGGCTTGCTCCATGGCGCCGGAGAGTTCATCGGTCAAGGCATTGCTGCGTCCTTCGAGGAACATCACCGAATGGCGTACATCCTCGGCGTACTCCGCTGGTTCGACCAGACCCACACAGGGCGCCTTGCAACGCTTGATCTGGTATTGCAGGCACGGACGGGTGCGGTTTTTGTAAAAACTGTCCTCGCACTGGCGCACAAAAAAGGTCTTTTGCAGCAGGCTCAGGCTTTCACGGATCGCTCCAGCGCTGGGATAAGGGCCGAAATACTTGCCCTTCTGCTTCTTCGCACCACGGTGAATGCTCAGGCGCGGGAAGTTGCCGTCGGATAAATGCACGTAAGGGTAGGATTTATCGTCGCGCAGCAGGATGTTATAGGGCGGCCGCCACTCCTTGATCAGCGTCTGCTCAAGCAGCAGCGCTTCGGTTTCATTGGCGGTGATGGTGGTTTCAACCTGGGCGATACGCGCCACCAGCGCAGCGGTTTTCGGCGCGAGACCGGTCTTGCGAAAGTAGCTCGCCAGGCGGTTCTTCAGGTTCTTGGCTTTGCCGACGTAAAGCAGGCGCGCCTCGCTGTCGAACATGCGGTACACGCCAGGGCGGCCACTGCAGGTTGAGAGAAAGGCACTGGGATCAAACGGTGTGCTCATGTCAGGCGCTGGCGTCCACCATGCCGTGGCGCACCGCGAGCAGGGTCAATTCAACATCACTGCTGATGGCGAGCTTCTCGAAAATGCGATAGCGGTAGGTGTTGACGGTCTTGGGCGACAGGCAAAGCTTGTCGGAGATCGTCTGCACCTTTTGGCAGCCGACGATCATCAAGGCGATCTGGATTTCCCGCTCCGACAGCGCATCGAACGGTGAGTCGCTAACGGGTTGGAAAGATTTGATCGCCAATTGCTGGGCAATCTGCGGGCTGATGTAACGCTGGCCAGCAAAGACCAGGCGAATGGCTTGCACCATTTCCGCCAGGCCTGCACCTTTAGTCAGGTAACCGGCTGCGCCCGCCTGCAAGAGGCGAGTCGGAAACGGGTCTTCTTCGCACACTGTCACCACCACGACCTTGATGTCCGGATGGCTGCGCAATAATTTGGTCGTGGCGCCAAGACCGCCGATACCGGGCATCTTGACGTCCATCAACACCACATCGGGTTTCAACTCTCGAGCCTTGATCAGGGACTCTTCCCCGGACTCGGCCTGGCCGACTACTTGCAGGCCATCGATGTCAGCCAGCATTCGTGTAATACCTGTACGAACGAGATCATGGTCATCGACTACTAGCACCCTAATCAAGCAGACACCTCGCGATATGGTCTTATAGGTTGCTGAACACCTTAGCAAAAAACCAAGGCGCAGACCTAGCTGCAAGCGTCATATATATAGTGTTTGAACGCACAGCAGCCGCCCACCGAGGGGTGGACGGCTCTATTTGCTGGGCAGCGGGTCAGGAATCCTGGGGCTGCGGCTTGATTTTTCCATTCAGCGAACCGGAATGTTCGGCCAAGGTCGACGTCAGGCGGCGGATCGCATCCTGGTCTTCCTTGAACATGGCGCGGTAATCGCCCAACACTTTCTCTTCGATGTGGCTCAGGTTCTCCAATTGGATCGGTGTTGCCGTACCGGTCAACACGTACAACACATCCACACCTCTTTCAGCGACACGGGATAAATAGTCCGCTTTAGGCGCACGCCCTCCACTTTCATATTTACCTTGGGCGTTGGCTTCAACGCCGCCGATTTCACCAAACACTTTTTGCGACAGGCCAAGTCGCTCTCTTTCTTGCCTCAAACGCGAACCGATTCCACTCATTTGGATGTATGATCCTAGTTGGCACACCCCAAGAGGTGACACACTCATCTCTTTGTTAAACGAACTTGAACGGTTTTGAACTATGCCCGGAATCCGTACTGCTGCACAAGCCAAAGCCTGGCTGGAACATCAAGGAAAGTCAGTTCAAGCGTTCGCCCGCGAACATGGCGTTGATCCGGCAACCACTTATCAAGTGCTCGCTGGGCGCAAAAAGGGACGGCGTGGAGAGGCCCATAAGGTGGCGGTCCTTCTGGGCATGAAAGAAGGGATCATCCTTGCTGAGGCAGATGGCCAAAACAACGATCAGGAAGTCGTCTCCTGAAGTCAGTATGCGCTTATTAGGATTGAGTGCATGGTTTAGCTTGATTGGCAGGCACGCTCCATGCGCCAGAAGCAGTCTTCCTCACCGACAATGCTCAACCCCATGCGCTGATAGAGCCGCCTGGCCGGGTTGGTCTTGAACACGGTCAAGCGCAACAGGCCCAGCGCCTGTGCCTTGAGTGCCATCTGTTCCAACACCCAACTGCCCGCGCCCAATCCACGACACGTTTCGAGCATATGCAGCTCTCGGATGTAGAGCGCGCGGCTATCGCGGCTCAGGCTGATAAAGCCCATTACCGCATCATCGTTGCAGATCAGCCAGTTTTCACGGCCGGCCCAAGCGACATCGAAGCCATCGTTGGACCAGATCAGGTCGTATTGCTGGTAGTAGCGGCTCATGGCCTCGATGGTCAGTGTTCGGGCGAACGGCAGGTCCCGATCAGTTGCGGCGCGCAGTTGGAACGCCATTTAGACAGGCACCACTTGGCCAGCCCACTGCCCACCCTCGCGACGCGCAATCACCAGCGAGTCGCCGACACCGGAGGCGGCGGCGACTAAGCCGCCATCAGCCGCCCAGATAGCGCTGCGACCCGCGCAGACATAACCACCGGATGGACCACCATGGTTGGCCATCAAGACCAACAGCCCATGTTCGGCCGCATAGCCTTGGAGCAATACGCTATCAGTCGCGTAGCCGCCCTCGCTGATCAACACGCCGGCGGCATAAATCGTAGCACCTGCCTCAGCCGCCCGACGTGGATGGCTGGCATGAGAGAAGTCCGCGCATACCGCTAAAGCAATCCGATCATCCCACCACTCCAGGGCCGAACCGCCCTGCCCTGGGACAAACGCAACCTCTTCACCTGGGTGCAGATGCTGTTTGGTGTAGATCGCCAGCGAGCCATCCGCCCCCAGCACCAGTGCACCGATCAACACGCCCACGCCAGGCGCTAGGTGGATAGGCATGCCCACTACCGCTGTCAGTCGCAACTCCCGCGCCATTTCGCGCAGCGGCGTCAAGACCGTGTCGCCGGGCTCAATCGCTAACTCGGCCGCCAGGGACGGTTCATAACCTGTCAACGAAAGCTCCGGAAACACCAGCAACTGCACGCCCTGCTTGGCGGCTGCACGCATGAACACCAAGTGCCGCTCAATATTGGCCGGCAGATTGCCCGGGATAGAAACGGATTGTGCAGCAGCAACGGTCAGGGCGGTCATGGTCGCGTTCCAGCAATCATTGTCAGAGTGTGATCAGCATATCGGCACTCTCCCATAGCCGTAAGTACTCCAAGGCAATAGAAATTTCTGATTGAAACCACCCGTGCGCGTCGAGTAAGCTCTGCCCATCATTTGGAGACACACCATGTTGCAACTCACCCGCACCCAGGTTTGCCCTGCTACCAGCGCCACGCGTTCGGTGTCGGCTACCCGTGTGAACGGTTCGAGCGCACTGGTCAGCTTTTATTTTGGGTATTGGTTTAGCCACTGGCGCGCCTGATACCTGAAATCGGCGCCCACTACTCAAGGGGTCGCCTACCAGAGAAATCTAACCCCCGGTCGGCTCCCCGACCGGGGGTTTTGTTTTTTCAGCCTCTAACACTTTTTGAAGAACACTTAAAGGACACACGACATGAACTACGCCACCTATTACCGCTACGACACCTCCACCGCATGGCGATTTAGCCAGCTCCGCTCGGGACAGCCTGCCGCCTCCGATCGGTCACCTCTTGGTGGCAAGCCAACACACGTAGCCAATACGGCCAATTGTCGAACACCCCAGTAGGGCAGAGCGCGCGGGAACAGCCCGCCGCTTGCCCAGGAAGCCTTGAATATGAACTCTGCCACCGCCGCTCTGCCGATCTCTGCACTGACCAGCGCCAACGAAGCCCTGACCCAGCGCCTGCCCAGCTCCCTCGAGCTCAAGCACCAACTGCCCCTGAGCCCGTTCCTCAACGAACAAGTCCACGCCCATCGCCAAGCCGTGCGCGCCATCCTCAATGGCGAAGATTCGCGTTTGCTGGTGATTGTCGGCCCGTGCTCGATCCACGATCCGGAATCGGCCATGGAATACGCGCGCAACCTGAAGAAACTCGCGCTGGAAGTCAGCGACCAGATGCTGCTGGTGATCCGCGCCTACGTCGAAAAACCGCGCACCACCATCGGCTGGAAAGGCCTGGCCTACGATCCTCACTTGGATGGCAGTGATGACATGGCCGCCGGCCTCACCCTGTCCCGCGAACTGATGCGCGAAATGCTGCGCCTGGGCCTGCCAGTCGCCACTGAGCTGCTGCAACCTATGGCAGCCGGCTACTTCGATGACCTGCTCAGTTGGGTCGCGATTGGCGCGCGCACCACCGAATCGCAGATCCACCGCGAAATGGCCAGCGGCCTGGGCATGCCCGTAGGCTTCAAGAACGGCACCGACGGCGGTGTCGCGATTGCCTGTGACGCGATGCGCTCGGCGTCCCACCCGCACCGTCACTTCGGCGTCGACAGCCAGGGTCACCCGGCGATCATCCAGACCCCAGGCAACCCCGACACGCACTTGGTGCTGCGCGGCGGTCACCGTGGACCGAACTACGATGCGCAAAGCGTGGCGCAGGTGAAACACGATCTTGCCAAGTCCAAGGTAGCGGCGCGCATCATGGTCGATTGCAGCCATGCCAACAGCGGCAAGGACCCGCTGCGTCAACCGGCAGTGTTCAACGAGGTACTGGAACAACGCCTGCAAGGTGACACTTCGTTGATCGGCATGATGCTCGAAAGCCACCTGTTCGAAGGCTGCCAGCCGCTGAGCGCATCGATGAAGTACGGTGTGTCGATCACCGATGGCTGCCTGGGCTGGAGTGGCACCGAGCAGCTGTTGCGCAGTGCGGCACAGCAGTTGCGCGCACAAGGCTAAATGACCAAGGCGCTGCTAAAGCGGGTACAGCGCCTCATCAAACTGCTCAAGCTTCGGGAACACCAAGGGCTGCTCATCCGCCAGCCCTTGCAGCCGTTGCTCATACCCCACCAGGAAACCCCGCCGTGCCTCGTCGCTGATATACGGCACATGCCAGGCCACAAACGGTGGCATCACGTCATACCCCACATACGCCAACGTCCCGCGCAGAATTGGCCGCAACATGTCCTCCAGCGGCCCATGAATCGCGCCCTCACCGAACATATGCTCGCGCCCGCCCAGGGTCACCGTGACCATCGCGCGCTTGCCTGCCAGGCCGCCTTGATCGTAAAAGCGCTTGCCGCCGTAACACACACCCGACACCAGCACCCGGTCGATCCACCCCTTGAGCATGGCCGGCGCCGAGAACCAGAAAATCGGAAAGTTGAGGATCAGCAGATCTGCCCACAGCAGCTTGTCCAACTCGCCCTGGATGTCCGCAGCGATCGACTGCTTCTTCACCCCCATGCGCTGCTCCAGAGCGTACACCAGGTACTCGGGGTTTTCCCGCGACGAAAAGTCCGCTGCCGACGCCACCGGGTTCCACTGCATGGCGTACAAGTCGCTGACCTTTACCTCATGCCCCTGGCCTTCCAGTGTGGTCACCGCCTGATCGCGCAAAGCCGCAGTGAATGACTGTGGCTCAGGGTGCGCGTGAACAATCAGAACTTTCATACAAACTCCTCAAACGGTGTGCGCCGCCCGTTGGGCCAGCAAGTGATCGAGCCAATCCGGGTCCATCTCGGGCTCCGATGAAAACAACAGCCCGGTGTAGTCCTGGTACGGCGGGGTGAAAATCTCGCTGCGGCTGCCCTGATCCACCACCCTGCCCCGCTGCATCACCACCACCTCATCGGCAATGGCACGCACGGTGGCGACGTCATGAGTGATAAACAGGTAGGCCACGCCCAGTTGTTGCTGAAGGCGGTTGAGCAACTTCAGCACGCCCTCGGCCACCAGCTGATCCAGGGCCGAAGTGACTTCGTCGCAGATGATCAGTTGCGGGTTGGCCGCCAAGGCACGGGCGATGCAGATGCGCTGTTTCTGGCCGCCGGACAATTCCCTTGGCTGGCGCTCCATGAACACCGCCGGGTCCAGTTCGATCATCTCCAGCAACTCGGCAACGCGAGCGCGCATCGCCTTGCCCTTCAGGCCCAGGTAAAACGTCAGCGGCCGGCCGATGATGTCGACGATGCGCTGGCGCGGGTTCAGCGCCGTGTCGGGGATCTGGTAGATCATCTGGATCCGCCGCAATTGCTCCTTGCTTCGCTGACGAAAGTCGGCCGGCAATGCCTCGCCGTCATACAGCACCAGCCCCGCCGTGGCCGGCAGCAGTCCGGTGATCAGACGCGCCGTGGAGCTCTTGCCGCTGCCCGACTCGCCGATCACCGCCAGGGTCTGGCCGCGATAGAGCTTCATCGACACCTCATGCAGCACCGCTTGATGACCGTAACTGGCGCTCACCTGCTGCACCTCCAATAACGGCACTTGCTGGTCCGGGCAGGCCTTGGGCTCGGTGCGAAAACTGCGCACCGCCCACAAGGATTTGGTGTAGTCCTGCTGCGGCTGGCTGAGCATGCTGCGGGTGTCCGCCTCCTCCACCAGCTTGCCGTGACGCAACACCATGATACGGTCAGCCATCTGCGCCACCACCGCCAGGTCGTGGCTGATGTAGAGCGCGGCGCTGCCGTAGGTTTTCACGGCATCGCGGATCGCCGCCAGCACTTCGATCTGAGTGGTGACGTCGAGGGCGGTGGTGGGCTCGTCGAAGATGATCAGGTCCGGGTGGCAGGCCATGGCCATTGCAGTCATGACCCGCTGCAACTGCCCGCCGGAGACTTGATGGGGATACCGTTGACCGATGGTTTCCGGGTTGGGCAGGCGCAACACACGGTACAGTTCCACCGCTTCACGCTCGGCCTGGGCGCGATCAATGCCACCGTTGATCACCGCTGTTTCGACATGCTGGTCGATCAGGCGATGCGCCGGGTTGAACGACGCCGCCGCGCTCTGCGCCACATAGGCAATGCGCAGGCCGCGTAATTTGCGCAGCGCCTCGGGCCTGGCCTGCAATAACTGGATACCATCAAAACACACCGAACCACCGGTGATGCGGCAACCGTCCCGCGCATACCCCATCGCCGCCAGCCCCAGGGTGGATTTACCCGCCCCCGACTCGCCAATCAAACCCAGCACCTCGCCGCGTTTCAGGGTCAGATCAATGCCCTTGATCAGGGGGTGCCAGGCGTCTTCGTAATGCCCTTCGATCTGCAGGTTGCGGATTTCCAGCAATGGCTTGTCCATCCTCAACACTCCTTCAGGCCGCTTGATTTGTGCAGCATCCAGTCGACGACAAAATTCACGCTGACGGTGATCAACGCCACCGCCAGGGCCGGCAGCAACGGGCTGATGTCGCCAAAGGTGATCAACACCGCGTTGTCACGCACCATGCTGCCCCAGTCCGCAGTGGGCGGCTGAATGCCCAGGCCGAGGAACGACAACGCGCTGATGAACAGGAACACAAAGCAGAAGCGCAGGCCGAATTCGGCAATCAGCGGCGCGGCGGCGTTGGGCAACACTTCGCGGGTAACCAGCCACCACAGGCCTTCGCCGCGCAGGCGGGCGGCTTCGACAAAATCCTGCACCACCACGGTCATTGCCACGGCACGGGACAAGCGAAACACCCGCGTCGAATCCAGCAAGGCAATCACCAACACCAGCGACGTGGCGTTGGTGCCCACAACGCTCAGAATCAACAAGGCGAAGATCAGCTGCGGGATCGCCATCAGCACATCCACCACCCGCGACAAGCCCTGGTCAATCCAACCGCCCTTGATCGCCGCCACCAAGCCGCTCAAGCCCCCCAGCAAAAACGCCAACGTGGTGGTCAGGAAGGCGATACCCAGCGTGTTGCGCGCGCCGTAGACCAAACGGCTGAACATATCGCGCCCCAGGTTATCGGTGCCCAACAGAAACTGGCCGCTCCAGGGCGCAAAGCCCTCGCCCACCACCTGGGTCTCGCCATAGGGCGCCAGCAACGGCGCAAACACGGCCACAGCGATGTACAACAGAATAATCAGCAAGCCGAACTTGGCGCTCAACGGCGCGCGGGCCACTTGGCTCAACAGGTTCATGGGCTACCCCTTGGGATGCATCAGGCGTGGGTTGCTGGCGATGGACAACACGTCCGCCCCGGTATTGAGCAGGATATAAGTGGCGGCAAAGATCAGGCTGCACGCCTGCACCACCGGGATGTCGCGCTTGGACACCGAGTCCACCAGCAACTGGCCGAGGCCCGGATAGACAAACACCACTTCGACCACCACCACCCCCACCACCAGATACGCCAGGTTCAGCGCGATCACGTTGACGATCGGCGCCAGCGCGTTGGGCAGCGCATGCCGCCAGATAATCCGCGACTGGCGGATGCCCTTCAGGCGAGCCATTTCGATATAGGGGCTGGCGAGCAGGTTGATCAGGGACGCGCGGGTCATGCGCATCATCTGCGCGATCACCACCAGGCTCAGGGTTGCCACCGGCAACACCGAGCGTTCCAGAATCGTGCCAAACGTGGCATCCGGCGCCAGGTTCGACAGGCTGGGGAACCAGCCGAGTTTCACCGAGAACACCAGGATCAGCAGGTAGGCGACGAAGAACTCCGGAAACGACACGGCGCTCAACGCCGAGGTATTGAGCAGCCGATCGAACCAGCTGTTGCGGTACAGCGCCGCCAGCATGCCCAGCACCAGCGCCGTGGGCACCGAGACCAACGCCGCCAATGCAGCCAGGCTCAGGGTGTTACCCAATCGCGCACCGATCAAATCGGCAATCGGTCGCTGATTGGCCAGCGACGCACCCAGGTCACCGTGCAGCAGGCGCAGCAGCCATTGGGCAAAGCGCGTGAACGGCGGCAGATCCAGGCCCAGCTGCGCCCGAAATGCCGCCACGGTTTCCGGCGTGGCGGACTGCCCGAGCATGGCCTGGGCAATATCCCCCGGCAGCATGCCCACGGCGAGAAAGATGACCACCGACACGGCGAACAACGACAGCACACCCAGTGCCAGGCGTTGCAGGACCAGCTTCAACAGGCTATTCATGGTGCCACTCCTCAGGCCTGCCACCACCGCTCGATCAACCGCAGCCCATCCAACTCACCATAGGGCGCGGTCAGCGGCCCGTGGTTGACCTTGTTCGAGCGCGCCGCCACCGAGCTGGCAAACAGCGGCACAATCGCCCCGCCGTCATCCCGGCACAGGGCCTGCATTTCGTTGTACATCTCCTGGCGCAACGGCGCGTTCATCTCGCCACGGGCGGCGTTGAGCAGTTGGTTGAAACGTGGGTTGTCCCAATGGGTTTCATTCCACGCCGCGCCTTTGGCGTAGCCGATGCTGAACATGCGGTCGGCGGTCAGGCTGCTGTACCAGAACGAGGTGGTGAACGGCTGCTTCATCCACACATTGGAGAAGAACCCGTCGGCGGGTTCACGCACCACATCGATGTCGATACCCGCTTGGCGTGCCTGCTCCTTGAACAAGACCGAGGCGTCCACCGCACCGGTGTAAGCCGCATCGGAAGCCTGCAGGCGCACCTTGAGCGACTCCACACCGGCCTTGCGCAGGTAGAATCGCGACTTGTCCGGGTCGTAGGCGCGCTGCTCCAGGGCCGCATTGATAAAGCGACTGCCGGGCTGGATCGGGTGGTCGTTGCCCACCAGGCCGTAGCCATGCAGCACGGAGGCCAACAACGTCTCGCGGTTGATCGCATGCTTCATGGCCATACGGATGTCGTTGTTCTTGAATTCATTGCTGTCGCACAGCATCGGGAAGGTGTAGTGCTGCGCGCCCTTGGTTTCTTCGATCACCAGACCGGGGTTGCGCTTGAGCAGCGCCACGGTTTTCAGGTCGACCTTGTTGATCACATCCACCTGCCCGGTGACCAGCGCATTGACCCGCGCGGCGCCGTCGGCGATGGCAAGCAACTCGGCGCTGGCGAAGTGCGCGCGACCGGGTTTCCAATAGTCTGGGTTGCGTTCCAGGTCCATGCGCACGCCGGGTTCGAAGCTTTTCAGGCGATAGCCACTGGTACCCACGCCGGCTTGCCAGTCCGCCACGCCGTCCTTGGCGGGCATGATCACCAAGTGGTAATCAGCGACGACATACGCAAAGTCGGCGTTACCCGAATGCAACTCGAACACCACCGCATCGCTGCCCTGGGCGCTCACGCTGGCGACATCACCCAACACGGTCTTGGCGGCGGAGGTGGACTTGGCGTCCAAGTGATGATTGATCGAGACCACCACGTCGTCGGCGGTCAAGTTTTTGCCGTTGTGGAAGGTCACACCAGGCCGCAAGTGAAAGGTCCACACCCGCGCATCAGGTGTGGATTCAAAGCGCTCGGCCAGTTCGGGAATCGCGCTGCCGTCCACCGCGATTTCCGTAAGGGTGTTGTACACCGCCGAGAAACCGACAAAGGTGAAGGTATCGACCCAGGAACCCGGATCGCGGGAATCGGTGGTGCTGCCACCGGCCAGGCCCAGGCGCAATACACCGCCCGCTTTGGGCGTGGCGTCGGCGGCAAAGGCCTGCAACGGCAAGCCCATGGAGAACGCCGCAGCCACCGCGCCAGCCACGGCGCTGTGTTTGAGAAAGTCGCGGCGGTGCATCGCTTGAGTCATTTTGTTGTTGTTTTCGCTCATGGTCTTGTCTCTCTAAAGGTCAACAGGCACAGGCATGTTTCAACTCGATCAAGGTCACGCCATTGCGTTTGAACGCGTTGCGCAGGTCCGTCTGCAATTCATCCAGGGTGCGGGGCTGGTTCACGGTGCAGCCGAACGCCTGGGCGAACAGCGCGAAATCCGGGTTGCGCGGCAGCACGCCGATGGGCTCGATATCGAGGCTCAACATGTCATCGCGAATCTGGCCAAGCGCGTCGTTGTTCCACAACAGCACCACCAACGGGCTGTCCAGTTCTTCGACGGCGGTGGCCAGTTCCTGGGCGGTGTAGAGGAAACCACCGTCGCCCACCAGCACCAAACCCGGCCGCTGTGGCGCGCCAAACTTGGCGCCGATACCTGCGGGCAGGCCGTAGCCCAAGGTACCGTAGCCGGTAGGATGCAACCAGCTGCGCGGCGCACGGCTGCGGTAGGCGTAATTGCCGGTGTAGGCCAGTTGGGTCATGTCGCTGCTGATGAACGCATTGGCCGGCAATTCGGCTTCGATACGGTCGAGAATGGCTTGGTGGATGGACTGCAAGGGGCCGTGCCCCAACTCGACTGCCTGCAACAACGCCCTCACTGTCGAAATGGCGGCTTCAGCGTCGCGCGCTGTGGCCGGCAGGCGCTCCAGCAAGGCCTGCACGGTCTGCTGTGCATCGCCTTTCAGTGCCACGGCACAGGGGTAGAAATCATTGAATTTGCGCGCATCGATATCCACCCTCAACAACTCGCCGTTGAGCGGCAAACGCTCACGCCAATAGTCGGTGTCGGCCATTTCCGTGCCGATTGCCAGCACCACATCCGCCTCGCTGATCAGTTGCCAGCCGGGTTCGACGCACAGGGTGGAGCCGGCATTCAGCGGGTCATTGATGGGCAATAGACCCTTGCCGGCCACGCTGGTGAAGAACGGCGCCGCCAACTGGGTGCTCAACCGTTGCAAAGCCTCGCCCGCCGCCAAGGCACCGCCACCGGCAATGATCATGGGTCGCTTGGCCGTCGCGAGCTTGGCCGCAGCTTGATCCAAGGCATCGGCCGACGGCAAGCCACGACCAGGGCGGCGTACGACCTCATTGCTCCAGTCGCGCAGGATCGGCGCCGCCAACACATCCAGCGGCACCGAGATATGCACCGGACGGGGTCGTTCGCTGTCGAACACCGCGTAGGCGCGGGCGACCAGTTCAGGCAAATCCTCAGCACTCAGTGCCACCGCCGAAAACGCGGTGATCGGCGCCGTGATCGCGCGTTGGTCCTGGGTCTCATGCAGGATGCCCCAACCCTTGCCGAGGCTGGCGGTGCTGTTGACGCTGGAGATCACCAGCATCGGAATCGAATCAGCGTACGCCTGGCCAATCGCGGTGGCGGCATTGGTCACGCCGGGACCGGTGATCACAAAGCATACCCCCGGCTTGCCACTGACCCGCGCGTAGCCGTCAGCCATAAAGCCGGCACCTTGCTCATGCCGTGTGAGCACATGGCGAATGCCACTGCCGGGCAGGCCGCGATACAGCTCCAGGGTGTGCACACCGGGAATGCCGAAGACCGTGTCGACGCCATAATTGGCCAGCAACCGCACCAGGGCCTGGCCGCCGGTCAGGGTGTTATCGCGCATGTTCATCTCCTAGACGGATCAACGCATCGACCGCCGTGGCGCCCTGGGCATTGACCAACAATGGGTTCACATCCAGCTCCAGCAATTGCCCGGCATTGGCGCAGGCGTAGTCGGCCACGGCCCGGATGGCCGCCACCAGCGCCTCCAGATCCGCCACTTCACGCCCGCGAAAACCCTGCAATAACGCGGCACTGCGCAGGCTGAGCAAGGCGTTGCGGATGGCACTGTCGGTGGTCGGCAACAACAGGCTGCGGCTGTCCTTGAGCAGCTCCACCAGGATGCCGCCGGCACCGATGACCAGGGCCAGGCCAAAGTCGTTTTCGCGCTTGATGCCCACGATCAACTCGGCTAATGGCGGCGTCGCCATCGACTCCAACAGCAATTGATCGAAAACGACATGCGGCGCATAAGCCGAAAGATGCTCGCGCATCTGCTCAAGTGCGGCGGTCAGGGCCATGCCGTTCTGCAGGTTCAGCACCACGGCACCGGCCTCAGTCTTGTGCGGCAACTGCGCGCTGACCGCCTTGAGCACCAACGGATAGCCCAGCAGTTCTGCATCACTGACCGCCCTTCCCGGCGTACTCAGCACGCCGGCGGGTGTGGTCAGGCCGAACGCACGCAAGGCTTGCTTGGAAGCCCACTCGTCCAAGGCCCCGCCACTGTCATCCAGGGCTTTTGGGCACAAGGGTTCGAGGATCGACTCGCCTCGCTCCAGCAACACGCGCCGGTTGCTCTGGTAGTCGGCAATCCGCCCCCAAGCCGCCAGTGCATCCTCTACGCCTTGCAGCGCGGCGATCCCCTGAGCATGCAGACGCTCGCGGGCATGGGCCGGCAGCAGCTCGGGAAACGCCGAGGTGACAAATCCGGTTTTGCCATGCCGGCCGAGAGCGGCGCAGAACAGCTCCAGCAGCAGGTCGCACTCCTTGCGCTCGCCAGTGAACTCAGCCGGGTAATCCAGCACCAGCATGGCGGCATCGGCGTCGGTTCGTAGCGCGGTGTCAAGCATCGTGTTCAGGGCATCACGGTCGCCCCAGATGGCGGTGGTGAAATCCAGCGGGTTGACCAGGTTGGCGTAGCTGGGCAGCACCTGGGCCAGTTCAGCGCGTTGGTCTTCGTCCAGTTTCGGCAAGGCCAGATGATTGCGTTCGGCATAGTCGGCAATCAGCCCCGCATCGCCACCCGAACAGGCCAGTGCAATCAGGCGGTTGCCCGCTGGAAGATTGCCGCAGGCGGCCGCCTTGAGGGTTTCGACAAAACTTACCGGCCCGCTCACACGGATCACGCCCAGGCGCGCAAACAGGCTGTCGTACAGCGCGTCGGAGCCGGACAATGAACTGGTGTGACTCAAGGCAAGTTCGGCGCCGATCTGCGACACGCCGGTTTTCAGCGCAATGATCGGAATACCTTTCTCCAGCGCCTTGTTCGCTGCTCGGGCAAAACCGGGCACATTCTTCAACCCTTCCAGGTGCAGGCCGATGGCGGTGACGCGTGGCTCATCAAGCAACACATCCATCAGTTCGGCAACGCCCAGTTGCGCCTGATTACCGACCGAGGCCATGTAGGCCACCGGCAGCGATCGGTCGCTCATCGACAGGTTGTAGGCGAAGTTGCCGCTCTGGGTGAGCACAGCCACGCCCTTCTCCACCGACTTGCCGCCGTGGGCCACCGGCCATAGAGCCGCGCTGTGCAGATAATCCAGCAGGCCATAGCAATTGGGGCCGAGCAAGGCCATGTCGCCCGCAGCCTTTAAGAGCTGCTGCTGCATGGCGGCGCCGCTGGCGCCGGTTTCGGCAAAACCCGAGGCGTAGCAAATGGCGCCACCGGTGCCGATAGCGGCCAGTTCAGCCACGCAGGTCAGCGTCAACTCACGGTTGGTGGCGATAAACACCGCATCCGGCCCACAGGGTAAATCCGCCACGCGGCGCACACAGGGGATGCCATCGAGGCTGTCATGTTGCGGGTTGACCAGCCACATCGGCCCGGTAAAACCGCCGTCGGCGCAGCGCTTGAGCGCGCGCGCCATGCTGCGTCCACCCACGAATGCCAGGTGCCGGGGCGCCAGCAGGCGCTTGAGGTTGCCGCGAATAGCCTGGGACATACGCTCTCCTCGCCGCTTAGCGCAACAGTGGCCGCAACAGTTCACGGGCGATGATATGGCGCTGGATTTCCGACGTGCCTTCCCAGATCCGTTCGATCCGCGCATTGCGCCAGATTCGCTCAACCGGCCCTTCATCCATCAAGCCCATGCCGCCGAAAATCTGCACCGCCTCATCGGCAACCTTGCCCAGGGTTTCGCTGGCAAACAGCTTGGCCATGCCGGCCTCGCCGTCGGTCATGCTGCCTTGGTCCATTTTCCAGGCGGTGTGCAGGGTCAGCAATTCAGCGGCGCGAATCTGCGTGGCCATGTCGGCCAGCTTGAAACTCACGCCTTGGTAGGTGCCGATCGGCTGGCCGAACTGTTTGCGGTCCGCCGCCCATTGCAACGACACATCCAGCGCGCGCTGGGCCTGGCCGACGCAGTTGGCGGCCACCATCACACGGCCAGCGGTGAGCCAGGCGTTGGCCACTTCCCAGCCTTTGCCCACTTCGCCCAGTACCTTGGACGCCGGGACGCGGCAGTCGTCGAAGAACATTTCATAGGTGTGGTAACCCCGGTTGCTCACGCACTTGGGGCCACGGCGGATGGTCATGCCAGGCGTACCCCGATCCACCAGGAACGAAGTCACCGCGTTGCGCTGTCGGCCGTTGTGTTCGTAGGTATCCGTGACCGCAAACACGATGGCGAAATCGGCGTGCCCGGCGTGGCTGATGAAGTGCTTGCTGCCGTTGATCACGAAGTCATCACCACTGCGCACGGCGCGGGTCTTGATGGCATTGGCGTCGGAACCGGCGCCGGGTTCGGTCAAGGCAAAACAGTCGATTTTCTTGCCTTGCACACAGGGCAACAGGTAGTCGCCAATCTGTGAGCCCGTGCACGCCATCAGGATCTTGGAGGGCCGCGCGACAAACACATGCAGCGCCCACGAGACTTTGGACAACTCACGCTCGATCAGCGCCTGGGACAGGTAGTCCAGGCCACCGCCACCCACCTCTTCCGGCATGTTGAAGGCGTAGAAACCGGCAGCAATCGCCTTGTCACGAACGTGCGCAGCCAGCTCCGGCGAGACCTCATCGGCACGGTCTACCGCCTCTTCATGGGGCAACAATTCCTTGGCAACAAAACTGCGTACCGCGTCCACCAACATGTCTTGTTCTTGGCTGAGTTGGAAATTCATGGCGCTACCTGTTCGGGGTGTTGTTATTGGCCGGAGAAATTCGGGAGGCGTTTTTCCAGGGAGGCACGCAAGGCTTCGGCGCCATCGGCACTGCGTCCGCACAACAGGCCAGCGGCCAGTTCGGCCTGCAGTTGCTCGGGCAGGCTGCGCTCGGCGCCGTCACGGATGAGGGTCTTGGTCTGAGCGAAGGCGAAGGTCGGGCCGTTGGCCAGGCGCGTGGCGAGTTCGGCGGTGTGGGCGTGCAGTTGATCATCCGCGACCACTTCACCGACCAGGCCGGCAGCCAGGGCGCGGTCGGCGCTCCACAGCTCGTCAAGGAACAGCAGGCGCTTGGCCTGCTCGCCGCCGATCAGGCGCGGCAAGTGCCAACTGGCGCCGGCGTCGGGCGAATAGGCCATGCTGGTGTAACCGGCCTTGAAGCGCGCCGATTGGGCGGCGACGCGCAGGTCGCAGCACAGCGTCAGGTCCATGCCCGCACCGACGGCGGTACCGTTGATGGCGGCAATCGTCGGTTTGTCGAGGGTGTGCAGGCGGGTCATCAAGGCGTGAGCGGTTTCGGTCCAGCCGTAGGTTTCGAGGGCGCCACTGGCTTCGGCGTCGGCCCACTCGGCCAGGTCGGCACCGGCGCAGAAGCTGCGCCCGTTGCCGGTCAATACCACCACACGCACCGCAGAGTCGGTGTTGAAGGCATCAAGCAAGGCGTGCAGGTGCTTAAGGGTGGGGATGTCCAAGGCGTTGCGCTGGGGGCCACGGTTGAGGGTGATCCAGGCAACGCCAGCTTGCACTTGAGTGAGCACGGGCGAATCGGTAGTCATGGCTTCCTCGAATTATTTTAGTTGGCTTGAGGGGTGCGACATGAGGCGATACTAAACAAGTGTTCAGTAAGAAGGCAATCGGCAAACTGCAAATATTTTCAGAAGGGGAAATGGCCGACCTGAACCTTGCGTTCAGGCGGCCGCAGAAGGCTCAGGGCTTGAGCTGATAACGCTGGCGACCACCGGCCTGCAGGCCATCGACCCAGGCTTCGCAGATCTGGATACCCTGCTCTGGTGTGAACGTGCCGGGATTGAGCCCCGACTCCAGCCACAACCCGTCGAGCAGCGCGCTCAGGCCGATGGCGGCCAGATCGGCGTCGAAGTGCTTCCAGCCCTCCTCCCTGGCCATGTCGGTCAGGGCCGAACGCATGATGGTGCGGTACTCGCCATAGGAGTGTTCGTGAGCCAGGTTGATCGCCGGCGCGGTCTTGACCGCGCCCCAGAACACCAGCCAGGCATCCAGCAGGTGCGGGTCAAGCAATTCGGCGGAAAACGAGCCACGGAACAACGCCGACAGGCGCTCACGCGGGTTCGGCGGCGCCTTGGCCATGGTTTCGCGCAGCAGGCTCATGACCTGGTCGGTGATGGTGCGGTAGGCCTCCGCCACCAGCTCATCCTTGCCCGAATAGTGATGACTGATCAGCCCCACCGACACCCCGGCCTCGGCGCTGATCTTGCGGATCGACGCCCCCTGGAAACCATCACGCTTGAGACACGTGAGCGTGGCCTGGACCAGATTGGCCTTGCGCACTTCCGGGTCCATCCGGGAAAAACGGGATTCCTGGGTCATGCGGCAAATTCCTACGATTGAGTCGGCATCACGACTCTACCTCAGTCGCGATAGCCCGGCGACACCCGATCCAGCATCCGCAGTAACGCCGCCCAGGCCAGTTGCATGGCGTCCAGGTCGACCAACTCACCCTCTTCCAGCGGTCGCCCAGGGTTGTTGAATTGCTGCTCGGTGTAGGCGCAAACCTCGGCGGACGGTAGCACCAGCTTGCCGCACGCCTGGGCGGCGATCTGGATATCGCAGGCCTTTTCCAGGTAATACATGCGCAGGAACGCCTGGCTGACGGTCTCGCCCACCGTCAGCAAACCATGGTTGCGCAACATCAGCACCGGCTTGTCGCCCAGGTCCCGCACCAGCCGCTGTTGCTCATCCATGTCCAGGGCCACGCCTTCGTAGTCGTGGTAGGCGACCTTGCCGTAGAACTCCATGGATATCTGGTTTACCGGCAATAACCCGCACTCCAAGGCCGCCACCGCACAGCCGGCACGGGTGTGGGTGTGCAGCACGCACTGGGCGTCTTCGCGGGCGCCATGAATCGCGCTGTGAATCACGAAGCCCGCCGGGTTGACCGCGTAAGCCGAGGGCTCCACGGGGTGACCGTCCAGGCCGATCTTCACCAGGCTTGATGCAGTGATTTCGTCGAACATCAGCCCGTAGGGATTGATCAGGAAGTGATGCTCGGGCCCCGGGATACGCACCGAAATATGCGTGAAAATCAGATCGCTCATGCGGTAGTGCGCAATCAATCGGTAGCAGGCGGCGAGCTGTTCACGCAGCTGCTGTTCGGTGGAGTGAGTCATTTTTATTCTCCAGGCACGGGGTTGATGAAGGCGACGCTAATCCAGTCGCCAGTAAAAAAACAAGTTGATTTTTTACTGGCGCTCGCCTCCTATAGAAAAATAACAATAACAGCGCCTGGAGTATCTGCACCATGTCGCACCCGACCTTTCCCCATCTGTTCGAACCGCTGGAACTGCGTGGCAAACACCTGAAAAACCGCATCATGTCCAGCGGGCATGACACCTCTATGCCCACCGATAACCGGGTCAATGCGCAGTTGATCGCCTATCACCGCGCACGTGCCGAGGGCGGCGTGGGGCTGATCGTGCTACAGGTGGCCGGGGTGCATGACAGTGCGCGGTATACCTCCCATGTGCTGATGGCGACCGACGACAGCTGCATTGACGGCTACCGCGAACTGGCCGAGACCTGCCATGCCCACGGCACTATGGTGCTGTCGCAGATCTTCCATCCGGGACGCGAAATCATGGAGTCTGCCGATGGTCTGCTCGCCGTGGCGTATTCGCCATCGGGTGTGCCCAATGAACGCTTTCGCGTGATGCCACGGGCGCTGGACCAGGCGATGATCGACGAGATCGTCGCGGGTTATGCATCGGCAGCGAGGCGCTTGCATGAGGCGGGGATCGATGGGGTTGAGGTGGTCGCCAGCCATGGGTATCTGCCAGCGCAGTTTCTCAATCCTCGGGTAAACCGGCGTACCGATGATTACAACGGTTCTCTTGAACATCGACTGAAGTTCTTGAGGGAAATCATCGAAGCCGTCAGGGCCGCCACCGACGAACAGTTCATCATCGGGCTGCGCATTTCTGCAGATGAGCGCGATGCCGAAGGGCTCACTGAAAACGAGTCCCTGGAAGCCGTTCAACACCTGCAAACCCAGCTGGATTACGTGCATATCGTCGCAGGTACATCAGCGTCACTCGGCGGCGCGATCCATATCGTGCCACCCATGGCGATTGCCGCTGCGTACCTCGCCAGCGAGGCGGCGACGTTCAAGGCCAGTCTGTCGATTCCGCTGTTCGTCACCGGGCGTATCAACCAGCCCCAGGAAGCCGAGCTGATATTGGCGCGGGGCCAGGCCGATGTCTGCGGCATGACGCGTGCGTTGATCTGCGATCCACTGATGCCGACCAAGACCCTTGCGGGCCGTGCCGAAGATGTACGGGCGTGCATCGCCTGTAATCAAGCCTGCATCGGTCACTTTCACAAGGGGCTGCCGATCTCCTGTATCCAGCATCCCGAGACCGGCCGCGAGTTGGTGTTTGGTGAGTTGCAACAGGCAGTGAAGCCCAAACGCATCATGGTGGTGGGCGGTGGCCCGGCGGGCATGAAAGCAGCGGCAGTCGCCGCGCAACGCGGGCATGATGTGACGCTATACGAAGCCAGCGGGCAATTGGGCGGGCAAGTGTTGCTGGCCCAACTGCTGCCACGGCGCAGCGAATTCGGCGGGGCCAGTACCAACCTGCAACGTGAAATGGAACTGGTCGACGTACGCGTGGTGCGCCATACCCGTGTCGACCGTGCGCTGGTGGAACAGGAACAGCCCGATCATGTGATTATCGCCACCGGTGCCGAGCCTTATTGGCCGGCCTTCGAACGCGGCGGCGAACTGCAAGTGGTGGACGCATGGCAGGTGCTGCGCGAGCAGGTCACGTTGGGCCGCTCGGTGGTGGTGGTCGATTGGCGTTGCGACTGGATCGGACCCGGCATTGCCGAGCGCCTGGTGCGCGCCGGCCATCAGGTGCAATTGGCGGTCAATGGCACGCACTGTGGGGAAAACCTGCCGCTGTATGTCCGTGATCTAATGGCCGGAGAACTGCACCGGCTGGGCATCCCGATCATCCCTTACGCCCGCCTATATGGCTGCGATGACACCACGGTCTACCTGCAACACACCGCCAGCGGTGAGCCAATGCTGTTGGAAAATGTCGATACCCTGGTGTTGTGCCAAGGCCACCAGCCAGTAGACACTCTGGCCGCGGAGCTGCAAGGCTTGGTGCCCTTTGATCGCATCGGCGACTGCCTGGCCCCGCGCACCGCCGAAGAGGCGATCTACGAAGGACTCAAGGTAGCGTGGAACCTGTGACAGACAATCCCCAGCAACTGTTTCTCGGCACGCGCATTCGTGGGCTGCGCAAGGCCCGTGGCCTGACCCTCACGGCCCTGGCGCAGGCCAGCGAATTGACGGCCGGTTACCTCAGCCAGTTGGAGCGTAACCTGGCGTATCCATCGATTCCGGCCCTGTTCAATATCGCTCGTAGCCTGGGCGTGACCATCCAGTGGTTTTTCGCCAGCGAAACCGTAGCCGCTGTCGAGGACGAAGGCTATGTGGTGCGCAAAGGCAACCGCCAAAGCATTCACTACGAAGACGGCATCGTCGACCAATTGCTGACGCCGTTGCCCAACCACCAACTGGAAATGCTGCAATCAAGCTTCCCGCCCGGCACCTATAGCCAGCAGAGCTACAGCCATGAAGGCGAAGAAGCGGGATACGTACTGAGCGGCCGGTTCGAGTTGTGGGTAGGAGAGCGACACTTTCTGCTGGAAGCCGGTGACAGTTTCAGCTTCGCCAGCCATGAGCCCCATCGCTACGGCAACCCTGGCAAGGTGGAAACCCTCGTGATTTGGGTGATTACACCGCCGACGTTTTAGGCCACCCATACAAATGGAGACGTTTCCTACGGGAACTGGCGACAGTGGCAAGGCGGCCATCAATGGTGAGGGGCCCTTTCACTTGCTATAAAAATGGCTACTTCTCTGCGAGGGTGTCGCCATGTCGTTATTGCATTTGTTGTTCGGGAAGCCGACCCAGGATGAGCGGGAGCGTGCGAAAGAGGTCAAGTCCCGCAAAACCTGGAAAGTCGTGTACGGAGGCATCGGCCTGGATGCCTGCGAAGTGCTGGAGTCGCCGGGTTACAAGGACGCCATAGACCAGATACGTAAAATGGAGGCTGATCATTCATGGGTTTGCTGATCATCGTCCCCTTGCTGGTCAGCGGATACATGGTCTGCATCAGGCACCCCTTTTTCTACGTACGCCTGCACCGTTTCCAAGGACAACTGCTCTATTTGCAGGTGGCCAGGATGGGAATGGCTTGCCTGATCGTTTCGACCCTCCTGACTGCAGCCGTTCTGGCAGTGTCAAAGCAGGCGGTCCCGATCATGGGGCACGTCATTGCAACAGACTACAGCAGCTACTTGGGCACGCTATTGGTGCAGCTTGATATTGCCAGCGAAAAAAACGGCACGCTGTGGGTTTTCCTGATGCAGGTTGGCCTGACGGCACTGGTAATTCCCTTCTTCTGGTCAGCGCTCTATGTGGGCGCGAAGAAGAAAATATTGCAACTGGAAACAGACGTCCAGCTCCACTCGCTGCTGGCGCTGGGTGTCCTTGAGGGCACGCCTTTCAGAATCTTGCTGAGAGAGTCCATCGTGCAGTGCAGGCCGTGCATGTTCAGCTTGAACGATCGCAAGGTCTATGTCGGAATCGTACTGTTCGCAGGCACACCGACCGAGTCCGAAGGTGTCGATCATGCCTTCACGCTGATCCCCATACTCAGCGGTTACCGAGACAAGGACACACTGGAGGTCACGCTGAATACTCACTACTCAACTGCAGCCAACCCGCCCCCCATCACACTGATCCAGGAAAATGTCGTCTCCGCCACACAGTTCGACTTCACTCTCTGGAACGCGGTCCATACCCGCAAAACCCGCAAGACGCGACAGGGCCAGTTGCATCAACACCGCCCCGCGCGCCCGATGCACGCTGAAAGCCTCTGCGCCTGAGGCTCCAACGTCAGTCAAACTTCCAGTTCAACCCAACACGCAGCATCTGCCCATCGTTCTTGAACTTGGAATCATACCCAGTCCCTGCGCCACCGCTGCCCGGAATCACAGCGACATTCAGCTTGTCTTCACCCAGGTCGTAGTACAGGTATTCGGTCTTGAACGACAGGTTCTTGGTGATGGCCTGTTCGATACCAGCTCCCACCGTGTACCCCATTTTGAAATGGCTCTGGTCGCCGCTGAACTGGGTATTGCCTGTGGGGCCGAACATGTCGACGCTCTGGCTGGTTTCGCCATAGGCCAGGCCGGCCGTACCGTAGACCAAGGTGTGGTCGAACGCATAACCGAAGCGACCGCGCAGGGTGCCGAGGTATTTGATCTTCGATTCGAATCTGTTGTTCAGCGCCAAGCGGGTGTTGAGCTGAGCCGTGCCAATGTTTCGGCTGTCCTGCAGATCGGTATGGGAGATATCCGCTTCGATACCGGCCACCCACTGGCCGAACTGGTAGTTGTAGCCGAACTGTATGCCACCCAGCAGGCCGTTGCGGTCCAGGTTCACGCGGCCAGGGCGTGCACCGCCGTTGATGTTGGCAATGTTCGGTGCAGCCTGGCCCTTGGTATCGACATCACCATCGCCACCAAAGCCGTAGCCGGCACTCAAGCCGCCGTAGAAACCGGTCCAGTCGGTAGGGCCTTCGGACGAATAGGCATCCGCCGCCTGTGCGCCGGTTGAAGCAACAACAGTCAGTGCCGTAGCGGCAAGTAAACGCGTGATCATATGCAAAGCTCCTAGGTTTTTAGTGGTGTAACAGGCACAGCGTTGCCGCACGCCGAGGGCAACCGGCGCGAGGAATGAATTCATTTAGAGGGGTATTACTGAGCCTAAGGGCCCGGAATGAAGCTATTGGCCGAGAAAGCGGTAATCGGCGCTGTAGGGTTCCAGGTGCAATTCACCAACCTGGGCACAACTGCCGCTGAATACGCCGCCCAAGGTATGCAGACGTTCCACCGCAATCACCTGTGCCAGCCCGCCGTCGCCCTGATGGCTCACCACTTCAAGGCGCAGCAGCGGAATGTCCTGGGCACTCGACCCAGGTGCCTGGGCAATGACCTTGCCGACCACTGCGCTGCGATCATCCAGTTGCCAGGTGGGCCCGGCAAAGTGTCGGCCAACGGTCTTGCCATTGATCATCAGCGTGGCAAGCGGCTCACGAAACTGCCAGGCAAGATGATCCTTGTTATCGCGGGCACAGGTGTAGATCTGCACGCCGGCAGCCCGCACGGTCATCAGCACTTGCTTGGCCGCGCCATTGGCCGGTTCCGGCAAGTCCTGTGCCTGTGCCCGCTGCGCGTCGACCGCACAGATCACCAGCACAATCAGGCCGATCACTTGCACGACCAGCAGCGCCAGGCGATTACGGCGGGTGATGGCATCAGGATCGGTGTCACTCATTTTTCGCCTGCCAGAAGAAGGGTCAAGAAACGTCTGGTTAATCATGTTGAAGTCCGTCGGTAGCGGCTGGTTATCAGCGTCTGCAGGATGAACAACCGACCCGAACGGTTTATTCCCGACTATTTTCCAAGCCGGGCAAAAACCTCGCCTACCAGACTTCGATCTCCAGTTCCGCGCGCTGACTGGCCGGTGTCGGCACGGCCTTGCCGCTGTGCATCACACCCTGGCGTGGCGGCTCGCGCTTGAGGTTTGGCACCGGTATCCGCCCGCCTCCACGTACCGTTTGAGCACCGACCATCGCGAACTGGCCATTGGCGAAGTTCAGCCCCACGCCATTCTGGCGCTGGAAGTAGATCCACCAGCGTTCCTCCTCAAATTTCATGAACGCGAACCCGCGTGGATACGCAGCTTCGCCATAGTCGTCAAAGGTCATCGCGGTGGCCAAACCCAGGCCATGACCATCGGCACGACTGAGGTATTCCTTGCTCAAGTAGTCGCTGCCACCCTGTACGTGAAACACCCGATACGTGAGTTCATCAAGCTGGTCGATCAAGATCGAACAGCCACTGAAGTCCGGCGTGAACACATAGCCAGTCGCGCCTGGATTGACCGGAATATCGCAGTAATCACCCTGAGGAACCCAATGCCCCATCAGCGGCCGTTCGATCTTGCCGAAATCACCCGGTTTATCCAGGGTGGCCAGTCGGTACCCACCGGATTTATGACTATTGACGTCAAACACGTTGATCCCCTTCACCAGGCTTGGAGGAATGCGTTTGGCGGTCATGAAGTTCTGTTGCAGGAAGGTCTTGGTGGACGACAACGCGGTCATGCACGTGTTGGTCATAGGTGCTCCGGATAGAAGGAAGGTGCAGACGTCTCGCCAGTCCCTGCAAACGCCGTTCGAATCACGGGAAATCATCAGAAGAACACCCTCCCCGGACGCTTTATTCCATGATTTCGTTTAATCGGAATTCGTCTTTTCCATGCAGATAATTGTCTTCTTCCTACGCCCTATCAGCCGGTAGCCTTCGGCCCTGCGATGCCTTGCGCACGCACGAACACCGGCTGTTGCGACAGCATCGGTGCCTGCCCCCAGTGCTCGATAGATGGCGCCCACGTGAAAAAACTTTCGATAGTCCTCTTGCTCGCAGGCTTGCTCCAGTTGCCGCATGCCCTGGCGGCGCCAGCCACTATTGGCGTGATCGCCTATGCGGAAAAACCGCTGAAGCTGATACGCGCCACCAGCCTCTATACCGTGGGCGTCGGCACCCGACTGCAAGGGGGCGATATCCTGCAGACCGGTGCGGCTGGCGTGCAGATCGAAGGTATTGCGTCGACGACCCTGGCATTGGGTCCCGACACCCGCATCCTGATCGCGACCAACCGCACCGCCGCCCAAATCAATCTGCTCAATGGCTGGCTGAAGCTGCAACCAGTGGCGGGCAACACCCACGCCAACCTGGCGGTGACCACCGGCGCACTGGCGTTCACCGCCACCCAAAGTTCGAGCGTGATTCACGTGAGCCCACGCCAGACCGAGATATTCATCGAGGACGGCAGCCAAGTGGTCAATGAACTCGACACCCACGGCAAAGGCGAGCACAGCGTCACCCTGGGCCATGAAGACTTTGCACAGCGCAGCACCGGCAGCGCTCTCAAGATCGTGCCGCGTCCCGAGCAGGCATTTATCGACGCCCTGCCCCGCCAATTCCTCGACCCGCTGGTGCCCCTGGGCAAGAAAATCCCTGCCGCATCCGAGCCGAAAAAAGAACGTGACGTCACCTACGACGACATTGCCCCCTGGGTTGTCAGCCCGCTCAACCTCAGCCAGCAGATGCTCGCCAGCCGCTTTGCGCCGCGCCTTAACGACCCGACGTTCCGCCAGGCGGTGAAGGTCAACCGTGGCGGAGTGCTGGAGTGGGAGCTGGAGCTGTTGCGCCTGGAACGTCGCAAGAATGCGCACTGATCCCCACCACGTCGGTCCCCGAAGGTCTTTATGAAACTGTCGCTTGCGGTCAAATTCAACGTGGTGTTCCTGGCGGTGTTTATCGTCGGTTTTATCGCCACCAGCCTCTCAACCCACTACATGCTGCAACAGAGTGCGCGCCGGGAAACCCTGGAAACCGCACGCATGCTGATGCGCTCGGCCTCTGCCGCCAGCACCTACACGGCCGAGCAGATTGTGCCGCTGCTGGAGAACCGCCTGAAGTTCCAGTTCCTGCCGCAATCGGTACCGGACTTCGCCGCCATTTCGCACCTGCAGGAACTGCTCAAGTCTTACCCGGACTATGCCTACAAAGAAGCCACGCTCAACCCCACCAACCCGCGTGACCTGGCCAACGACTGGGAAAAAACCCTGATCAGCACCCTGCGCAGCCAGCCGCAGACCGACGAGATGGTGGGTGAGCGCGCCGATGACAAAGGCACGTCGCTCTACATCGCGCGACCGATCCAGATCAAGGACGCCGCCTGCCTGGCCTGCCACAGCACGCCAGATGCGGCGCCAAAAACCATGGTCGACATCTACGGAGCGGTAAATGGCTTCGGCTGGAAACTCAATGACACCATCGGTGCGCAACTGGTCTCAGTGCCACTGGACTTACCGATGCAACGCGCCACGAGCCTGCTGCACAGCTACATGCTGTCGATGCTGGGGATCTTCGCCGTATTGTTCGTGGCCTTGAACGTGGCGGTGCACCTGTTTGTCACACGGCGCCTGCGGCAGATGTCGGCGTTGGCTGACCGCGTCAGCCTGGGCGAAACCGATGTGCCGCCGATGGACGTCAGCGGCAGCGACGAGTTGGCACGCCTGGGTCAGTCCTTCGGCCGTATGCGTACCAGCTTGGTCAGCGCCATGAAGATGCTTGAGGAATAGGGCCGCGATCATGCTTGAACAACTCGGCAAATACCGCATCGACAGCGTGCTCGGAAAAGGCGCCATGGGCACGGTGTACAAGGCGTTCGACCCGAACATCGCCCGCACCGTGGCGCTCAAGACTATCCGCAAGGAGCTGTTCGGCGATAGCCAGCACGCCGAGCTGGTCAGCCGCTTCAAGAATGAAGCCCAGGCCGCTGGCCGGCTGATGCATCCCAATATCGTCGCGGTCTACGACTACGGCGAGGACGAGGGCTCGGCGTACATCGCCATGGAGTTCGTCGAAGGCACACCGCTCAACACCCTGCTCGCCGCCCAGACACCCCGTGACCTCAGCCACAGCCTCGGCTGGATGCGCCAGTTGCTGTTGGCCCTGGAGTACGCGCACTCCAAGGGTGTGGTGCACCGCGATATCAAGCCGGCCAACCTGCTGATCACCGCCGACAACCACGTCAAGGTCACCGACTTCGGCGTCGCACGCCTGGACTCCTCCACGCTCACCCAGACCGGCTCGATGATCGGCACCCCCAGCTACATGTCGCCGGAACAGTTTTGCGGCGAATTGATCGACGGTCGCTCCGACGTGTTTTCCGCTGGGATCGTGCTGTACCAACTGCTCACTGGCGAGCGACCGTTTTCCGGCTCGGCCACCATGGTTATGCAGCAGATTCTCAACCAGACGCCGGTAGCACCGTCGAGCTTGAACCTGGCCCTCGACCCGGCGTTGGACAGTGTGATCGTCCGCGCCCTGGCCAAGCGCCCGGCCGACCGCTATCCCTCGGCGCACGCCTTTCTGGATGACCTTGAAGCGCTGCTCGGAACCACCACCGGCAGTTGGACCAGCGCCGATATCGACGATGATCGCACCGTGCTGATGCTTCCCAACCAACCCTTGAGCAGCGGCGTGACACCGTTAGCGACCGAAGCCGTGGAAACCCTCATGCCGTGGAAGTTGGCCGTGATGCCTGAGCTGGAGTCGCTGCTGTCCCACCAGATCGGCCCGCTTGCACGCTTCCTGGTGCGCAAGAGCCTCAATGGCGCCGATGACTTCGAGGGTATCTGCGCCGCATTGTTGCCGCATATTCCGTCGGAGCGCGGCCGTGAGCAGTTCACCAGCGCCAGCCAGTCGCTGTTCCAACGCCTCAACCCGCCGACTGCCGCGCCCGAGGTCGTGACTGAACCCACCGCGATTGTTCCGACCACCGAGGTGATCCATACGCCAGTCGACCCCGACTTCGCACACATGGCCGAACGCCGGCTGGCGGTGCTGATTGGTCCCATCGCCCGCATCGTGGTCAGTCGCGCCTTGCGTGCAACCTCACTGCGCCAACCCTTTGTGCAACGGTTGGCCGAGTCTATCGAGAGCGAGGCCCAGCGCCTGGCGTTCCTCAACAGCTTTGAGCCCCTGCCATGATCGACTCTCCCCTCAGCGCCTGCGGGCCCCATCGCCTGGCCTGCGCGGTCGCCTATGGGGCCAGCGATGTCGGCACGGTGCGCCAGAGCAACGAAGATAACTTTCTGGTGGAGCCCAGCCTCGGGCTGTTTGCCGTGGCTGACGGCATGGGCGGCCATGAAGCCGGCGCCCTGGCCAGTGCCGAAGCCCTGATCAGTTTGCGCCAGGCGCTCAACGCCCACCGTGTCGACCCACTGAACGACGGCAGCGACCCGGACGCCACCTGGTCGGACCCGGACATGCAAGCCGCCAGTCGCCTGCACAACGCCATCGATCAGGTGAACCAGTGCGTCTACCAGAAAAACGTGGCACGCCAGATGAGCGAAGGCAGCGGCATGGGCACCACACTCACAGGAGCATGGCGCCCGCATGCCGATGGGCCACTGTTGCTGTTTCATGTGGGTGACAGTCGTTTGTACCGCTACCGCGACGGCGAACTGAGCCTGCTGACCCGCGACCAGACCTGGTATCA
Organism: Pseudomonas azotoformans; assembly: GCF_001579805.1. Taxonomy (NCBI): domain Bacteria; kingdom Pseudomonadati; phylum Pseudomonadota; class Gammaproteobacteria; order Pseudomonadales; family Pseudomonadaceae; genus Pseudomonas; species Pseudomonas azotoformans. The sequence goes on along the minus strand of NZ_CP014546.1, from coordinate 3,829,500 downwards.
GCAAGCCCTTGAGGCCGGCAAAGTCGACCGTTTACCGGCACGCAATCTGCTGTTGCAAGCTATCGGCCCGGGGCCGCGGGTAGAACCGCAAGTACGCGTGCAACCCGTGAAGCGCAACGACCTGCTGATGCTCTGCAGTGACGGCCTGCACGGTTGCGTTCCGCACCAGGAAATGGCTCAGGTACTCGCCGCTGCCAGCCGCGACACGCTGGAGACTGCCTGCCAACGGCTGATCCACCTCACCCGCGAATACGCCGGGCGCGACAATGTCACGGTGCTGCTCGCCTGGTTCGACGGCTGAATCGCCTTATGGCAACTTGAACGCCTCATCCACCGGCACGCGATAGCCGGTGGCCAGGCGGTTGGTTTCGTTGGCCATGCCGACCACCGCTTGCAACTCGCCGAACATCTCGTCGGTCATCCCCGCCTTGCGCGCTGCTGCCGTGTGGGAGGCGATGCAATACGGGCAATTATTGGTCACGCTGACAGCCACATAGAGCAGTTCCTTGGTCAGTGGATCCAATGCCCCCGGCGCCATGATTTCCTTGAGGCTTTCCCAGGTCCGGCGCAGGGTCGGTGGGTGGGCGGCCAGGCACTTCCAGAAGTTGTTGACCCGATCGACCTGGCGCGTGTGCATGATGTCGTCATAGACCGCGCGCACTTCTGGGCTGGCATCGGCGTATTCGGTGAGGTGTTGAGTCATGGGATGTCCAAGGCGGAGGGTGAGTGTTCTGGAATACCGCGCCGCCCCATTGCTGGCAAGTGAAGCCGGTGAATCCTGAATGACGGAGTTGACGAACGGTCATGCGAATGTTCAGATGCCGGCCTGTTTCAGGTGCCCCCTGCCGCCGTGCTTGGGGTGAAACGGGAAACCGGTACGCTCTTTTGAGCCAGTCCGGTGCTGCCCCCGCAACGGTATTCGCGTGACCCCTTCGACACACCACTGTGGCCTGCGTGCCATGGGAAGGTGAAGGGTTCCATACGCGAGAGCCCGGAGACCGGCCTGGAATTTCTGTTAGGCAAACTCCTGCGGTGGGCGGGCATGGGCCGGTATCGGCGTGTGCGCGATGCCTTCTCCTGCGTGCTTCTGCGAAGATACTTTCGAGAAGACTATGATTCGACGTTCCCTGATCCCTTTGTTCGGCTCGCTGTTCAGCCCCCTGTTGCTGGCCGACGACAACACCCTGGTGCTCAACCAGCAGATCGTCTCCGCCCCTTCCGTGGAATCCACCACCGTCGCCGCCATGGCCCAGTACGGCAGCAAAGTGGAGATCGTCACCCGCGAACAGATCGAACGCGCCGGCCCCGCCGCCGACGTGACGCGGGTGATGCAGATGTTCATCCCCGGCCTGTATGTGGCGCCGAAAAACGGCCCGTTCGACTACGGCACCTATTCCCTGCTGGGCGGGCGCAACGATGACACATTGATCCTGCTCGACGGCGTGCGCCTGAACAACCGTCTGTATGGCGGCCTCTACCTCGACACGCTGCCAGCCAACGCCATCGAGCGTATCGAAGTGCTCAAGGGCGGCCAGAGCCTGTTGTTCGGCACCCAGGCGGTGTCGGGGGTCATCAACATCGTCACGCGCAGCCCGCAGACCCGCGAGGCGTCCGGTGAAGTGAACCTGGGAGTCGATACCTTCGGCGGCACCACCGGCGATGCGCGGGTGGAGAAGATCTTCACCAACGGCTGGGGCGACCTTGGCCTGCTGGCGTATGTCAGCCGCAACGCCTCCGAGGGCTACCAGCCGTTTCGCAACAGCGACTACAGCGGCCGCGTCAGCGACAAAAAGCGCTCGTACGAAGTGACCACCTTCGGCGCCAAGGCCACCCAGGCGTTTGGCGATGACTCGCGCCTGGAACTGTTCTACCAATATGCCGATGCCAACCTTGATTTCGCACGGCCGGTGAACAACTACAAGACCACCAACGACCGTGTGCAACAGATCGCCACGGCGACTTTCGAACAGGCGATCAACGAGCGCCTGAGTTATTTCATCAAGGGTCATATCAACGACTGGGACACACGCTACACGCGGATCGACAACACCGCCGACGGGGGTCGTAAGGTACGTAACAACAACGACTACTGGGGCTTCACTGACTGGGGTGTACAAGCCGAGGGCAAGGCCGAGTTGCCAGGCGGCCATGTGCTGGTGGTGGGCAGCGACAACCAGTGGTTCAAGGGCCAGGACGATGTACTGGTGATCGACGACAACAAGGCCCAGGCCCACGCGCTGTATACGCAACTGCGACCGCAGATCGACGCGCTGCCCAACTGGCACCCCAGCGTGGGCGTGCGGCATGAAGCCATGAGCGGCGGCGACAGTGCCACCGTCGGCATGCTCACCTCGCTCTATGATCTCAACGACCACTGGGCCCTGCGTGGCCAATACGGTACGGCCTACAAACTGCCCAACGCCGAACAGCTGTTCGTCAACGAGCCGGGCGACGAGATCGGTAACCGCAATCTCAAGCCGGAGAAAAGCCGCAACGCCGAACTGGGGATCGACTACAAGGGACTGCTGGGCGAGCGCGACTTCAGCGCCAGCGTCACGCTGTTCAAACGCAAAATCACTGACTTGATCACGCTCGACGATGTGCAATGGGTCAACGGCCAGGGCCAGCTCCAGATGCGTGGCTTCGAGGCCGACGCCAAGCTCGCGCTCAACGACCAGTGGAGCCTGCAGGCCGACATGACGCGCAACCTCACCGAGTCCCGCACCGGCGTCACCATCAACGACATTCCGAGTTTCTTTGCCCGTTCACGGATCGGTTTCGAATCGGAAAACCGCTTATGGGGCGCAGGTACTGCGATCCGCTACATTCGCGACATCACCAGCTCGAAAAACGTCGAATACGGCCACTACTCCGTGGTAGACGCCGATGCCTATCGCTACCTCGACGCCGCCCACCAACACCGCCTGAGCCTGCTGGTGGAAAACTTGTTCGACCGCGACTACGTCACCAGCCGCGCCAGCAACGTCGACAACCTCGGCCGCCCGTTCACATCCGAGGTGCGTTACACGTATCGCTTCTGATGACTGAGATCACCAAAATCGACGGGGTGGACTTCCATCCCGACTGGTCCCGCATACCGGACCACGCCCGCCATGTATTCCTGTGCACCGGCCCACGCTGTACGCAGCGCGGCGCCTTGCAACTGTGGAAAACCCTGCGCCGCCGACTGCTGGAACATGAGCACATCGAAGTGCCCGGTGGCGTGCTGCTGACGCGCACCCATTGCCAGTTCCCGTGCAACCTCGGACCGGTGCTCACGGTGTATCCCGAGCGTTGCTGGTATGGCGTGCACAACAAGGCCGAAGTGCTGCGCCTGGTGGATGTGCACCTGGTGGGCGGCGATGTGGTGCAAGACCTGCTGATCAAGGACGCCCCATGAAACAGCCATGGCTATGGTTGAGCGCCCTGCTCTACTGCACACCGGCGCTGGCAGACAGTTATCGCAACTGCGCCCAGGACTGGAGCGTGCCTCCTTCACCACCGTCGCGCATCGTGGCACTCAACCAGCACGCCGCCGATTTGCTGCTGGCGTTGGATGCCGGGCCTTCGCTGGCAGGTGTCGCGTACCTGGACGACAACGGCATTACGCACCGGCACGGCGAGTACTTTGACGTGCCGGTCATCGCGGCGAAATACCCGTCCAGTGAAGTGCTGTATGCGCAGCGCCCAGACCTGGTAGTCGGCGGTTTCGCCAGTGCCTTTGGCGATGGCGTGACCTCACGTACGGGACTAGCGAACAACGGGGTGGCGTCGTACCTGCTGGAGTCCGCCTGCGCGGGTCACTCGCTGGATTACTTTGGGCATATCCGTCAGGACTTGTTTACCCTCGGCGCCCTGTTGCACAAAACCCAACGCGCTCAAATGCTCAGCGACGCGTTGGATGCTGACCTGGCGCGCGCCCATGGCCTGATGGGTGATGCCCGTCCGCTGTCGGTGTTTTACCTGGACAGTGAAGTGGGTGGACTCGATAGCGAAGGCCAACGGGGTTTTGTCACCACCCTGCTGATGGCCTCCGGTGCACGCAATATACTGGCCGATATCCCGTTGTCACGGGTGACCGTCAGCAATGAAACCCTGCTGGCCAAGGACCCGGACGTGATCCTGCTGGCCGATGCGCTGTGGTCACCGGCCAGCCGCAAGCGGCAGTTGCTGACCACCGACCCGGTACTCTCCAAGCTGCGCGCCGTGCGCGAGAACCGCATGATCGACATTCCCTTTACCCATGTGGTGCCCAACATGGGCAGCGGCCAGGTGGTTCTGTCATTGGCACAGCGGTTCAAGGCGCTGGCGATTCGTGACCTGCGGTAAAGAGTCCTTTTCGGATTCGGCGGTTTTTCCGAAGGAACGACGGGCGGATACTCGACTCCATTGTTCATCCCCCTTCAGGAGTTACTGATGTCTACCCCAACGCAAAATGTCCCGGCCTTCGGCCTCGGCACCTTCCGCCTGCAAGGCCAGGTGGTGATCGATTCGGTCAGTACCGGTCTGGAGCTGGGCTACCGCGTCATCGACACCGCTCAGATCTACGAGAACGAAGCCGATGTCGGCCAGGCGATTGCCGACAGTGGCATCCCGCGTGATGAGCTGTTCATCACCAGCAAGATCTGGATCGCCAACTTCGCCGAAGGCCAGCTGATTCCAAGCCTGAAAGAAAGCCTGCGCAAACTGAAGACCGACTACCTGGACTTGACCCTGATTCACTGGCCCTCGCCGGAAGACAAGGTGCCTGTCGCCGAATTCATGGGCCAGTTGCTGGAAGCCAAGCGCCTGGGCCTGACCCGCCAGATCGGCATTTCCAACTTCACCATCGACCTGATGAAGCAGGCGATTGCCGCCGTTGGGGCCGAAAACATCGCCACCAACCAGGTCGAACTGCACCCCTACCTGCAAAACCGCCAGGTCGTGGACTTCGCCACCGCCAACGGTATCCAGATCACGTCCTACATGACCCTGGCCTACGGCGAAGTGCTCAAGGACCCGGTGATCCAGCAAATCGCCGAACGCCATCAGGCGACCCCGGCGCAAGTGACACTGGCCTGGGCCATGCAATCGGGTTACGCGGTCATTCCGTCCTCGACCAAGCGCGCCAACCTGGAAAGTAACCTCCAGGCCCTGCAACTGACCTTGAGCGCTGCCGACATGGCACAGATTGCCGAACTGGAACGCGGCCATCGCCTGACCAGCCCCAAGGGTATCGCACCAAAATGGGATTAAATCCCGGCTGCTGGTGCTTGGGCTAACTCCCGCAACCACGGCAACACCCGCAGGCCAGCAGTGGCTGCGGGTGGGTCGATGATGTCCATGATGTGTTCGAGGTTGACGTTGTCAGGCACGCCGGGTAGCCGCACCAGCACTGCCGGCGTTGCGTCGGCGCGGGCGCTCAGGTCCAGGTGATCGTAGACCAGCACGTGGTGCGCCTGGGGTTGAGGCCCGCAAGCGTGGGCCGTCAGCCCCGCATTGATGATCAGCACATCAAAAGGCCGGGCGGGGATGGCGGTGAGCAACTGGACCTCTTCAAAGGTTTCCACCGGTACAATCCGGAAATATCCCAATCGGTTGAGCATCTTCTCGATGTACAGGCGTTGCAGGTGTTGTTCATCGGCAATCAGGATGGTCAGTGCTTTGTTTGGCATGGCGAACCCCTGGGCAGGCAGCGCTCGTCAGTGAGCGGGGCCCATTTTCCAGACATAACCCGAAGACAAAATCAGGTTTGTTCCTGTTCCATGTAGGAACTCTCCCAAATCCACCGAATGGCCATCCACTTCAGTCAAGCCTGCTTGATGCGGGCGCTCAGGCTGTGATGCAAGCTATCAATGGCGTGGCCAATGGCTTCAACCGACGCCGCCAATGCATGACGGTCCCGGCTTTCACACACACCCTCCAGCGTTTCACAACACGCGATCAGCGCCGGCGCCTTGACCATGCGCGCCCCACCTTTAACGCGATGAGCCAAGTCATGCAACTTGCCAAAGTCCGCGTGTTCTTGCAGCGTCGATAGCAGCAAGCGGTCCTCTGCGAGGCTACCGATCAATGGCGCCAGCAACTCATTGAGCCCGGCAGTATCATCGCCTGTCAGTGCGACCAGGGTACTCAAGTCACATACCGGCACGGCCTCCACCACCACCGGTGCCGCGGTGCGCGATGCCAACGCTGCGCGCAGATCATCAAGGCCGGTCGGTTTGAAGAGACAACCGTCCATGCCCGCCTGCCGGCAGCGCTCGGTCTCCTCCGGTTGCGCGTTGGCGGTAAACCCCAGAAGCAGACACGGCACCAGGCCACGCTGACGCTCCTGGGCACGGATATCACGGGCCAATGTGTAGCCATCCATGACGGGCATGTTGCTGTCGGTGATGACGCCATCAAACTGCCCGGGCCCGCCACAGTGCAAAGCCCTCAGCGCCGTCCTCGGCCGTGACGATGTGATGCCCCAGGAAGCTCAGTTGTCGCGTCAACAGCAAGCGATTGGCCGGGTAATCATCGACCACCAGGAGGTTCAATGCAGGTGTCGCAGGCGCAGGTTGAACAGGTAAGGAAACCGCCGTTGCGGTGGTCAGCGCCAGCGCCAACGTCACGTCCACTCGCGTCCCCTTGCCCTGCACACTGCTCAGATGCAATTGGCCGCCCATCATCTCGCACAGGTTGCGGCTGATCACCAACCCAAGGCCGGAGCCACTGCGCGCCGACTGGTCGTTGTTGCTGCCTTGGATAAACGGGTTGAACAAGCGCTGCTGATCTTCGGCGCTGATGCCAATCCCCGTATCTTCCACAAACAACCGGAGGTTCAAGTGGTCACCGGCCAATGCCGGTGCGCTCTGAGCGCCCAGACGTACCTGCCCGGTGGTGGTGAATTTGATGGCATTGCCCAGCAGGTTGGACACTACTTGCTTGAAACGCAGAGGGTCGATCATCACCGTCCGGTCGATCAGCGGATCAAACTCGACGAGCAGCTGCAACCCCTTGTCCCGCGCGAGCCCCTCGAAAACCCGTGCCACAGAGGCCAACAACTCATGGAGGTTGGCCTGCTCCAGGCTCAAGGACAGGTGACCGGTTTCAATCCGTGCAATGTCCAGGATATCGCCGATCAACTCCAGCATGCTCCGGGATGCCATCGACGCCACCTCCAGCGCATCCTGATCGACACGGCCCTGCTCGGCGTTTTTCTGGGCCAACTCGATCATGCCGATCACCGCATTCATGGGTGTGCGGATCTCATGGCTCATGGTCGCCAGGAACGTAGTCTTGGCCCGGTTGGCGGCGTCGGCTTCCTCCTTGGCTTCCTGCAGCTGGCCCAGCAGGCGCTGGCGTTCGCTGACATCCACCCAACCGGCAATCATGCCCACAACGCTGCCGTTGCTGTCACGGTATGGCAGCATCCACTGGTAAATGGTCAGCACACCACCTCCCGGCACCTTGAGCACGCGATCCTGGATCTGCGGCTCACCCCGCGCCATCAGGCTCAAGTAATCGGCATGGAACGACTGGGCCTGCGGCGGGTTGCCCGTGTCGGTTTGCACCACAGTCTTGCCGATCACGTCCTCCAACCTGAAGCCAAACACATCAAGGTATGCGTTGTTGCAAGCCATTAACCGACCTTGGCGATCGCGCACATAGATCGGATGAGGGGTGCCGTCGATCAGCACGCTCATGAATCGCATCTGGTCGCTCAAGGCACGTTCTGCCTGAGCACGCTTGTGTATCAGGTTGCGCAGGTAGAGCCCCCAACCCAGGGTCACCAGCAGCAACAACGCTGCCAGACCAAACCCTTGGATGATCACGTTGCGATGGCTGCTCCAGTAGCTGTCTTCGATGATGATCTCGCTGCGCCAACGGTTGGTCAGTTCGTCCATTTCTTCCGGTGTGATACTCAACAACGCCTTCTCGAGGATCGAATACAGCTCCAGTTGGCTGCGGTTGACACCGAAGGCAATGCGCGCCGGTTCCGTGCCGATCGTGCTGGTAATACGCAGGCGGTCTCGGAAATTGCGCGCAATCATGTAGCGTGCGCTGATCAATGAAATGACGGTCGCATCCACACTGCCTTTGGCGACCAACTCCATGGCCTCTTCAGGGTTTTCGACGTCAACGAACTCGATACCTGGGTAGTCTCGGGCAATTTGCGCGGCCAGGCTGTTGCCGCCAATGAATGCCAGGCGCTTTCCGGGCATATCTTCCAGGGTGAGCAACCGCTCGTCGTTGGCCCGCGTCACCAGCACATAAGGATTGGACAGGTAAGGCCGGGTAAAGCGGACCTTTTCGGCACGCTCGACGCTGGGCGTGATAACTGCAAGCATGTCCACTTGCCCGCTGCTGACCTCGTCAATTTGCCGAGGCAAAGAACTGCCATGCACTACCTCGAACTTCAAGCCTGTGCGCAAGCTGATCCGCGACAGCACTTCATCGCTCAACCCCACGAACTGCCCTTTCTCATCTAGAAATGACAACGGCATAAACTTATCGAGCACCGCGACCGTTACCCGTGGATGCTTCTCCAGCCAACGCTGCTCACTGTCGCTCAAGCGCAGTCGGTCTGCCTCCAGGAAACCGCTGTCTCCGGCACTCCAGCGGCGCAGGATGCTCATTTGCTGGCTGGCGGGGATCACGGCCAGCGCCGCATTGATGATATTCAGCAGACGGATGTTATCCCCGGTGAACGCGAACCCGAACGGGTTGACCTCCAGCCCGGAAAAATCGGCCATACGCACATTATTGAGATGATTTTTGTTGATCAGATAACGGGTACTGATGACGTCCCCCAGGAACACATCCGCCTGGCCAAACGACACGGAGCCGATGGCTTGGGGGGTAGAGCCATACAACAGCAACTGCGCCTTGGGGTAATAGGCTTGCACCGCGTCGGGCTGCATGTAGTGGTAGAGCATCGCCACGCGTTTGCCAGCCAGGTCGGCGCCCAGTAAATGACTATCCCCCGTGCGGGTTACCAGCACAGGTTGATCATTGGCGTAGGAACGCGACAGTATCAGGTCTTTGTCGGCGGCTTCGTAACCATTGGCCGAGCCCACTAAATCGACCTTGCCCAGCTTGAGGGCCTCGATCACTTCATCGCGGGTGTCGTAACGTCGAACCTCGATAGGGATGCTCAAGATGAGGCTGATCAGCCACGCGTAGTCAGCAGTGATCCCTTCAAAATCATTGTTGTTGCTCAGGTCGAAAGGCGCGTAGTCCGGCGCCGACACCCCCATCACCAACGTGCGTCGCTGGCGTAGCCAGCGCCAGTCGCTTTCATCAAGCTCCAGGCCTGGGTTTTCAAGGGTGGCGTGGCCGAGGAGTCTTAGGGAGTGTGGCTCGTCCAGGGCCATCGCTGCTGAGGGCAACAACCCGATCAGCAGGATGGCCGTGAATCTCAACAGCCGGGAGGTGGTCATTTCAGATCAGATGATTGCGCTGGGCGAACTTGGACAGGTGCACCACCGAAGACATACGCAGCTTTTCCTTGAGTCGCGTCTTGTAGGTACTGATGGTTTTGTGGCTCAACAGCATATCCTCGGCGATTTCCTTGTTGCCCAGGCCCAATGCCAGCTTTTGCAGCACCGTCAATTCGCGGTCTGACAGCGCGTCGACCAGTTCTTGCTCGGTAGTCTGTATATCGTCACGGCGCACTGAACTGGTGGCCACGCTGGGGAAGCAGCTGTAGCCGGAGCGGATCGCCCGGATCGCCTTTTGCAACTCGTCCAGCTCACCCGTCTTGGCCACAAAGCCCATGGCCCCGGCGCGCATGCAGCGGGTGGAGAAGAACACAGCCAGGTAGGAGGTCAGCACCAGGATCTTGCAAGGCAGCTCCAGCGCCTTGATCCGGCTGATCACCTCCAGCCCGCCGAGTTTGGGCATGGCCAAGTCGAGGATGATGAGGTCCGGGCGCTGCTCACGCGCACACTGCATGGCGTCGGCGCCGTTGCCCGCTTCATAGATTTCATCAAAGCCTTCTTGCTTCAACAGGTACTTCACGGTGGCACGGATAAAAGGGTGATCATCCACAATTAAAGCTTTGCTCATAAGACTCCCCGAGGGATCAGTACGCTTACATATCACACGGGACCTAACTACCTGTGAAAAGTAACAGTTCCGACAAACGGTGCTGATTACTCCGCATGACACTTCAGGCAGTACAGAACCCTCCTTTTGATAAAGCACGGTCAAAACGTTGAGCTGCGCCCTGGCTCCTGAGGCGCAAGGGCGCAACCTTAACAACGGTGTGGCTTATCAAATGAAGGGATAATCTCGATTGCTTGTAGGACTTTTCCTGGTAACAGCATAGTCTGCTTCGCGCGGGACAGCGCCTTACAGCCGGGGACTACTCGGTGGTACTTGGACTCCAGAACGCTTGCACCACCAGGGTCGACATCGAGATTCGCGCCACCAGTGCGTCCAACTCGTCGCCGTCCACGGACGTCACGGCCAGGGTGGCTTCGATCTCCACTTCTTCCGTGCCGAAGGGGCGCACGTCCACATCGCTGGCCGGATAGTTGCAACGTGCCAGCTCCGCTTCCAGCAAGGCCAGTACGGCTTTCTGCTGGGTACGCCGGGCGATCACATAGAGGATGTTGGTGACTTCTGCCGACACCACGTCCAACGGCTGGCGGTTGATGTTGTTGACGATCGGTCGCAGCAAGGTGTTGGCCGCCAGCACAAACAGGGTTCCCAACAGCGCCTCAAGCACCAGGTCGGCACCCGCGCAGGCGCCCACCGCCGCCGACGCCCATAGGGTGGCCGCCGTGTTGAGCCCCCGCACGTTGCCTTCTTCACGCATGATCACACCGGCACCGAGAAAACCGATGCCCGAAACCACATAGGCCACCACCCGCACCGCGCCTTCCGCGCCGCCGAGCCGGCTGGCCATGTCGACGAAAATCGCCGCGCCCACCGCCACCAACACGTTGGTACGCAAGCCCGCCGTGCGCTGACGGTACTGACGCTCGAAACCGATCAAACCACCGAGAATAAAGGCCGCAGTGAGGCTGACCAGGGTGTCGACCAGGGATTCGAGGTTGATGTTGTTGATTGCTTGCATAGGAAATCTTCCCTGTTCATTGCCAGCCAAACTTACGGATGTAGTAGCCCTTCACCGCCTGGGTCAGTGCCATGTACGCCAGCAGGATCACCGGCAGGAACACGAAGTACAGCGACGGCAGCGCCTGCAACTTGAAGTAGTGCGCCAGTGGCCCCATCGGCAGGAAAATCCCCACGGCCATGATCACGCCGGTCATCACCATCAACGGCATCGCCGCACGGCTTTGCAGGAACGGGATTTTCGGGGTGCGGATCATGTGCACGATCAGCGTCTGGGTCAGCAGCCCGACCACGAACCAGCCGGACTGGAACAAGGTCTGGTGGTCAGGCGTATTGGCATCGAAGACATACCACATGAGTGCGAACGTGGTGATGTCAAAGATCGAACTGATCGGCCCGAAAAACAGCATGAAACGGCCGACATCTCCCGGTTGCCAGCGTTGCGGTTTGCTCAGCATCTCGTCGTCGACGTTATCGAACGGAATCGCAATCTGCGAAATGTCATACAGCAGGTTCTGCACCAGCAAATGCATCGGCAGCATCGGCAGGAACGGGATGAACGCACTGGCCACCAGCACCGAGAACACGTTGCCGAAGTTGGAACTGGCGGTCATCTTGATGTACTTGAGCATGTTGGCGAAGGTGCGCCGGCCTTCCAGCACGCCCTCCTCCAGGATCATCAGGCTCTTTTCCAGCAGGATGATGTCGGCGGCTTCCTTGGCGATATCCACAGCGCTGTCCACCGAAATGCCGATATCAGCTGTACGCAATGCTGGCGCGTCGTTGATGCCATCGCCCATGAAGCCGACCACATGCCCGTTGGCCTTGAGCAAGCGCACGATGCGTTCCTTGTGGCTCGGGGTGAGCTTGGCGAACACATTGGTGGTTTCCACGGCCTTCGCCAATTCGGCATCGGTCATGGCCTCGATGTCGTTGCCCATCAGCAGGCCCTGTTGCTCCAGGCCCACTTCGCGGCAGATCTTGGCCGTGACCAGTTCGTTGTCGCCGGTCAGCACTTTCACTGCCACGCCATGGGCTTTGAGGGCCTTGAGCGCAGGTGCAGTACTTTCCTTGGGTGGGTCGAGGAACGCGACATAACCGATCAGCGTGAGGTTGTTCTCATCCGCCAGACTGTAGGTATCGCGCCCCGGCGCCATCGGCTGCGCGGCCACGGCGACCACGCGCAGGCCTTCTTCGTTGAACGCGGCGGTGACCTGGCGGATACGCGCCAGCAGGTCGTCGGTCAGCGCTTCGTTGACGTCGCCATGGCGCACGTTGTTGCACACCGACAGAATCTCTTCCACAGCGCCCTTGCAGATCAACAGGTGCGGCTGGCCTTGCTCAGCGACCACCACGGACATGCGGCGGCGGTTGAAGTCGAACGGAATTTCATCGACCTTCTGGAACGCCGTGCCGACTTTCAGCTCGCGGTGCACTTCCACATGTTCCAGCACCGCCACATCCAGCAGGTTTTTCAGGCCGGTCTGGTAGTAGCTGTTGAGGTAGGCCATTTCCAGTACGTCATCGGACTCTGCGCCCCACACGTCCACATGACGTGCCAGGAAGATTTTGTCCTGGGTCAGGGTGCCGGTCTTGTCGGTGCACAGCACGTCCATGGCGCCGAAGTTCTGGATCGCGTCCAGGCGCTTGACGATGACTTTCTTGCGCGACAGAAACACCGCGCCCTTGGCCAGGGTGGAGGTGACGATCATCGGCAGCATTTCCGGGGTCAGGCCCACGGCAATCGACAGCGCGAACAACAGTGCTTCGGTCCAGTCGCCCTTGGTGAAACCGTTGATGAACAGCACCAGCGGCGCCATCACGAACATGAAGCGGATCAGCAACCAACTGACCTTGTTGACGCCATGCTGGAACGAGGTAGTGGCGCGGTCAGTCGCGGTGACGCGCTGAGCCAGGGCGCCGAAATAGGTGCTGTTGCCGGTGGTCAGGATCACCGCCGTCGCCGCGCCGGACACCACGTTGGTACCCATGAACAGGATGTTCTCCAGGTCCAGCGGGTTGCGGGTCTTGGCGTCCTGCTGCTGGGCGAACTTCTCCACCGGCATCGATTCACCGGTCATCGCCGCCTGGCTGACGAACAGGTCCTTGGCGCTGAGTACGCGGCAATCGGCGGGGATCATATCCCCAGCGGACAGCACGATCAGGTCGCCCGGCACCAACTGTTTGATCGGCAGTTCGATGCGCTTGGCTTCATCGCGGCGCAGTACCGTGGCGGTGTTGCTCACCATGGCTTTCAGCGCATCGGCGGCCTTGTTGGACTTGGCCTCCTGCCAGAAACGCAACAGCGTCGACAGCACCACCATGGAAAAAATCACCGTGGCGGCCTTCATGTCCTCGGTCAGCCAAGAGATCACCGCCAGCAACGTCAGCAACAGGTTGAACGGGTTTTTGTAGCAGTGCCACAGGTGCACCCACCACGGCAGCGGCTGCTCATGCTCGACTTCGTTGAGCCCGTATTGCACGCGCAGAGCGTCGGCTTCCTGAGTGGTCAAACCCTCGGAATGGCTGCCCAGGGTGCCGAGCAATTGCACGGCACTGCTGTTGGCCGAGACCACCAGGGTTTGCGCCAGGGTCGGCGGCACTTCGCGGCTGACGCTGGCGTCGGTCACGGTTTCGAGCATCGCCAGGCGACGGAAATGCCGAGCGATGTGCCGGGTCCGCAGGAAGCCGGCAAAGAACTCTTTCAACAGAGTCAGGTTCATGGTGTTACTCCTGCGCGAGGAAAAAACCGTCGTGCAGGTACCGCCGTGTGCACCGCGCCTGTTTTACAGGCACAGCCAGCTTGGCCCGCCTGCCGTAAAAGGCAGGCGCGTCCGTAGCATCCCGAGGTGAGCCGGGAGCTGGTCAGCGTCGATGAGAGGGATTCGGGCAGGCGCCAGGACTGGCCACTGCCGGGATGCCGCTTCTCGCTTTTAGTGGCGAGACAACGGCATCGTAAAAATGCGCGTTACCTTGCCAAGCCTGTGCCGGTTACCGAAACCGGCCGACTACTGTCACTCGAACAAGTACCCACTGAGGGTCTCCGCTATTGATGAAAACGCGCGAAGCTTACGCCCCGATGATCAGAGAGTAAACCGTAGGAAAGTTTCCGTATGGGGAATAAGAGGATTCTTCAGGGTGGGTTCAGGAAGGTGCATCCACTTGATCTCGCGGCACCAACGCCAGGTAATCACCCACCTGCCCACCTGTCAGGGCCTTGACCTGAATCGAAACGCTGTTCACCTGACGCCCCATCGTGATCCCTTCGCGGGTGCGTACCTGCACATAGCCAAGTTTTGGCCAGAAACGTTCGGCCTTGGCATTGCCGATGACTACCGTCAAACGCAACCATTGAGCGCCGTTGCCCGCAGCCCAAGCCTCAAGATCCGCGTGCAGCCGCTGCGCCAACCCAGTGCCATGCAAGCGTGCATCCACCAGCAACAGCCCGATGTGCCAAACACCAACAGCCAGCAAGTCCGCCGCAATGTTCACCACCGACACCAGTTGGTTTTCCAGATCGCGGTAACCCAGCCAATACATCCGGCTGCACGCCCACCCTGCGGGTAACAGCCCCTGCAATTCCTCATGCGCTTCGGTCGCTGTGGCCGGTTCACCGTTGACCGCGATGAAGTAATCCGGCGCCCGCTCAAAAAACCGCTGCAACTCGGCTTCATCGCGATCACCCAGCTCAACGACCTGAATGCCCGCGACGGAACACGCCGGCAACTCGTGTGAATCAACTTCCATGTTCACCGCCCTCAATCGTCCCGCGTCAGCACTTCCAGCAACTCAATCTCAAAACGCAGATTGCTGTTGGGCTTGATATGCGCCCCCATCGACCGCTCGCCATAGGCCAGATGCGCCGGCACGAACAGGGTGCGCACACCGCCCACCTGCATGCCCATCAAGCCCAGGTCCCAGCCCTTGATCACACGCCCGGTGCCGATCACACACTGGAACGGCTTGCCGCGCTCCCAGGAGGAATCGAACACCGTGCCATCTTCCAGGGTGCCGGTGTATTGGGTGGTGATCAGTGCGCCTTTGACCACGGCTTTGCCGGTGCCGGGGCGGATGTCGGTGATTTGGAGTTCTTCGGGGCTCATAGGGCGCTCGTTGACGGTACAAAGGGTGGGGTTTTCCCAGAATTGGGCAGGTTTGGCAAGTGTAGGAAGAGTCGCTGCGATGACATTTCCCTTTAACTCGCAGGACGTTTCCGAGAGAATCCCAACCGCTTGCGCCGCTCAAATCACGTGGCTAGTCTTCGTCGGTCACTGCCCATTCAGTGACCGGGTTTAGTAGCCCACGATGTGATTAGGCGCCAAGCGCCCCCTTCTGCAAGGCGCTTTTTTTCGGCCCTGCGTTATGGTGGCCGTGCGCAGGGCACCTTCGGGTGCGCCGGGTCCTAATCACCGGTCTACTAACCTGCGTACGGCCGCCACCCCGTTTAGTAGCGAAGGTAACGGCTCTCTAACGTTGATTAGGAGTTGAACCCATGGACAAACCTGTCCCCGCGCCACCTGCTTCAGAACTGCAATTCTTCACCACCACCCCAGACCTCAGCTTCGAAGACGCCCTGGCCCACGCCAGCAGCGTGTTGCGTTGTGCCGCCGTTGCGGCGCAAATGGCCGGGGATCGACTGGAAGGGACTTCACGCACGTTGGTGCTGTCGGTCATGCACCTGGTGGACATGGCCAGTGTGATGGTGGATCGGTCGCTGGAGTGTATGCAGCCGAGCTAATACAGTGTTACCTAGGGTGAGGGAGCATGCTCCCTCGCTTTTGGATGCTTGCACTGCCCCTACGAACAAATACGACTTTCCCTTATCAAAACCCAACTCCAGCCTATTTCTGGCTAGCAGCAGTCACATCCATCCTGTTCAGAGCCCCTAACTCTGAATAAGGAATATCAGAATGACCATCGGCTCCAACTTCAATTACCCCGCGGACGCGGCGCAACATCATCATCGAAAAAAGCGCTCTAGCAAGAGTAAATGGACAGCTGTATTCCCCAACCCACCCGACTTATGTTTTGACTACCGCACCTTGGTGGAACAAGTCGACGGTATTGCCCAAGCCACTGAGCCGCTTCACAAAATATGCATTATAGGTGCTGGCATTACAGGATTAACAACTGCACGTGAACTTTACCGATGCGGATTCACAAACATAACGTTAATTGAAAAATCAACGCGCATTGGCGGCAGGCACCTTACCGCTCTTGGGAATAACAACACCAACACGGTTGGCAGACCACCTTTCGAGATGGGCGCGATGAGAATGCCGTTCTTCAACAAATCAGATGAATCGCCTAAAGATGGACGCTCACTCATGGCCTATTACGCCAACGAGTTCGAGTTGCGCCATACAGACTTCCCTAATCCAGGCAGCGCTGCGGTCCGATCCACGGGTATATTTCTACGAGAGGGGAGCATAGATGACAGCATCGACCCCACCATGCTTATCTGGAAAAACACTGATGGAAAAACACCGCCTCCAGGTCAAACACTGGGCAATGTTTTCACAAAATGGAAAGCCTTCGCCGAACGCATGACGTTGACCGTTTCTGAACATTACGGTTCTGAAGGCTGGGAAGATATGTGGAATTCAATAGTCAAAAAATATGAAGGTATTTCCTTCCGCGACTTGGTAAAAATGCCAAGCATCGATAGCTGGCAATCAAGTGACCCTGGAAATTTCGGTGGCATGGGCATGACTGCACAGGAATCCGCTGTTTTCTACTCCATCGGTATCGGTGACGGCAGTTGGGGAGCATTCTATGACGTATGTTCGCTTTACCCCTTACGCACGGCGATATTTGGGTTCAGCAGTCATCTTCAGTTAATTCACGGGCGTGTAAACATGGACGGCACACTGATGGCGTCACCTTACATGGACCATCCCGAGACCTTGGACTCGAGAGGCCTTGCATTCAACAAACCAAACTACATCGGCCTTGGATCTCTGGCTGAATCCCTACTCTTCATTAAACCCGTAGAAACACATGAATCTTTATACGAGCGCCTCATAAAAAGTCATTCAGGCTTCATGACCAGCAGTGCAGTTACAAAGATCAAAAAACTAAAAAACGGAAAAATACGGGTCTATTTCGACTGGAACGTCACACAAAACGAAAACGTAAAAAAACAATTCCTCGACTACGACTCCGTGGTAATGACACTGCCCTCATGGCTGATCGAAACGCAAATATCAATTGAAAACTTCAGCCAGGAAATGCTTCCATTTGAGATCACAGAAGCCTATAAAACGGCCCACTGGGAAACCAGCTGCAAAGTGTACGCCCCCCTCAAAAAATCATTTCTCTCTCACAATAAAAAAATCCCTCAAGTCATCGTGACAGATAGTTTGGTTCATGACGTATATACCTACCGTTACAACCAGTCCAACACCTACGACTGCATCCTTCTCAGCTACACATGGGAAGATGATGCCACCAAGCTATCAGTATTCACCGACGAAGAACTCGTTGACAGATGCATCGAAGACCTCGACAGAATTCTTTTGAAATCCACCAACATAAAAGAAAAAATATCACCGTATATTGGTCGCAACCACGCAGTGGTTCAACGGTGGATGAATGATAAAAACTCGCTTGGCTGCGCAAAGCTTTATCGTGCAGGCACTTATTACGACGCCATGAAGCTACTGAAATACAATCGAGACTTTTCTCACAAGTCAGGCTTGTACCTCTGCGGTGAGTCCTTCTCTGTAGATGCGGGCTGGACGGAGCCCTGCTTCAGGGGAGCAATCGATACCGTGATAAACATTTGTAATAAAACGCAAGCCGATTTCAACGGAGATTTTACTATGAGCGACTACCCAACCTTTAGAGCCGAACCATAAAAGAAAGAGACTACAATGTAACGGGAATCACCTGACTTTTAATTAAACACTTGCTCGCCTCTTATAAACGCCCAGCCGAATCACGGTTGTATAACAATAAGAGGTCACCACAATGAGCGAACCAGCAAGCCCCGCACGCGTAGCAGTCATCCAACTGGACCCTCAGGTTGGCGTGAACAACCGAGCCAACAATCTAGGTCAAAGTCTTGCACTAGCGACAGAAGCGGCAAACGGTGGAGCGAACCTGATCGTACTGCCCGAGCTTACCAATTGCGGGTATTTCTTCAGCAGTCGCCAGGACGCCTTTGATCATGCCGAACGGGTTCCAGGCGGCGAAAGTGTGCAGGCGTGGATAGATTTTGCCTGCAGGCACCAGGTGTACCTGGTGGCAGGCCTGTGTGAGATAGACGGTATGCAGTTGTTCAATACGGCTGTGCTGCTAGGCCCCGATGGGTTTATCGGCAAATACCGCAAGGCGCACCTATGGAACCTGGAAAAGCTCTGGTTCACGCCTGGTGATACCGGTTTTCCAGTATTTGAAACACCGATAGGCCGTATTGGCCTGCTGATTTGTTGGGATATCTGGTTCCCGGAGGTGCCACGTATCCTCAGCCAGGAGGGCGCCGATATTATTTGCAGCTTGAACAATTGGGTGTGGACTCCACCGCCGCTGTTCGATGAGGCAGGCAAATGCATGGCGTCGTACCTGACGATGACCGCCGCCCACGTCAATAACGTGTTTATCGCTGCCGCCAGCCGCATTGGCGAAGAGCGGGAAGCGCGTTACCTCGGATGCTCGCTGATTGCCGGAACCAACGGCTGGCCGATTGGCGCGGTAGCCTCAGCCAATCGCCAGGAAATCCTGTTCGCCGACATTGATATCACCAGCGCCCGCAGTGCTCCGATCTGGAACAGCCTCAATGACCTGCAGCGTGATCGACGCAATGATCTCTACGATCAAATGCTCGGTTACTCCCAACACCCTGCCCTTCCACGCTGATCGGAGGGTGCGCTATGAAAACACTCATTACCGAAACGAGGTCCAACCGGTCCAGGGCAGATCTCACCGTCCTGATACTGGGGTTAGCCAGTGTGCTACTGGTGCTGTGGGTGGCGCTCAGCAACCAATGGTCCTGGCCGGGCTACGCCGAGATGGTCGCAGGCCCTGCCCCATCCTGTTGCCTGGCTACGGTGGATAGTCGGGGATATCAGTGAAGTAGCCTTCTACAAGCACGAACTGGCATCGCTCGGTTTGTTGGGCGGCGCCTACCTGGCATGGTGGGCGAGCAAACACGGTAAAGCCTGGCAAGGATTTTCTATTTCCTACGGAACAGGACTATGGCCTTGGTTGGTGACCAGTTCACTGCTGGGGCTAATGCTTAGTAATCTACTGTGGGGCTGGAGCGTCACCGCACAGACTTGGCAACCAACGTTTGCGGCATTCGTCTCGTTACCAGCAGCCATGGTGCTGATGTTCGGCGGCGGCTGGAAAGTTGCCGTAAACGGTGCAGTGATGGGCGCATTGCTGGTGACCCCCATTTGCCTGCTGATCGTGAACTTCGTGTGCGTTCCACTGGGTCTTCCAGTGGTGGTCGGCAATGTGGTGGGCATGGCGATCGGCAGTGTCATTGCATTTACACTGTGTCGTCGAGTGCCATCGTTGGTGAGTTCTGATTACATAGCCCCCGCCAAGCTGGCACCCGCGAAACCGCCCACTTACGGCATTGTCTGGAGCCTGCGTCGGGTGTTGGCGGATTTCTCCGAAGCGCCATTTTTCGGAAACGAACTCGCAAGTCTCGGGTTGCTGGCAGGTGTGTTGGTGGCCTATGCACTGAATCCCATCAGCCCGGCGTATGGATCAGGCCTGGTCTTGCAGCTGCTCGCCGCCCAGGCGCTAACATCGGCTCTGGGCGTCGTGATCTGGCGAAAACAGTGGATAAAACGAGGATGGTTTCCGACCTACGTTCCACTGGTCTCTGTAGTGCCGGCAGCTGTATTGACCCATGGTGGTAGTTGGGCAGTCATCGGTTCAAGTGCACTGCTCGGAGCTCTCATCGCGCCGCCACTGGCCTGTGACATTGCGGGCCGCTTGCCCGCACATTTTCACCCGTACATTGGCAATGTCACCTCAATGGCGTTGAGTACGTTGATGATAGTGCCTTTGGTGGGTTGGTTGATCGAGATGTAGCCCTTGCCCCACGCTGTATTCTTCATGCAGCGTGGGAACAGCTTTTCCCCCTTACAGCCAATGCCAAAACCGACTCCAAAACCCACGCCCCAAATCATCCTTGCACCGCGCATACTGCGCCGCATACAGCTGTGAACGCGCCTGCACCTTGCTCGCCACCGGCGGCAGCCAGGCCTTGGCGGCGTAGGTGCGTTGGCGGTAGCCGCCCCAGCCTTCGTGGTAGTTCAGGTACTGGCCGTAGGCGTCGTATTTGTAGACGCCGTTGACGGTGTAGGTCTTGTCCATGTACCAACCGACAAAGTCGATGGCGTCGTCGAAGTCCTGGCGGCTGGCGCCGCTGCGGCCGGTGCTCTTGCGGTAGTCGTTCCACACTTCGTCCTTGGCCTGGGCGTAGCCGGCGGCAGTGGAGACGCGGCCCCAGGGGATGATCCACAGCAGGTATTTGCGCGGGGCCAGGGCGTCCTGGTGGAAGCCGGACTCCTGATACATGATGGCGAACGGCACCTGGATCGGCACCCCCCAGCGTTTTTGCGTGACTTTGGCGGCGTCGTACCAGTCGTCCTTTTCGCGGAAGATGCCGCAGAGGTCATTGGGCGTGCGTGGCGGCGAGGTGCCGCACGCCGCCAACAGGGAAGTGAGTAGTAACAGTCCGACGGCTTTGCCTGCGCTCAAGGGGCACCTTTGCGAGATACGCGTAAAAAGACCGGCATTTTACGCGCTCATTGAGGTGAGTGCCGATCTGTCATCCCGTCGTTTTGATAACGGCGGTGACTTCCAATTCCAGCATGCCGCCGCTGGGCAACCCCGCCACGCCCACCGCCGACCGCGCATGCCGGCCCTGCTCACCGAACACATCAATCAGCACCTGGGAAGCGCCGTCGACCACTTTGGAATAGCTCTGGAAACCCTCGCCGCCATACACAAAGCCACGCACAAACAAAATGCGCTCGACGTTCTCCAACCCCACCGCCTGATCCAACACGCTCAAGGCACGCAGCGCACAGGTTTGACCAGCTTGTGTCACCCGCGCGGGCGAGGTCTGGTCCGTCACCGGCCCGCTGATCACGCCATCGCCCAGTCGGCACACTTGCCCACTCACATAGGCCACACCCGCATGAATCGTCACCGGCACATAGTCACCCTTGGGGCCTGGCGCCTCGGGCAGTTGCAAGCCCAAGGCGACGATACGTTCGCGAATACTCATGCGGGCTCCTCGACAAATTCCACATGCCCACCCAACCAGCACCCCTGCACCTGCCCTGCCGCATCATGACGAAAGCGCAGCGAAATCTGCGAAGGCCGCCCCATCGCGCGGCCTTGGCGGATGTATACCGGACGATCGTCAGCAGTCACCAAGCCGTTTTCCAGCAGGCCAAAAGACAATGCTGCCGCCGCGATACCGGTGGCGGCGTCTTCCGGGTAACCCGAGGATTTGGGGAATTGCCGCGCATCAAACTGACGACCTTCAAGGTCCGACGGCGCGTAGGGATACAACCCGGTAGAGCCGATGCGCTCACACAGTTGCTCCATGCGGCGGAAGTCCGGCTTGAGGCTATCCAGCACGGCCACGCTTTTGAGCGCAACCAGCGTTTTGACGCGGCTGGTGCGGGCGTTCTGGATCGGCAACGGCGCCAGTTCGTTGGAGGTAATGCCCAGCACCGATAGAATCTCGGCCTCAACCTGCGGATCGCTCAAGGTTTCAACGTGCCCCTTGGGTTGGCTGATTTCCACTTGGATCTGCGCAGTGCCCGCATTGGCGATCTGGGCATCAACCCGCCCGCTCAACGTCCACAGTGCCAGGCGCTCCTTGTGCAGCATGCCCAATTGATCCAGCAGCCAAATGGCGCCGACGGTGGCATGGCCGCACATTTCCATCTCATGGTTGGGCACCCAGAAACGCAGGGCAAAATCGAAATCGCTGCCGGCCGGTGCGGCAAACACAAAGCCGCACTCATGCCCGTAGTCCCGGGCGACTTGCTGCATATCGGCATCACTCATGCCGTCGGCCAGCGCCACGGTGGGCGCCGGGTTGCCGCCACGCGCGGTGGCGGGAAATACATTGACCAGATGAACCTCGGGCGTCATTTCGCCTCTCCCTTGAGGGTGGAAACAGTCGGCGCCACGGCGTCGACGATGGTGTTGGTGTAGACCTGCTGCGGGTCGAGCGTCACCGGATCATTCTCGACGGCGTTCATGAAGCTGATGTTCTTCTCGACACCGTCTTTTTCGATCCGTGGCGTGGCCGGGTAGGACGGCAACGAAGCCGTCCAGGCGGCATCAAAAATCGCTGCATCGGTGTGGGCGAAGTACGGGCGCACCGACTCGCGGGCCTTGTCCGGTTCGCTGGCGATCAGGTGTTCGGCTTTCCAGATTGCGCGCACCAGTTTCTCGGCGGTTGCCTTGTTGCTGCTCAACCAGTCCTCGCGGGCGATCATCGCGGTGAACAGGAAGCCGTCCAAGGGTTTGTATTCGCCCTTGGCCAGGTCCATCAGCACAAACCCGCCCTGCTGCGCCGCCGTGGTGACGGTGGGCGGCGACAGCGAGAAGCCGTTGATGCTGCCCTGGGAAAACGCCGCCAGCATGTTCGGCGCGCCGCCGATGGGCATGATGGTGAAGTCCTTGTCCGGGTTCAGGCCGGCGTCCTTGGCCAGGTAGCGCACCAACATATCGGTGGTGCTGCCGGGGCCGGTCACGCCGATCTTCAAGCCTTTGAGGGCTTGGGCACGTGCCGAAATGGGCGACGAAGCCGACACCCCAGCCTTGCGCGCCGACTCGCCATCGATCACCACGGTGCTGCCGAATTGGGTCTGCACGGCGGCAAACGCCTGCACGTTCTGGCCCTTGGACCGCGCGCGCACTGCCACTGCAGGCAGGCCGACGTAGGCATCGGCATCGCGGCCGAGCACGGCCGTCAACGCCGCCGAGCCGCCCTTTTGAAACACGATCATTTCAACATTCAGGCCTTCTTCGGCGAAGTAGCCCTGCTTCTGCGCGACGTAGATCGGCACATACAGGAAGCCTTCGCTGGGGAACGCCAGGGTGACTTTGGTGAGGTCTTGGGCCTGGGCGGCGGGCAGGAAGGCAGCGCACAACAGACCGGTAATCACAAGACGCTTAAGCATGATCAAGCTCCAAACCAGAGGGGGTTAAACCGCGACTTCACGTTCTGCTTCATTGGCTTTCCACGGCATCAGCTTGCTTTCTGCCAGCTTCACCGCCGTGTTCAGGATCAGCGCCAGGGCAATGATCCCCACCAGTGCGGCAAACACGCCGGCGGTGTCGAACTGCGAGGCCGCATCCGACAGCAGATAGCCCAGGCCACGGTTGGCCGCGATGATTTCGCCCACCAGCGCGCCGATCAGCGCATAGGGCACCGACAAGCGCAGGCCGGTGAACACCCAGGTGAAGGCCGAGGGGATCACCACCATGGTCAACAGGTCACGCTCCTTGGCGCCCATCAGGCGCAGGATGGTCAGTTGCTCGCGGGACACATTGCGCACGCCGCTGTAGGTGTTGAGGAACACCAGGAAGAACACCACCGCGGCGGTGAGGATGACTTTCATCGGCAGACCGATACCGAACCAGAGGATGAACAGCGGCGCCAGCGCCACTTTCGGCAGGCTGTAGAACGCGGTCAAAAACGGATCGAGGATGTCAGCCAACAACTTGGCACGGCCCAATACAAGGCCTGCGATCAAACCCGCGAGGGAGCCGAAGAAAAAGCCCAGCACCGCCTCCAGGGTGGTGATGCCGGCATGGTAGAAAAACACGCCATTGAGCAGGATTTTCCACAGGCTCTGGGCCACGGCCGAAGGGCGGCTGATGAAGAATTCCACGCCAAACCAGCGCGACACGCCTTCCCACAACAGCATCAGGAACACCAGGAACAGCAAGCGATAAACCTGGATCATACGACCTCCAGCGAGTGAGCCAATGAAGAAGGGTCTGCGGCGCCGGCAACGTCGGGCGCCAGGCGTTTCCACAGTTCGGCGCAGAGTTCCAGGTAGCGTGGATCGGAGCGCAGTTGCACCAGGTTGCGTTCACCGGTCAGCGGGATGTCGAGCACATGGTCGATGGTGCCGGGGCGGCCAGCGAACACCACGCAGCGGTCGGGCCAGGGCGATGGCCTCGTCGACGTCATGGGTGACGAACAGCACGGTCTTGTTGAGTTTGCGGCACAGGCGCAGCAGTTCGGTCTGCAAGGTCAGGCGCATCTGCGCGTCGAGGGCGCCGAAGGGTTCGTCCATCAGCAGGGTTTCCGGGTCACTGGCCATCAAGCGCGCCATGGCCGCGCGTTTGCGCATGCCGCCGGAAAGTTGGTTGGGGTAGCTCTCGCCGAAACCGGTGAGGCCGACCAGCGCCATCAGTTCCTCAACCCGCGCCTCGATCTCGGCCTTGGGCACGCGGCGTATCTGCAGCGGCACCGCGATGTTGCCCGCCACCGTGCGCCAAGGCAGCAGGTGATCGGCCTGGGTCATGTAGCCGACCCGGGTGTTGACGCCGTTGACCTCGGCACCGTCGTAATGCACCACGCCCTCGGTAGGGCCGAACAGCCCGGCTGTCATGTTGAGCAAGGTGGACTTGCCACAGCCCGAAGGGCCGACCAGGGTGATGATTTCGCCGCGCTGGACCTCCAGCGACACATTGCGTACGGCCACAAACTGGCGGCCCTCGACTTTGAAGCTTTTTTGCACGCCTGAAAAACGGATAAAGGGTTTTGCGCTCACCGCCCCTCCTCGTCCGGTACGCCGGACTTGTTTGTTGTTGGTGAGCAGAGGATGAACGGATGACAGATTTGTGGCGCACGGGATCGGGCCGGATCATGCGCGGGATTGGGACAAGGGGAATAGGAGGTCTGAGGTTAACCGCGCCGCCACTCATCCGGCGACACGCCCAGCACCCGCCGAAATACATGGGCCAGGTGCGACGGCGACTCATAACCGACGTTATTGGCAATCTCCAGCACCGACATGCGCGTGTGCCGCAACAGGGTCTGTGCCCGTTCAAGGCGCAGCCGTTGCACGTAAGCCAGCACCGTCTCGCCGGTGTGCAGCGCAAACAGCCGGGTCAGGTGCCGACGCGACATATGGAACACCGCCGCAATCTCATCCAGCCCCGGCGCGTGCTCAAGGTTGCCTTCCACATAAGCCTTCACGTCGCGCACCAGCATGGCGCCGTGGCGCTCGGTGGAAGAGCGCTGCAGGCTCGGCTGGCTGAGGGAAACCGCCAGGCATTCGAGCAGCAGCAAGTGATCGGCCTGGGCCAGTTGGCGACGGCGATCGACATAGGGGTCGGGTTGGCTGAAGGCCTTTTTCGCCAGCAGCAAATGGTGCAGCGGCGCCGAGGTTTGCCAGATGCCCAGGGTGGGCACGCGCAGCAAGCGGTTGGCATCGCCGGACAGGTCACGCAGGGCGTAGCGCATGTAGTCGGGGTCGACATAGAACGCCAGGTGGCCCTGGCTGGCCGTGAGTGACGATGAGGAATGGCTGCACTGCGGCGGCACCAGCACGAACTGGCGTTCGATTACCGACGTGGTGCGCCCGCTGTCTTCGTCCTTGAAGCGCAGCAAGCCGTGCTCGGGCACCATCAGCATGAACTCGTCATGGGCATGGGCCCCGGTTTCATAGGCGCCATTGGAGTTGAAGACGCTGTAGATATCACGCATCGCCAGGCACTGCCGGTGGGTGTTGGAGTGCTGACACTAGCATGTTTGGTGCCAGCGAAAAGCAGCGTCCTTGCTGCAAACCCCGTTAAGCCAACGGCACTCGACGCGTGGTCAGGGCCATGCGCCCCACCAGGAAGCTCAACGCTGCGCCCAGCAGCAACATCGCCAAGGTGCCCCACGCCGCGCGGGAGAGCTGTTTGGCGGCCACTTCGCCGGCTTCACGGGCTTTCTGCTCGGCCTGCTGCTTCAGTTCATCGACCTTTTGCATGGCTTGTTGGTAAGCCTGGGCATAGTTGTCGACGATCTGCGTGGCTTCTTCTTTGCTCTTGCCCGTACGCGCAGCAACGATGTTGACCAGCGCGTCTTTATCCGCAGCATTCAACGCAGGCTCACCGGACGCCTTGACGCGTTCGAACCACTGCTTCAACTGATCGCCCGCCTGGGCCGGATTTGTCGCCGCGTCGGTGGCGGTCTGTTTGCCATCGGCGGCGGCCTGATCGGTTTTCTGTTCGACGTTGGCCGGGTCCAGCTCAGGCTTGCCGCTTTGCTTGAGCAAGGTGTCGAGCTCGCCTTGCAGGCTGTTCCAATCCAGCTGGATGCCCTGCTCGTTCAGTTGCTGCTTGACGCTGTCGCCAATACCCGGCGCTGCCGCCGCGATGCCGCTACCAGCAGCCGACAGGCCCTTGCCCACCACATTCCCGGCTGTGCCGACAACACTGGCAGCCAACCCTGCCAACAGCCAGGTGGTGAGCAAGGTAGTCAGGGTCCAGGTGAGTACGCCGTGCAGGCCCCCACGATCCGGCGCGGTCCGCCCCGCCACAAAGGCCCCCACGCCGATTGCCACCAACGTCGAGACAAACAGCCAGATCCCGGCGCCTGTGCCGAAACCGCTGAGCGGGTTGCCGGCCTGCATCGGGTCGACAGCGCTGGCACCGATGGCCGTTCCCAGCACACTCAGCACCAGGTAGGTCACCAGGGCAATTGCACTACCGGCCAGCACGGAACTCCAGGACACGCGAAACAGCGAACGGTTGGTTTCATAGACAGTGGTCATGTTCGATCCTTTGACAGTGATTGACCGTTTCAGTCTGGCGAGACGGCTGCTTGCCGTCCCCGCTCAAATGCACCAGGCCATCTGGTGCATTCGCACCCCGTATCGCGGATTGCCTCTGCACTATCCTGATGTGCGGGTGTCGTACTTCACATGCGCCCAAAACCCCGGAGAACCTATGACCCAGGACGTTCTAGCCAAAGAAACCAACCGTCGCCAACTGCAGCAGATCATCTCCGGGCTGTCCGACGGTGTGATTCTGGCCGAGATCGATCAAACCATTCTCTGGGCCAACGAAGCGGCCCTCACCATGCATGGCGTGGGCGACGTGATGGGGCTAGGCGCCGATGGCCAGGAATATGCCAAGCGTTTCGCCTTGCGCTACCGCAACAACCACCCCGTGCAGCTGGAAAACTACCCCCTGGCCCGAGCCGCCGCGGGCGATGAATTCAGCGACGTGGTGGTGGAAGTCACGCCCACCGCCGATGAAGAGAAAACCTGGGTCCATCGCCTGCGCAGCCTAGTGATTACTGACGCCAAGGGTGAACCTGAGTTGCTGGTACTGATCCTCAGCGACGCCACCGAATGGGCCCAGCGCCGAACAGCGCTTCGAAAAAACCTTCAACGCCAACCCGGCGCCGGCGGTGATCTGTCGCCTGAGTGACTTGCGCTACATCAAGGTCAATCAGGGTTTCCTGGAGATGACCGGTTACAACCGCGACCAGGTCATCGGTAAATCCGTGTATGAGCTGGACGTGCTGGAACAGGCCGAGCGCAAGGACCTGGCCATCCAGCGCCTGGGTGAAGGCGCGACCATCCCGCAGATGCAGGCCGAACTGCGCCTGCCTGAGGGAGGCAGCAAACTGGTGATCGTTGCCGGCCAACCCTTGGACATGAACGAAGAGGATTGCATGCTGTTTTCGTTCATGGACCTGGAGCCGCGACGCAAGGCAGAAATCGCCCTGCGCCAGAGTGAGGAGCGCTTCGCCAAATCCTTCCGTCTCACGCCCGTGCCGACCCTGGTGTGCAGCGCCAGCAACCGCCAGGTGGTGGATATCAACGAAGCCTTCATGAGCATCACGGGGTACACCAGTGAGGAGTTGATCGGCAAGTCCATCGAGGACATCGACTTTATCGACAGCCCCCAGGCGGGTGCGCAGTTGTTTGCCTCCCTAGAAAAAGCCGGCAACCTCGACGGCCAGGACCTCAAGGTGCGCAAGAAAGGCAACGAGGTGATCGACTGCGTGGTGTCCGCCGACACCGTGATCATTGAGGACGTGCCGTGTTACCTGCTGGTGATGATGAACATCACCGAACGCAAACGCTCCGAGCTGGAGTTGGTGGCGGCCATCGAGGAAGTGATGCAGGACGCGTCCTGGTTCAGCCAGACACTGATCGAAAAACTTGCCAACGCCAAGAGCGTCAACAGCCCCAACCAGCCGAACATCGCCTTTACCGACCTCACGGCCCGTGAACGCGATGTGCTGGGCTTGATCTGTGAAGGCCTGGCCGACAAAGAGATCGCGTCACGCCTGAAACTGGCGCCCAATACCGTGCGTAACCATGTGGCCACGGTGTACTCGAAATTGGCGGTGCACAGCCGCAGTGCGGCCATTGTCTGGGCCCGTGAACGCGGGCTGTTTGCCGGGGAATTGCGCCTTAAAAAGTAGGTCGTAAAAGTGCAAATGCACTAGTGCGCCTAGTGCGAATTCGCCTTATTGCAGCGAGGAGCAAGCCATACCCTTCAGGGGTCGAACATTTTGTCCTGAAGGAACCCGCATGTTTACCCTCTCTCAACTGCGAAATTGCATCGAAGAAGGCCTGTCGCCGCTGACATGTGAATTTACCCTGTGCCGGGACGCGTCCCTGACCCTCAAGGTCTACGACGCGCAAACCGGCCGTGTGGATCTGGTGGTGACCGGGATCAGCACTAACCGCCTGCAGACCCCGCAAGAAGTCGAAAAGATGGTGGAAGAATTGCGCTACGAACTGCAGAGCAACACCATGGGCAAGCTCACGCTGGATGACTTGCCTTCAACGACGCCCCAATGAAGTAGAACACCCCGCCCCCCACGATGAACGCCCCCAGCATGTAGAACATGTAGTGGGCCGGCAGGCTGGCCAATACCAGCCCACACAACACCGGCCCCAACGCGGCGCCCAGGTTGGACAGGTTCTGTGCCCCGTAGTACATGCCGCGCAGGTGGTCCGGGGCGATCCGGTCGATAAACATGTACTCGGCCGGAAACACGATGATCTCCCCCACCGTGAACACCGCCATCGCCAGCACCCACCACAACACACTGGTGGACAGCGCGAACCCGACGATGCCCAGCATGAACATGCCCAGCCCCGCGATAAGCCACTGGCCCAGGTAGCGGTGCGAAATGCGCCGGCCGATCACGTACTGCAAGGCAATCACCAGCACCGCGTTGGTGGTCAGCACGGCGCTGACCACGGTGTAGGTGTATTCAGCGCTGGTGGTGGTCACTAGGTATTGCGACAGCCACGCGGTGAACTGGCCGAACACCACGGCACTGAGCACACCACCGAGGGTAAAGCACACCAGGCGATGATCGCTTAGAAGCACTCGGCCGACGGCCAGGAATGGCACCGGTTTTTGGGCGGTATCCACGGTGGTCAGGGCACGATCGCCCCAGCGCCAGTACAGGAGGAAAAACCCCACCCCCAAAAGCGCCGACAGAATAAACGGCAGGCTGATATCCCATTTGGCAATCATCGCCCCGAAAAAAGGCCCTACGGCATACCCGATATTGGTCAGGGTGTACTTGATGGAAAACACTTCGCTACGTGCATCTTCGGGCAACAGGCTGGCAAAGCCAGCTTTGACGGCGATATCAATCACCGCATAAGCCAGGTTGATCAGGATCAGGCAGCTGTAGAACGCCCAGATGTTCTGCGCCAGCACCGTGCCGATAAAACCCAGCACAAACAGCACGCTTAAGGCGAGTAATAGCCGGTAGCTGTCGATGCGGTCTACCAGGAAACCGCCATACACGCTGAGCAGCGAGCCAACGATCAGCGAACTGCCGATCACCAGGCCGACCTGGGTGATATCGAGGGAAAAGTGGCGGGTGAGGTAAATCACCAGGTACGGAAAGGTGATGGCTTTGGCCAGCGTGAGCAGCAACGTGGCGGACAGCAACAGGTTAACGGTGCGAGGGTAGTTTCTTATTGTGGCAAGCATCCTGCTCTCTTTCCTTGAAGGTAACGCGACCTTTTCAGCCGGCTACCTTAACTCAGGAACAGGGCAGAAATACAAGGTCATTTCTTGACGGGAGTGATCTCAAGAATGGTGCCGTTGGTTGTCTTGAGCAGCACAAACCTATCGCCCACCCGCGCCCACTGGCTGTCTTCTTCAGGCTGCTTGAGGCCGCGTTTCTTCCAGTCACTGACGGCCGACTCCTTGCGCATCAAGATATCGGGCGCGCGGTCGCCTTCTTTCAAGTCACGGGTATTGATGTTCGAAGGTTGCACGGTTTCCTGAGGGGTATCACCGGCTTGCACGATGAAGCTGGCGGTGGACAGGCTGGTAGCGACCAGCAGCGAGGCGATCAGGGATTTGGACTTCATGGGTGCTCCTTCAATGAATGATGCTTACCCAAGTTCGGACCGCCGCCGCGCATGATCATTCAATCCACCTGTGGCCTTCATAACCAGGCGGCGTCCCAGAGTGGGTAGTCGCCTATGCGCGCCACCAAACCCGCTCGCAAGGGGTTACCGATGATGTAGCGTGCGATGGGAATAAGGTCTTCCTCGGCACGTGCTGCACGGTCATGGTATCCGCTCTGCCAAAAAGCGCCCTGTGTGCCACAGGCTCGATTGATCGCCAGCGTACTCCTGGATTTCACCCTCTGCATAACCTGGGGCAACGATGCATCCCGTAACTCAAACAGCCAATGGAAATGGTCCGGCATGATGACCCATGCGAGAGATTCAACCCTGCCGAGGTCATGGGCCTGTTTGAGTTCTGCCACCAGTAACCGACCCAGATAAAAGTCGGTAAATACTGGCCGGCGTTGGTAAACCACAGCGGTCACCAAATAGGCACGACCTGTTTCTGAATAGCGACCACGACGCAACAGATGAGAGTTGGGCTTCTGAAGCAACACACAGCTCCTGTGAATGGATAAGAGATCAATTCAAGCTAGCAGTCACCGCCCATCTTTCTGCTCAGTTCAATTTCCTCATATTTCCCCCCCCATTGTGGCGAGGGAGCTTGCTCCCGCTGGGCTGCGCAGCAGCCCCAAAAAACGTCAGCGCGACCTATCTGAACGAACGCGGTGTTTGAGTTGGGGCCGCTTCGCGCCCCAGCGGGAGCAAGCTCCCTCGCCACAGGGGATTCAGCCGCGGCTGATACCCCATTGCCTCTGTGAAATAAATCCTGTAATTTTTCATGAAATTTATCGAAATAAATTTCATGACACCTCAAGAAGAACTCGCCACCCTCGCCGCGCTGATCCACGACCTGCGCAAGCACAAGAAGCTCACCCTGGCCCAGCTCGCTAAAGAAATCGAGCGATCCGTGGGTTTTCTGTCCCAGGTCGAGCGCGGCCTGTCGCGCCCAACCGTGGCGGATCTTACTGCTATCAGCCACGCCCTCGATGTACCCACCACCTATTTCTACAGCCAGCCCAAACCCAAGGCCGTGGACTGGATTACCCGCCCCAATGAGCGGCGCACGGTGTATTACGCCAATGGCATCACCGACATCCTCGTCTCGCCGAGCATGAACGGAGCCTTTTCAATGCTCGACAGCCTGTTGGCCCCCGGAGCCAACAGCGGTGAACAAACCATGAGCGACCGTGCCGAACAGGCCGGTTTTGTGCTGGAAGGCGAGCTGACGCTATGGGTGGAAGGTGAAGCCGATTCAGTCACCCTCCTCCCAGGCGACAGTTTCCACTTGGCCAGCTTTGCCCATTGCCGCTACGCCAACCTGACTGACCTGCCCGCCCGCGTGCTGTGGGTTTACAACTAGGAGCTACACCCGTGAAAAGCCATCCTGCCTCCCTACTGGCTGAAGTCCGGACCTTTCGCCAGAACCACCCCGACGTGCGTTACGTCGACCTGATCGCCCTGGACATTCCCGGGCATTTCTACGGCAAGCGATACCCCATCGAGATGCTGGAAAAAGTCGCCGCCGGCAGCCCGTTGAAACTGCCGCAAAACGCAGTGTTGCTGGGGGCCCAGGGTGGCCTGTTCAAGATCGGTGACTACTGTTTCAACGACGGCGATCCGGATGCCAACCGCCGTCTGGTGCCAGGCACGCTCAAGCCAGTGAGCTGGGAGTCGCAACCCCTGGGCCAGATGCTGATCACCTCGGACGGCACCGAAGCGCCCATCGAATTCGAACCCCGCGAAGTGCTGGCCAAGGTGCTGGAGCGCCTGCACCACAAGGGCATCCACCCGGTGGTGGCTTTTGAATTGGAGTTCTACCTGTTCGACAAAAAACTCGACAACGGCCTGCCGCAATTCGCCCGCGACCCGCTGAGCGATGACGCCGACGACCAGCCCAACCTGCATATCGAACGGCTGTCACGCTTCAGCGAAGTGCTGGATGACATGGCGCACACCGCCAAGGACCAAGGCATCGATATCACGGTGATCACTGCCGAGATCGGCCCCGGCCAGTTCGAGATCAACTTCGGTCACCTCGATGACGGCCTGCGCGCCGCCGACTGGGCCGCCCTGTTCTGCCGCAGCACCCGTGGCGTGGCGCTCAAGCACGGTTACCGCGCCAGCTTCATGGCCAAGCCGTACCTGCAATACCCTGGTAGCGGCATGCATGTGCATGTCAGCCTGTATGACGGCGCGGGCAATAACCTGCTGGCGGCGCACCAGCAGCAACCGTTGCGGCATGCCGTGGCCGGCTGCCTGGAGTTGCTGCCCCACTGCATGCCGATCTTCTCGCCGAACCACAACGCCTTCCGCCGCCTGGGCGGTACGGTCAACGCCGCCACCCGCGCCAGCTGGGGCTTTGAAGACCGTGACGCGTGCGTGCGCATTCCCGAGTCCGACCCACGCAACCTGCGCATCGAGCACCGCCTGGCCAGTGCCGATGCCAACCCGTACCTGGTGCTGGCGGCGATCCTCGTCGGCCTGGAGCACGGCCTGGAAGCCAAGCGCGAACCCATCGCCCCGCTGAACGAGGACCGCAGCAGCGGCACCGACTTCCCGTTGGACATGCTCGACGCCGTGCGCGCCATGCAGCATCAAGCGGTATTGCGCGATAAGCTGGGCGCCGAATTTGTCGACGTGTACTGCGAAAACAAACGCCAGGATCACCTGGCCTTCCAACAAGAGATCAACGCGCGGGAATACCGCTGGTTTCTCTAAACGCCACTGGAATCACCGATGACCGACCAAAGCGCCCCGGCCCTCAAGGAAATCTTCAACGTCGAACGCCTGCAACACATCGCCAATGAGATGACGGCGGTGTACCCGGCGTTCGACGCCAAGGGCTTCCTCAAGCATGCCAAGGCCGGGTTGGCCGAGTTGTCGGTGATGCAGCGCATGGCACGGGTCAGTGAGAGCCTGCACGCCGTGATCCCGCTGGATTATCCGCAGACCCTCAAGTTGCTCCATGCTTTGGCGCCGAGCCTGAACAGTGCGTTTGTCAGCCTGTTCCTGCCGCACTTCGTGGCGAGTTACGGGCTGGATGACTTCAAGCGCTCCATGGCCGCGCTCAAGTACTTCACCACCTTTGGCTCCGCCGAATTCGCCATCCGCCACTTTTTGCAGCACGACTTCCAGCGCACATTGGCGGTGATGCAAACCTGGTCACTGGATGACAACGAACACGTGCGCCGCCTGGCCAGCGAAGGTTCGCGTCCGCGCCTGCCTTGGTCATTCCGCCTGGCACAGGTGCAGGCCAACCCCGAACTGTGCGCGTCGATCCTCGACAACCTCAAGGCCGACAGCAGCCTCTATGTGCGCAAGTCCGTGGCCAACCACCTCAATGACATCACCAAGGACCACCCGGACTGGGTGCTCAACCTGATCGAGGGCTGGAACCTGGATAACCCGCACACTGCGTGGATCGCCCGCCATGCCTTGCGCAGCCTGATCAAGCAAGGCAACACCCGTGCGCTGACGATCATGGGCGCCGGCGCCAAGGCCGAAGTGAAGATACATGACCTCAAGGTGACGCCGGCGGTGATCAACCTGGGCGAACGCATCAACCTGTCCTTCAGCCTGGAATCCTCCTCTGCCGCGCCACAGAAACTGGTGGTGGACTACGCCATCGACTACGTGAAAAGCGACGGCCACAGTGCCGCGAAAGTGTTCAAGCTCAAGGCGTTTATCCTCGGCGCGGGTGAACATCACAGCATTCGGCGTGAGCAGCATATCCGCGAGTTGACCACGCGTAAGCATTACCCCGGCAAGCATGTCGTGCATGTGCTGATCAACGGCGAGAAGCTCGCCAGCGCCGCCTTCGAACTGCGAAACGACTGACACAAATCAAAGAAAAGGCTCTAAACCGGGCCTTTCAGCTCTATTAATTGTCGAACAATCCTGGCTTTCTCAGTTGCGAGCCATTATCATCCAGCGCCTTCTCGCTACCCGTCGGGTAGCTGTTTCAATGTGTCACCCGAGGCGCCCATGTACCGTTTTTCGTTTCACCGCCCCCTGATCGCCATCAGCCTGGGGCTTGCTGCTCCTGGCGTGTTTGCCGCGCTGCAACCCCTGGCCGAAGCACCGCTGGCCAGCGACACCGAGCTGCACTGCCACTTCAACCGCGACGCCAGTACCGACTGCACCACCACCTATCGCTATACGATTCTCAAGCCGAGCGGCCGCGAAATGCTTTCGCGCATCGACTTCGATTATTCCGAAGGCGACACCTTTGAAGTGATCAGTGCACAGTCCACCCAGCCCGGCGCCAAGCCGGTGGCGCTGGACGCGACGCAGATCGACACCCGCACCGCGCCCAACCCGGACCAGGGCTTCAGCCGCAACAAACAGACCTCGCTGGCCTTCCCCAACCTGCGCGTCGGCACGCAGATTCGCTACACCGTACGCGAGCACCACGCCGCCAAGCCCTTGATGACCCAGTTTCACTACGTGCTCAAGTTCGGCGCCAGCCCGGCGCGGCGCGACCGATTCAAGGCGCGGTTTACCGCAGAGCGACCGATACAGTGGCGCAGCGAACTGTTCGAGGGTTTCAGCGTAACGCCGTCGCAAAATGGCAAGACCCTGGACGTGGTGCAAAAGGCTCCGACCTACCTCAATTACATCAACGAAGCCTCTAACGCCGCGTTGCTGCGCATCCCGCGTATCGAGGTAGGCAGTGCTCTGGAGCGCCAGGCGTACTTCGGGGCGTTCGCGCAGCGCTACAACCAGATCCTCGGGGCCAACCTGCCGTCGCAAAGTGCTGCTGCCGTGGTCGCCGTACGCGGTTTGGCGCCGGCTGAACAGGTCGCCGCGTTGATGCAGCACATCAACGATCACTACCGCTACCTGGGTGATTGGCGGGCGACAGAGCGCGGCTATGTGCCCTTCAACCTCGCTGAAATCGAACAGCACGGTTACGGCGACTGCAAGGACCTGGCAATCCTGCTGACCGCCTTGCTCAAGGCCAGTGGCATCAAGGCTGAAACTGCGTGGGTCAGCCGTGGCGATGTGGTGGAGTCACTGTTGATCCCAGGCACCCAGGCGCCGAACCACGCCATCGTGCGCGCCGAAGTGGACGGCCAGGTGTGGTGGCTGGACCCGACCAACCCGGTGTTCGCCCCCGGCCAGGTCATGCCCGATATCCAGGACCGCTGGGTGCTGGTCAACGACGCCCAGGGACAGGTGCGCGAGGAACATATCCCGCTTGAAAGCCCCGAAACCACCCTGCGCCTGGACAAACAGGTGCACTACGACAAACAAGGCGATGGAGCGACCCAGGCCACGATCACCTTCAGTCGTCTGCCGCTGATGCAACTGAGCGTCGCCGACCGCCAGCAAGGCAGCACCGCCACCGACCAGGACATCTGCGCCAACTTCGGCAACGAGATCAGCGACTGCCAGATCACCCGCCCGGCCACCGGCTTTGTGGTGCATGACGGCTATACAGTCACGGCCAAAATGAATGATCAACGTGCGCTGGAAAAGCTGGCGAATGACTACGTATATAGCGATGAATCGCTCAAGGGTCGTTGGGATGGTTTTATCAACTACCGCCGCCAAGGGCAGCAGGCCGAGCTAGATCTGGGCAACCCGCAAACCCATGACTACAGCATCACCCTGAGCGGAGGGCGGATGGAAAAAACCATCCCGGGTTGCCAGGTGCGTTCGCCGTGGTATGACTTGGATCTGCAGGGTTCGCAGAAGAATGGCGGGCTGCGTTATCACTATCGCCTGAGCCAGAAGGTGCGTTGGTTGAGCCGTGATGAGATTGTCAGCAAGGCGTTCGGGAAAATGATCGAGGATGCACGGGCTTGCGCGGAGCAGGTGCATCAGGTGGTGAAACTCTAACCCCTCTGTTGGGCAGGCCTGGCATCAGGCCTCGCCCAACAACAACCCCTGCTCCCGCGCACACAACTCCACCACGTAATCCCACAACACCCGCAGCCGCACCGATTTGTGCAACTCCCGGCGCGAACTGATCCAGTAGCTGCGCTGGATCCCCTCACCTGGCAGCAACGGCACCAAGTCCGGATCGCCCGACGCCATAAAGCACGGCAACACCGCAATCCCCAACCCGGAGCGCGCCGCCTGGTGCTGGGCGATCACGCTGGTGCTGTGGAACACCACCTTGGGGTTGCGGCAGAAGCTGCTGAGGAATTTGAGTTCCTGGCTGAACAGCAAGTCGTCCACGTAATCGATCCATGCATGCGTGGCGAGGTCTTCGCGTTTTTCAATCGGCGGGTTGCGCTCCAGGTAGGCACGGCTGGCGTAGAGGGCCAGGCGGTAGTCGGTGAGTTTGCGCGTGACCAGTTGATCGACGCTGGGGCGTTCGAGGTGGATGCTGATCTCCGCTTCGCGGTTGAGGATGCTGACAAAGCGCGGCACCGCCACCAGTTCCACTTCCAGTCCGGGGTAGCGATCAAATAGCCCGCCCATGCGACTGGCCAGGAACATCACGCCCAATCCCTCGGCCACGCCGAGGCGGATCTTGCCCAGGGGCGCGGCGGAGTGGGTCAGTTCGTCTTCAGCCAGCAGCGCGACGTTTTCCATGGCTTCGGCGTGCTTGAGCAAGGCCTCGCCGGCGGGCGTCAACTCGTAGCCCTGCGCGTGCTGCACGAACAGAGCAGTGCCGAGGCTTTTCTCGATCGCCTCGATGTGCCGCGCGACGGTGGCGTGGGTGGTTTTCAGGCGTTGCGCGGCGGTGAGCAGGCGGCCGCTGCGCTGCAGCTCCAGAAAGTACCGCAGGTCATTCCAGTCGAACATGACGCCTCCATTGCATGAAACTCGACCACGCTGTTTAAAAACGCACAGCAGCTGGGTAAAAACTAACATTTTTAAGACGAAAACTAACAACTAGGATGGAGCCAATAAGAAAAACAAGCGAGGCCTCAGATGCCCATTGCAACTGCTGAATACGATTACATCGTCGTAGGCGCCGGCCCCGCGGGCTGCCTGCTGGCCAATCGACTGTCCGCCAACCCCGCTCACCGCGTGCTGCTGCTTGAAGCCGGCGGCCGCGACAACTACCCCTGGATCCACATTCCCGTCGGCTACCTGTTCTGCATCGGCAACCCACGCACCGACTGGTGTTTCAAGACCGAAGCCCAGGAAGGCCTGCAAGGCCGTGCGTTGAGTTACCCTCGGGGCAAGGTGCTGGGCGGCTGCTCGTCCATCAACGGCATGATCTACATGCGCGGCCAGGCCCAGGATTACGACGGCTGGGCGGCAGAAGGCAACGCAGGCTGGGCCTGGAAAGACGTGCTGCCCCTGTTCAAGCAAAGCGAAAACCATTTTGCCGGCGGCTCGGAGTTCCACAGCGACGGTGGCGAATGGCGCGTCGAGCAGCAGCGCCTGCACTGGCCGATCCTCGATGCCTTCCGTGATGCGGCAGCGCAAAGCGGCATCGCCACCCTCAACGACTTCAACCAGGGCGACAACGAAGGCTGCGGCTACTTCCAGGTCAACCAGAAGGCCGGCGTGCGCTGGAATGCAGCCAAGGCGTTTCTCAAGCCGGTCCGCCAGCGCCCCAACCTCACGGTGATGACCGAAGTGGAAGTTGACCGCGTACTGCTGGAGAACGGCCGCGCCTCCCAGGTAATCGGGCGCCAGCAGGGCCAGCAGATGAGTTGGAAGGCACGCAAGGAAATCGTACTGTGCGCAGGCTCCGTAGGTTCACCGGGTATTTTGCAGCGTTCGGGAATCGGTCCGTCCAGTGTGCTCAAACCCTTGGGCATCGACGTACTGCATGAACTGCCGGGCGTTGGTGGCAACTTGCAGGACCACCTGCAACTGCGGCTGATCTACAAACTGGAAAACGCGCGCACCCTCAACCAGATCGCCGGCACGCTATGGGGCAAGATGGGCATGGGCCTGCGCTACCTGTATGACCGCAGCGGCCCATTGTCGATGGCGCCCAGCCAGCTCGGCGCATTTGCCCGCTCGGGTCCGGAACAGACCTCGGCCAACCTCGAATACCATGTGCAGCCACTGTCACTTGAGCGCTTTGGCGAACCGCTGCACGCCTTCCCGGCGTTTACCGCATCGGTCTGCGACTTGCGCCCGCAAAGCCGGGGGCGAATCGACATTCGCTCGGCCAACCCGGCGGATGCACCGTTGATCCGCCCCAATTACCTGAGCCACCCGGAAGACTTGCGGGTGGCCGCCGACGCGATCCGCCTGACACGCCGCATTGTTGCCGCACCCGCCCTCAGCCAGTTCAAACCGGTGGAATATCTGCCGGGGGATTCGCTGCAAACCGAGGACGAATTGCACGAAGCCGCCGCGCGCATCGGTACGACCATCTTCCATCCGGTCGGCACCTGCCGCATGGGCAGCGATAAAGACGCGGTGGTCGATGCGCAACTGCGGGTGCATGGCGTGCCGGGCTTGCGCATTGCCGATGCGTCGGTCATGCCGCGTATCACGTCCGGCAATACCTGTTCACCGACGCTGATGATCGCGGAAAAGGCCGCGCAGCTGATCCTTTCGCCGAATACAAGGAGTCTCGCCCCGGAGAAAGAACTGGTTCATGCA
The DNA here is from genome assembly GCF_001579805.1 of Pseudomonas azotoformans. Lineage (NCBI taxonomy): Bacteria > Pseudomonadati > Pseudomonadota > Gammaproteobacteria > Pseudomonadales > Pseudomonadaceae > Pseudomonas > Pseudomonas azotoformans. The sequence goes on along the minus strand of NZ_CP014546.1, from coordinate 3,790,522 downwards.
ATCTGAATAGCGGCGCCAGACCTGGCGCCGACAGTGGAACAACAATAAATAATCACTGTGAGGGCTACCCGATGTCAGAACATGCTCAACCCCTGGGCTCGGCGGTCAACAGCGCCGTTACCCGCAACGACTCAAAGAAGGTCATCTTCGCCTCGTCCCTAGGGACGGTGTTCGAATGGTATGACTTCTTCCTCTACGGCGCCCTGGCGGCGGTGATCAGCAAGCAGTTCTTTGCCGGGGTCAACGACACCACGGCGTTTATCTTTGCCTTGATGGCCTTTGCCGCCGGCTTTGTGGTGCGGCCGTTCGGCGCGCTGGTGTTTGGCCGCCTGGGCGACATGATCGGGCGCAAGTACACCTTCCTCGTCACCATCATCTTGATGGGCGTGGCGACCTTCTGTGTCGGGCTGTTGCCGACCTACGCGAGCATCGGCATTGCGGCGCCGATCATCCTGATCGTGCTGCGCATGCTGCAAGGTCTCGCGCTGGGCGGTGAATACGGCGGCGCGGCGACCTACGTGGCGGAACATGCGCCTGCCGGCAAACGTGGCTTCCACACCAGTTGGATTCAATCCACTGCGACCCTCGGCCTGCTGCTGTCACTGCTGGTGGTGTTGGCCTGCCGTTACTTCACCGGTGACCAGTTCGAAGTGTGGGGCTGGCGTATTCCGTTCCTGTTCTCCATTGTGCTGCTGGGTATTTCCACCTGGATACGCATGAGCCTGCATGAGTCGCCGGCGTTCCTCAAAATGAAAGAGGAAGGCAAGGCCAGCAAGTCGCCGATCCGCGATTCATTCGGCAAATGGGAAAACCTCAAGATCGTGCTGATCGCCCTGTTCAGCATCAACGGCGGCCAGGCGGTGACCTTCTACGCGGCGCAGTTCTATGTGCTGTTCTTCCTCACCCAGTTCCTGAAGATGGACCCGGCCCTGGCCAACATGCTGTTGATCATCAGCGTGGTGATCGGCGCGCCGTTCTTTATTTTCTTCGGCTGGCTGTCGGACAAGGTCGGGCGCAAGCCAGTGCTGATGCTCGGCCTGCTGCTGGCGACCGCGCTGTACTTCCCGATCTTCAAGAGCCTGGCGCACTACACCAACCCGGCGATGGACCAGGCCAGCAACCAGGCCCCAATCACCGTGCTGGCCGACCCGGCCACCTGTACCTTCCAGTTCGACCCGGTGGGCAAGGCCAAATTCGACAGCCCGTGCGACAAGGTCAAGACCTTCCTGGTCAAGCAGGGCCTGCCTTACAGCAGCGCCGCCGCACCGGCCGGCAGCCCGGTGCAGGTGAGCGTGGGCGACGTGCGGATCGACGGGTTTGACGAAAAAGCCCTGCGCGGCGCCGTGACCCTGGCCGGTTATCCGTCTTCGGCGGATGTGGCCCAAGTCAACAAAACCATGGTGGTGGTGCTGATCGTGGCGCTGATCCTGATCGCCGCGATGTGCTACGGCCCGCTCGCCGCGTTGATGGTCGAATTGTTCCCGACCCGCATCCGCTACACCTCGATGTCCCTGCCCTACCACATCGGCAACGGCTGGTTTGGCGGGTTCTTGCCGACCGTGTCGTTCGCCCTGGTGGTGTACACCGGCGATATTTTCTACGGCCTGTGGTATCCGGTGGTAGTGACAGGGGTGAGCCTGATCGTGGGGCTGTTCTGCCTCAAAGAAACGCGGTATGTGGATATTGATAACAATTGAATCAGCTTTAAGGGGGATAGCTGCAAGTAAACGCTAACCGGCTTTTACTTGCAACTTGCAGCTTGCAGCTTGCAGCTTGCAGCTTGAAACTTATAGCTGTACATCCATCCAGATAAAGGTTGATCAAACCTCTTCTTTTGCCCATGCTTCAGCCCATTCAACGGTGTAACGAACGGGCTGAGCATGCGGCTGTACCTCTGTGAAAAACCTTCCCAGGCCAAGGATATTGCGGCTGTACTCGGTGCCAGTCGCCGGGGCGATGGCTGCTGGCTGGGCAATGGCGTCACGGTCACCTGGTGCATCGGCCACCTGCTGGAAACCGCCCCGCCTGACGCCTACGACGAGAAGTACAAGCGCTGGGTGCTGGCCGACCTGCCCATCGTCCCGGAAAAATGGAAGATGCGCGTCAAGCCCAAGACCGCCAGCCAATTCAAGGCGGTCAAGCGTTTGCTGGGGGAAGCCCAGGAACTGGTGATCGCCACCGACGCCGACCGCGAAGGCGAGATGATCGCGCGTGAGCTGGTGGAGCATTGCCGCTATCGTGGGCCGATCCAACGGCTGTGGCTGTCGGCGCTGGACGACGCCTCCATCCGCAAGGCCCTGGCCGCCCTCAAGCCAGGCGCCGAGACCTTCAGCCTGTATCACTCGGCCTTGGGCCGTTCCCGCGCCGACTGGCTGATCGGCATGAACATGAGTCGCCTGTTTACCTTGCTGGGGCGCCAATCCGGTTATCAGGGCGTATTGCCTGTGGGTCGGGTGCAAACGCCGACCTTGCGCCTGGTGGTGGACCGCGACCGCAGCATTGCCGATTTTGTACCGGTGGCGTACTGGGCCATCGATGTCGACCTGCGCCACAACGCCATGACCTTCACCGCCCAGTGGCGCGCGGCCGAGGATGCCTGTGATGACCAGGGCCGCTGCCTCAACCCGCAACTGGCGCGAGACGCCGCCGACGCCATGCGCAACGCCGCCACCGCGCGGCTGGTCAAGCTGCGTACCGAACGCATGCGCGAAGTGGCGCCCCTGCCCTTTGACCTCGGCACCCTGCAGGAAATCTGCTCCAAGAAGCTCGGCCTCGGCGCCCAGGAAACCCTGGATATCGCCCAGTCGCTGTATGAAACCCACAAAGTCATCACCTACCCGCGCAGCGATTGCGGCTACCTGCCGATGAGCCAACACAGCGACGCACCGAAGATTCTTGCTGCGTTGGGGCGTGCTGATACGGCGGTGAATGAACTGATGCCGTATATCGACCCGCAGCGTCGCTCGCGGGCGTGGAATGACGCCAAGGTCAGCGCCCACCACGGCATCATCCCGACCGGCGCCGGCAAAGATGTAGGGCAACTCACCGGCAAGCACCGTGCGGTGTACACGTTGATTCGTGCGCGCTACCTGGCGCAGTTCCTGCCCAACCACGAATACGATCGCACCCAGGCGGACTTCGAGTGCGCAGGCCAAGCGTTGCGCGCAGTGGGCAAAGTGGTCATCGAACCGGGCTGGAAACGTGCCCTGCCCGAAGCCCTCGCGCCAGCAAAAGGCCGCGAAGCGCCGGCTCCGCAAGCGTTGCCGGCATTGGTGCAGGGCCAGGATTATGCCGTGGCCAAGGTCAACCTCAAGGACCTGTGGACCCAACCGCCCAAGCCCTTTACCGAAGGCGACCTGATCAAAGCAATGAAAAACGTCGCCAAGCTTGTGGAAGACCCGCTGCTCAAGCAAAAGCTCAAGGACACCACTGGCATCGGCACCGAAGCCACCCGTGCCGGCATCATCCAGGGCCTGCTGGACCGTGGCTACCTGGTGAAGAACGGCAAGGCGCTGTCGGCCACCCCGGCAGCGTTCAGCCTGATCGACGCCGTGCCCCGCGCCATCGCGGACCCTGGCACCACGGCGATCTGGGAGCAGGCGCTGGACATGGTGCAAAGCGGCGAAATGAGCCTGGAAGAATTCGTCGCCAAACAAGCGGCCTGGATGAGCAAGCAGGTGGCGCGTTGCAATGGCCTGCGCATGACCATCAGCGGCCCCGCCAGCCCGGCAGGACGCGGCGCCGCGCCATGGAAAAAGAAGCGCAAGAGCGCGCCACGCAAAACCACAGCCGCCCCCAAGCGGGCGAAAAAGCCGACAAATGCCGGGTAAATCCCAAAAAAATCCGGCGAATGACGTTTTTCGACGGGTTTAGCGCCGCTTTGGACCTTGCTCCCGCGCGGGCCGTCTAGGATTCTGTAAGGGGAGCCTGACTAACTAACAAAAACCGGAGTGGCCGCCATGAAAACCGTTGCACAAGTGCTCAAAGCCAAGGACCAGAAAAACCAGGAAGTCCATGTCATCAAACACGACCACACCGTGTTTGAAGCACTGGTCCGGATGTCGGAGAAAAACGTCGGGGCCTTGCCGGTCGTCCAGGATGGCGTGGTGGTAGGTATCATCAGCGAACGTGACTACGCCCGCAAAATCATGCTCAAGGGGCTTTCGTCGGTCACCACAAAGGTGCATGAGGTGATGAGTTCTCCGGTGATCACCGTCGACACCCATAAAAAGGTCGATGAGTGCATGAACATCATGACCGACAGTCACCTGCGCCACCTGCCGGTGGTCGAAGACGGCAAACTGCTGGGCCTGCTCTCAATCGGTGACTTGGTGAAAGAAGCCATTGCCGACCAGGCTGACCTGATCAAACAGCTGGAGCAGTACATCCGCGGCGAATAGGGGAACCCATGCTCGACACGCTGGAACATCAAGAGGACCACCTAGACACCCTGTACCGGGCCATGGCCGAGCGGCGCTTTCTGGTGTTGACCGGCGCCGGGATCAGCACGTCGTCGGGCATTCCCGATTACCGCGACAGCGAAGGCGTGCGGCGGGGCAAAGCGCCAATGATGTACCAGGAATTCCTCGCCACCCCGCAGGCGCGGCGCCGTTACTGGGCGCGAGCGATGCTGGGGTGGCCGAGGGTCCGCATTGCGCAACCGAACAAGGCGCACCAGGCGCTGGCGACACTGCAACAACGCGAGCGCATCAGCGGGTTGATCACCCAGAACGTCGATACCCTGCACGATCAAGCCGGCAGCCACGACGTCATTGAACTGCACGGCAGCCTACATCGAGTGCTGTGCCTGGATTGCCAGTTGCGCAGTCAACGTGACGCGATCCAGCGGCAGATGGAAATCGACAACCCCTATCTGTCGCAAGTCCACGCGGTGCAGGCGCCCGATGGCGACACCCTGCTTGATCCCGTCTTTGAACAACACTTCCAGGTCCCGCGCTGCCCCCACTGCAATGGCGAGCGCTTGAAACCGGATGTCGTGTTTTTTGGCGAGAACGTAGCGCCGGCAACAGCGGCCAGGGCGATGGCTGCGGTAGAGCATGCCGAGGGGTTGCTGGTGGTGGGGTCGTCGCTGATGGCCTATTCGGCGTTTCGCCTGTGCAAGGCCATGGTCGAACAGGGCAAACCCGTCATTGCAATCAACTTGGGCAAGACCCGAGGGGATGAGCTGTTACAGGTGAAGATCGAAGCCGAGTGTGAGCGATTGTTGCCCTTGCTGACAGAGCGATTGGCCTGATATCTGCCTGACCTGCACCTCCAGAAAATGACGCCCAAGTCACGTTTTCCCGCATTCTCCCGTCCCCACGGCGATTTATGTAGTGATCAAAAATAATCACTACATAACCGTTGACGTAACCTTTTTGTCCTTGCATTATCGAGACGTCTCCCGGATCGGGAGCGTTGGCAACAAGCGTTTTGAACAAGCTCGTCTGACCGCCGAGCTGTTTTTTCCGGATGTGCACTGCCCACAAGGCGGATTGATGAAGCTGACCGGCCCGAAGGGCTCGGTACAAGGCGCTCAAATGCGGCTTGTCTTCGTTATGAAAGCATTGCGTAGCAGTTCATCAGCAAGACTACATGCATCAGGTTCAAGACCCTGCCCGTATTCGGCAGACAGTCGCTGACGCCCGGTTTTCGCAACCGGAGACAACTAAAGATGTTTTAACGAACCAACTGATAGATCGCCAACTGGTCAAGGGGCTTACACATGAATCTGAACAACCAACCAACTATCGATGAATTGGCTGAGATGTTCGCAGCGCAGAAAGACACACTCGACGACCATATCCTGTGGATTGGCAAATCGGGCGAAGTGCAACTTGACTGCCTGGAGCCCAATACCGAAGAGGCTGAGTTCGACCGCAATCACCGTGAGCTGGCGGCACGCCTGAGGGTTTACCGTCGGGGCCAGGGTTATGTCGGCAAGAAAGCCGCCGCCGATCGCAACTTTATCGAGCAGGTATTCCACACACTTAATACCGAATGGCAGAACCTCAAAGGCCAATCGCACGTTAAAGTGATTGATAGATACTGCTGATAACACCGCATTAAACATTTAAGCCCGCTTGTTCATTCAAGCGGGCTTTTTAATGCCTGAGTTACAACAATGCCGGAAACCGCCCCTTTGTCGCTTCATCGCGGAAAATATCAAACAACACCTGCGCCGCTGCCGAGAGTTCATGCCCTGGCTTGGTCAGCACACCAATCGGCCGTTCTATCACCGGATCGGTCAAGGTGATGCAGTGCGCGCCCGCCTCTTCCATCTGCCGTGCGCACAACGCCGGTACCGCGCTGACGCCCAAGCCACTCGCCACCATCTTGCCCACTGTCGCCAACTGATGGCTTTCCAGGGCTACCGGCAGCTTCATCTGTAGCGCGCCCAAGTGCTCTTCCAACATCACCCGTACCGTAGACGGCCGCTGCAAGGTGATGAACGGTTGTTCCAGCAAGGTTTTCCAATCGATCTCGGCACTGTTTGCCAACGGCGAATCGCCTGGTACCACGGCGATGAAGCGGTCGAGGTATAACGGCGTAAACGCCAGTGATGAACCCTCGGCAGGCTCAAACGCTACGCCCAACTCCACCTGCCGGTCGCGCACCATCTCCAGCACCTGCTCATTGATCAAGTCATGCACTGTCACATTCACCTGCGGGTAACGCGCGCGGAATATCTTCAGGATCGGTGGCAGTAGGTTGCCCGCAAAAGACGGCATCGCCGCCACAGTGACTCGCCCGCGCTGCAAGGTGAAACGCTGGCGCAGTTCGTCTTCGGCATTGTCCCAGTCGGCAATCAGCCGGCGCGCCAGGGGCAGCAAGGACTCGCCTTCGGGCGTCAGGGCAACGTTGCGGGTATTACGGCTGAACAGGCGCCCGCCCAGGCCTTCTTCCAGCCCCTTGATGGTCAGGCTCAGCGCCGATTGAGAGAGGTGCAGGCGCTCGCAGGCGGCGGCAAAACTCAGGCTCTGGGCCACGGCGAGAAACGCGCGCATCTGTTTAACGGTCATGACGCTACTCCAAACGGTCGGGCGACTATGCTGTTTTTTAAATCAATCAACCCTAAAAAACAACTTAACAAATCAATCAGCCGGAGCAACACTCGGTTCATTGGCTGGCCCACAAACAATAAAAGAGGTGCATATGGCAGGTTTCGATAAACGCGTGGCGTCCTACGAGGAAGCACTGGCAGGCCTGGAAGACGGTATGACCGTACTCTCCGGCGGTTTTGGCCTGTGCGGCATTCCGGAAAACCTCATCGCCGAGATCAAGCGCAAAGGCACCCGCGACCTGACTGTGGTTTCCAACAACTGTGGCGTCGACGGTTTCGGCCTGGGCGTGTTGCTGGAAGAAAAACAGATCAGCAAGGTGATCGCTTCCTACGTCGGTGAAAACGCCCTGTTCGAGAAGCAATTGCTCAGCGGCGAAATCGAGGTGGTGCTGACGCCCCAAGGCACCCTGGCCGAGAAAATGCGCGCTGGCGGCGCCGGCATCCCGGCCTTCTTCACCGCGACCGGCGTCGGCACCCCGGTGGCCGAAGGCAAGGAAACCCGCGAGTTCAACGGTCGTCCGTACCTGATGGAAGAATCCATCACCGGCGACTTCGCCATCGTCAAAGGCTGGAAAGCCGACCACTTCGGCAACGTCATTTATCGCCACACCGCCCAGAACTTCAACCCGTTGGCCGCCACCGCCGGCAAGATCACCGTGGTCGAAGTCGAAGAAATCGTCGAACCGGGCGAGCTGGACCCGGCGCAGATCCACACCCCTGGCATCTACGTCGACCGGATCATCTGCGGCACGTTCGAGAAGCGCATCGAACAGCGCACCGTACGCAAATAATCCGCCTCCAGCCCGAACAATAAGGACACATAAAAATGGCTCTTACCCGCGAACAAATGGCTCAACGCGTCGCCCGCGAAATGCAGGACGGCTTCTACGTCAACCTCGGCATCGGCATTCCGACCCTGGTGGCCAACTACATCCCCGAAGGCATGGAAGTGATGCTGCAATCGGAAAACGGCCTGCTGGGCATGGGACCGTTTCCGACCGAAGACACCATTGATGCCGACATGATCAACGCCGGCAAACAGACCGTTACCGCACGTATCGGCGCCTCGATCTTTTCCTCGGCCGAATCCTTCGCGATGATCCGAGGCGGCCACGTCGACCTCACTGTACTCGGTGCGTTCGAAGTGGACGTAAATGGCAACATCGCTTCGTGGATGATCCCCGGCAAGCTAGTCAAAGGCATGGGCGGCGCCATGGACCTGGTGGCCGGTGCGGAAAACATCATCGTGATCATGACCCACGCTTCCAAGGATGGTGAATCCAAGTTGCTCAGCCAGTGCAGCCTGCCGCTGACCGGTGCCAACTGCATCAAGCGTGTATTGACCGACCTGGCCTACCTGGAAATCGAAAATGGCGCTTTTGTCCTCAAGGAACGCGCACCTGGCGTCAGCGTTGAAGAGATTGTGAGCAAGACCGCCGGTAAACTGATCGTCCCGGACCACGTTCCAGAAATGCACTTCCAGTGAGGACAGATCTCATGCAAGACGTCGTGATTGTTGCTGCCACCCGCACCGCCGTGGGCAGCTTCCAGGGTTCGCTGGCGAACATTCCGGCTCCGGAACTGGGCGCTGCCGTGATCCGCCGCCTGTTGGAACAGACCGGCCTCGACCCGGCCCAAGTGGATGAAGTGATCCTCGGCCAGGTGCTCACCGCCGGCTCAGGCCAGAACCCGGCGCGTCAGGCTTCGATCCTCGCCGGCCTGCCCCACGCCGTGCCGAGCCTGACCCTCAACAAAGTCTGCGGCTCCGGCCTCAAGGCGCTGCACCTCGGCGCCCAGGCCATCCGTTGCGGCGACGCCGACGTGATCATCGCCGGCGGCATGGAGAACATGAGCCTGGCTCCGTACGTACTGCCCGCTGCGCGCACCGGTTTGCGCATGGGCCACGCCAAGATGATCGACAGCATGATCACCGACGGCCTGTGGGATGCATTCAACGACTACCACATGGGCATCACCGCCGAGAACCTGGTGGACAAGTACGGCATTAGCCGTGAAGCCCAGGACGCGTTCGCTGCGGCGTCCCAGCAAAAAGCTGCCGCCGCTATCGAAGCAGGCCGCTTTGTCGACGAGATCACCCCGATCCTGATTCCCCAACGCAAAGGCGACCCGGTGGCCTTCGCCGTGGATGAACAGCCTCGCGCCGGCACCACTGCCGAGTCCCTGGCCAAACTGAAACCGGCGTTCAAGAAAGACGGCAGTGTCACCGCCGGCAACGCCTCCAGCCTCAACGACGGCGCCGCTGCGGTACTGCTGATGAGCGCCGACAAAGCCAAGGCCCTCGGCCTGCCGGTGCTGGCGCGTATCGCCAGTTACGCCAACGCGGGCGTCGACCCAGCCATCATGGGCATTGGCCCGGTCTCCGCAACCCGTCGCTGCCTGGACAAAGCCGGCTGGAGCCTGGGCGACCTGGACCTGATCGAAGCCAACGAAGCCTTCGCCGCGCAATCTCTGGCGGTGGGCAAAGAACTGGAGTGGGATGCAGAGAAGGTCAACGTCAACGGTGGCGCCATCGCCATCGGCCACCCGATCGGCGCCTCAGGCTGCCGCGTGCTGGTGACCCTGCTGCATGAAATGATCAAGCGTGATGCCAAGAAAGGCCTGGCAACGCTGTGCATCGGTGGCGGCCAGGGCGTCGCGCTGGCACTCGAACGCAGCTGATTGTAGTGAGCGGACTTGTCCCGCGCCGGACTGCACAGTAGCCCTAAATTAAAGAGCAACACCGAAAAGGCCTGGTTCCACGAAAACCAGGCCTTTTCTTTATGGTTTTCACTGAGGTTGCGGCACCGCAAACACCGCATTCGCCCGTGCCACCACCTTCTCTCCCACCTGCAAGCTCACCGTGGCAAACGCCATCTGCCGCCCCCGCTTGTGATGCTCCAAGCGCACCACAATCCACTCCCCCACCTGCACCGCCCCCAGATAATCCAAGGTCATGCTCGCCGTAATCAACGGCAGCGGCGGCTCACTGGAAAACGCCATCGCGTACCCCATGCCGATATCCGCCAGGGTCGCCAACACCCCGCCATGCACGGTGCCGCGTCCATTGGCGTGGCGATTGTCGGCGCGCAGGCCGATCTCCAGTTGCAGGCCCTCCCCTCGGCAATACGCCGGGCCGAGCAGGTCCAGCAACGGGCTGCTGCGGGGCAGCGAAACAAAACCTTCAGGCACGGCGTGAGCGATCATGGCGGATTCTTCCCTGGAGTGAAGATTGAGATGTACGCCTCGCCGCAAGCGGCAGCCATGACCATCCACCGCGCAAATCCCCCGCGATGCTTTGCGTTAATCCACCAGACCCGCTTTAATCGCCGCATTGACCCCTTCAAGGAACTGCAATGCGCCACCTGGACGGCAAATCCCAGCCACTTCGTGCCCCCTTTTTGATGCTGCTGGCCGGCCTGGCGTTGGTCGGCTGCTCGCCCAGTGACCACTCCCGTGCGCGGGTGATCAACGGTGAACAAAGCCGCGCCGGCGCACAACTGGCTTATGAGCATGAACTGAGCCTGGCCCTGCCCGGCGCCCTGCTTGCGCCGCGCATACAGGCCACTCGCGAAGCCTGCGAAACCGCGCGCTTTGGCGCCTGCAATATCCTCGGCATCACCGAAAACGACAGCGGCGGCCAGATCATCCTGCGCATCGCGCCGACCGGCGTAGAGCCGATGGTGGCGATGGCCGCCGAAGGTGGCAAACTCGGCCAGCGCATCACCACCGCAGAAGACCTGGCCGATGCCGTTGCCGATGTGCGCCGTCGCCAGGACCGCCTGCAAGCCCAGCAACAACGCCTCGACGAGCTGGCCAAGCGCAAGGACATCACCGTCAGCGATCTGATTGCCCTGAGCAAGGAACAGGCGGGCATTGAAAACGAGCTGCAGGAACTGGCACAGGTTGCCGCCGGCCAGCAACGCCGCCTCGACACCAACCGTGTGACCCTGAATTTCCGCTCCTCTGATGGTGCGAACCAACAGTCGAGGTTCAGCCGCATGTTCAGCAACTTGAGCGATAACCTGGTAGACGGCACTGCCGACGCCCTGGAGCGCTCGGCCTATGTGCTGCCGTTCGTGATCCTGGCGTTTCCGGTGGTGTGGTTGTGGGTGTGGTTGTGGCGCCGCTTCGTCAAGCGCCGCACTTGATCAGCGCTTCATGCACCGCTGATAACGTTCATCCACCCGCTTGGCGAACCAGGCGGTGGTAAGGTTGCGGGTGATCTTAGGGCTCTTGAGCACGATGCCCGGCAGGATCGCCCGTGGCATCGGCTTGCCCGCCGCCTTGTCGGCCAGGGCAAACACGCGTTTGTAGAGCGTGGTGTCCTCGAAATCCAGTTGCTCGCCCTGCTCCAGTTGGCTGCGGATGCTGGGGTTGCGCATGTCCAGCTTCGCGCCCAATGAACGCACCGCCAGCTCGGTAGTGCCCGGCAGCAGTGAACCGTAACGAATCAAATCCCCATCCAGCGCCAGTTCGGTGCCCGAGGCACGGCTGACGGCAGCCTGGAACGCGGCATTGCGGCTGGCGTACCAGCCGGCATTGAAGTCGGCAAAGCGGTACAACGGCTGGTCATAATTCACCGGGTAACCGAGCAAATGCGCGATGCCGAAATACATGCCGCCCCGGCGGGTGAAGACTTCGCGACGAATGGTGCCGTCCACTGTGTAGGGATAACCGCGCGCCTGCTTCTGCGCAAAGTCGATACTGACCTGCATCGGCCCTGCGGTATGTACCGGGTTGAAACCACCAAACAGCGTGTTGCCCAGGGGCACCATGCTGATGAAGTCATCGAAGATGCCGCTCAGGTCTTTCTCCGTTCGTGCAGCGCTCAGGCGATCGGCGTAAGTCTTGCCGGTAGGCGAACGCAGTTGCAATGCGCTGCGGACCACAAACGCCGGTACGTGGACTTTCCCGGCGCGCCGCAGGATTTCATCCTGGGCGATCTTGCCCATGTTCGGCACGGGTGGGTCGACCTGGTAAGTGGACTCCTGCTCGGTCACCGCCAACACGGCGCAGATGTTTTCGGTGCTGGGGTAGATTTTCTGGGTGTCGAAGGCGGTGTAGATGTCCTGGGCCCACCCCTTGCGGTCGGGCACTTGGGCGGGGAGCAGCCGCACGATCTGCGCTTTCACCTCGGCTTCGCTGCGCTCCGGCTGTTGCGGGTTGCGTGTGGTGGAGCAACCGGCCAGCACCAGCAAAGTGGCAAGGCAGAGGATCAGGCGGCTTGAATACATGGGGCTTCCTTGGATGACGGCGGGCCGGATAGTGCTGATATCGACCGGTAAGTGTAAGCAGGGTTCGCCCAGCAGGTGCGCTCGCCACTCACCCGCAAACGTGACAGGATCTGTCATCGACCATTCGTACACGGAGTTTGAATGCCATGCTCAGTCTCAACTTCCTCGTCACCTGCCTGATCGTCGTGCTGATTCCCGGCACCGGCGTGATCTTTACCGTATCCACCGGCCTCACCGCGGGCAAGCGTGCCAGTGTATTCGCGGCGTTGGGCTGTACCGCCGGGATCGTCCCCCATTTGCTGGCGTCCGTTCTCGGCCTGTCCGCCTTGCTACACGCCAGTGCGCTGGCATTCGACATGCTCAAGTACGCAGGCGTCGCCTACCTGCTGTACGTAGCGTATGCCACTTGGCGCGATCAATCGGTCTTTGCGGTCAGCGACACACCGGTCCACACAAGTGCGCGGACCCTGATGTTGCGCGGCCTGCTGATGAACATTCTCAACCCGAAGCTGACCATCTTCTTCCTGGCCTTCCTGCCTCAATTCGTCACGCCTGGCAGCACGGCGCCAGCCCTGCAAATGCTGGTGATGAGCGCTGTATTCATGGCAATAACGTTTGCGGTGTTCGTGGCTTATGGCCTGCTGGCCAATATGTTCCGCCGCGCGGTGATTGAGTCGCCACGGGTGCAGAACTGGCTGCGCCGCAGTTTTGCGGCGGCTTTTGCGGGGTTGGGGTTGAACCTGGCGTTTGCGCAACGCTGATAAACACTGCAAAAAATGTGGAAGTCCCCCACTACCTCTGATGTAGCGCTGTCGCGCAGAAAACTGGGCCTCAGTGGCGAGCGGGCTCGTCCCGCGTCGGGGTGCAAAGCACCCCTAATGAAGTCGGATGCGGTGCCTCAGGCACTCCTCTGCGCCTGGTTTTGGGGCTGCTGCGCAGCCCAACGCGGGACAAGCCCGCTCGCCACAGAATGACGACCACCTGAAATGGCTTATGCAAGACTCATATTTCAAGACTGGGCTCTAAATGCCAGCCAACGCCAGGTCCATCGCAAAGTAGGTGAAGATCAAGTCCGCACCCGCGCGCTTGATCGATCCCAACGTCTCGCGCACTACCCGATCCTCATCAATCGCACCCGCCTGGGCGCCGAACTTGATCATCGCGTACTCGCCGCTCACCTGATACGCCGCCACCGGCAGGCGTGAGGCTTCGCGGATATCGCGGATGATGTCGAGGTAGGCACCGGCGGGCTTGACCATCAGCGCGTCCGCGCCTTCCTGCTCGTCCAGCAACGATTCGCGCACGGCTTCGCGGCGGTTCATCGGGTTCATCTGGTAGCTTTTGCGGTCGCCCTTGAGCGCGCTGCCGCCCGCTTCGCGGAATGGGCCGTAGAGGGCCGAGGCGAATTTGGTGGAGTACGCCATGATCGGGATATGGGTGAAGCCGGCATCATCCAGGGCGCGGCGGATCGCCTGGACCTGGCCGTCCATCGCCGCCGAAGGCGCAATCACGTCAGCACCGGCACGGGCGGCGGCCACGGCTTGCTTGCCGAGGTTGACCAGGGTCGCGTCGTTGTCGACATGGGCACCGTGCATCACGCCGCAATGACCATGATCGGTGTACTCGCAGAAGCAGGTGTCAGACATCACGATCATCTCCGGCACGGCGTCCTTGATGATCGAGGACATGCGCGAGACCAGGCCACGTTCCTTCCAGGTGTCGCTGCCGCTGGCGTCCAGGTGATGGGACACGCCAAAGGTCATCACCGACTTGATGCCGGCGCGGGCATAGCGCTCGATCTCGCCGGCCAGTTTCTTCTCAGGGATGCGCAGCACGCCAGGCATGCTGCTGATGGGCACGAAGTCGTCGATTTCTTCTTCGACGAAGATCGGCAGCACCAGGTCGTTCAGGGTGAATTCGCGTTCCTGGAACAAACCACGCAGCTCCGGGGAGCGGCGCAGGCGGCGTGGGCGGGCTTGGGGGAACTGGCTGGTCATGGCTTTCCTATCAGAAGGCAAAAATCTTTGGGGCGAAAGCTTATGCCCCTTGGCCCCGGCAGCACAAACGCCGAGGGGCCAACAGTGTATTGCGCCGCCCGTAACAATTCATTGATCTAGAGCTGCAATCGCCCTTCGATGCACACCGCCACAGCGCCGCCCACCCAGATTTCATCGCCCTGGCGCTCGACGCGTATCCGCCCCGCTCGTCCGATGGCCGTGCCCTGGCTGACCACATAGCGCTCAGGCGCCAGGCCTTCGGCCAGCAGCCATTGGGCGACACCCGCGTTCAGGCTGCCGGTGGCCGGGTCTTCTTGGGCGCCGTCACCCGCGATGAAGGCACGGACTTCAAACTGTGCGTCCACATCGTCCCGCGTGGGATCGCAGGGAGCGATGACACCCACCGCCAAACCCAGCAGTTGCGAATAGGCCGGTTGAAGCTCCAGCACTTGATCTCGGTCCGACAGCATCACCGCCAGCCAGCCCGCGCCGTTGTCGACCCACTGGCTGCGCACAATGGCTTCCGGCGCCAAGCCCAGCGCCAGGCGCACGCGCTCGATCAACGAGGCCTCCACCGGCCCTGAACGCAATAACGGCGGCGCGATAAATGCCAGCTCATCGCCCTGGCGACGGATCCGTACCAGGCCGATTTCGCACTCCTGGATGATCTCTTCGCCTTTCGGGATCCCGCCGGCCTGCAGCCACGCGTGGCAACTGCCCAGCGTCGGGTGTCCGGCGAACGGCAGCTCCTTCAAGGTGGTGAAGATTCGCACGCGGTAGTCCGCTTTCGGATCACGCGGCGTCAGCAAGAACGTGGTTTCGCTGAGGTTGGTCCAGTTGGCGAAGTCCGCCATCTGCTGGTCCGTCAGGCTGTCGGCACCGAACACCACCGCCAGCGGGTTGCCCTTGAGCGCCACGCGGCTGAAAACGTCCAGCTGTTTGAAATCAAAAGTCGGCATGCTTCAACTCGGAATACTGAGGCCACGGATCACTGCCGGCCGAGCGACGAAACCGTCCAGCGCGCGCAGCACATTGGGGAAGTCGGCTATGCCCACCAAGTCGCCGGATTCGTAGAAACCGATCAGGTTGCGGATCCACGGAAAGGTCGCGATGTCGGCAATGCTGTACTCGTCGCCCATGATCCAGGTGCGACCCAGCAGGCGTTTCTCCAGCACGTCGAGCAAGCGCCGGGATTCGGCGGCGTAACGGTCACGGGGACGTTTGTCTTCGTAGGCCTTGCCGGCAAATTTGTTGAAGAACCCCAACTGGCCAAACATCGGGCCGATACCGCCCATCTGGAACATCAGCCACTGGATGGTTTCATAGCGGGTGGCCGGGTCTTCGGAGAGCAACTGGCTGGTTTTTTCCGCCAGGTAGATCAGGATCGCGCCGGACTCGAACAGGGCCAACGGTTGGCCGCTGGGGCCATTGGGGTCGATGATCGCGGGGATCTTGTTGTTGGGGTTCAGGGACAGGAACTCAGGCGATAGCTGGTCCTGGGTCTCAAAGCTGACTTTGTGGGCTTCATAGGGCAGGCCCAGCTCTTCGAGCATGATTGAGACTTTTACCCCGTTGGGCGTCGGCAGCGAGTAGAGTTGCAGGCGCTCGGGATGCTGGGCGGGCCATTTGCTGTTGATCGGAAACGCGGCGAGTGGGTTCATCGCAAGTACCTGGGCAGAAAGCAACCATGATAGTCATCTGCCAAGCGTCCTGCATGGGTCATCAATACGCAACAACCGCTGGCTATTATCCCGCATGGGCGAACCAATAGGCCCGCGGGCACTCTTAAGTGCGCTCAAACGGTGAATGGAGGCAACGCGCTATATCGACAGGGAACACCGCAGGACGCCGGATGCGTCACTGGGGCCGGGCTTGTCCGCCTTAATCCGCTGCACTGAAGACTCGACACTAATGACCATCAAGCCTCTGTGCCTTGCGCTGCGCCTGAAACGATATTCATACATCATGTTGCCGCTGTTGTTGGTAGGCGGTGCTATCGGCCTGACCCTCGAGTCGCGCATCAGCAGCGCCGAGCCGGTAGATGGCGTGCAAACCCTGATCTTCCTGCGCCACGGCGAAAAACCCGCCGGCGGCCTGGGCCAGCTCAATTGCCAGGGCCTCAACCGTGCAATGAACCTGGCCACCCTGCTGCCGGAAAAATTCGGCAAGGCCGACTTCGTCTTCGCCGCCAACCCGACACGAAATGTGGAAGAAGGCGAGCTGGACAATTCCTATAGCTACATTCGCCCACTGATGACCATCAGCCCCAGCGCGATCAAGCTGGGCCTGCCGGTGAACATCAAGTTTTCCGCCAATGACACGAGCGACCTGGCTGACGAGTTGGTGGAAGACAAGTACCACAACGCAACCATCTACACCGCCTGGTCCCACGGTTACTTGCCGGAGCTGATCAACAAGGTGGCAAGCGAAGCGTCGGGCGAAAAGCACACCATCACCGACGACTGGTCCGGCAGCGACTACGACACGTTGTATGTGCTGACGCTGACCTGGCACAACGGCAAGGCTTCGCTGCTGAGCCGCAACTACAAGCAAGGCTTGAACGACGGCGACCAAAGCTGCCCCGAACCGACACAGGTGAGTGCCGATAGCTGACAGCGTATGATGCGCCGCTCTCGACTCATCTGCGGATCATCACCATGCCCAACCTCACCCCTTCCCAGCCCGGCCGTGGCTGGGCGTTCTGGTGGAAGCCTGCGCTGTTCCTGCTGGTCGCCTGCGTCGGGCTCTACTACGTAAAGTGGTCGCCCTACTACCTCAAGGCTTTTGTCGCCGCGGATAGCCACAGCATCGGCGGGTCGATCCTCAACGACCAGCAAAGCGCGCCCCTGGCCGCCGCTCTGGCCTACGCCCAGGTGTATTTCCTGGCGATCTGGAAAGCCGCCGTGCTGGCGGTGATCCTCGGCTCGCTCCTGCAAGTGCTGGTTCCACGGGATTGGCTGCTGCGTTTGTTCGGACGTGCCGGGCTCGGCTCGACGTTACGCGGCGGGCTATTCGCCCTGCCGGGCATGATGTGCAGCTGCTGCGCGGCACCTGTCGCGGCGGGCATGCGCCGCCAGCGGGTATCGGTGGGCGCGGCGTTGGCGTTCTGGATCGCCAACCCGGTGCTCAACCCGGCGACCCTGGTGTTCATGGGCTTTGTGCTGGGCTGGGGCTTCACCGCGCTCCGGCTGGTGGCGGGCATTGTGCTGGTCGTCGGAGTGTCGCTGGTGGCGCAACGTATTGCCGGTCCGGAGCAGGTGCCGGAAGCAGCGCTGGATGCGGTGGCCGAAGCCAGCGTCGTGGAGTCGCAACCGTTCTTGAGTCGCTGGCTGCGCACCTTGTGGCAGCTGTTCTGGAGCACGATTCCGATCTACATCCTGGCAGTATTGATACTGGGCGCGGCGCGGGTCTGGCTGTTTCCCCATGTGGATGGCGCCATGACCAACAGCCTGGTGTGGCTGGTGCCGCTGGCGATTGTCGGCACGTTGTTCGTGATTCCCACCGCCGCAGAGATCCCTATCGTACAAACCATGATGGCCCTGGGCATGGGCACCGGCCCGGCCGTGGCCTTGCTGATGACCCTGCCCAGCGTGAGCCTGCCGTCGCTGCTGATGCTGCGCAAGGATTTCGATACGCGGGTACTGGTGACGGTGGCCGGGCTGACGATGCTGGTCGGGGTCGCCTGCGGCTTGATCGGCGCCGCTATCCTTTAGCCTGGGCGCGCTCGCGCAGGTACGCCACCACGGCGCCCTGCTCGCCCGCAAATTCGATACGTGCGCCTTTGCTTTCACGTTGGAAGGCGTACATCGGGTCGTAATACTCCCGCAAAAGCCCTTCGATCCAGGCCCGGTGCAGGTCTACGGCACCGCTGCGGGCCTGTTCCGCCAGGGCGTCCTGCAGAATCGCCTGCAACCGCTGGTAACGCTCACCGCCCAGGCGCTTGTGGATATTGGCCAGGCTCTGAGTCAGGCGCTCGGCGAACAACGTCTGGCCGCGCTCGCCAAACACCTCGACGAATTCCGCACACAAGTCCACGACGTAATCGCGCAGGATCCGCTCGACCCGGCCTTCCACGCGGTCTTCCAACCACACCATCGGGAACGTCTGCATACCCTTGTGCAACGGCAGTGGCAACGCGCAACTGCCGATCATGCGGCTTTCATCCTCGACCACGAACTGCCCGATGCCGGCCGCGCGTTTCTTCAGCACATCCACCGCCAGGCGGTTTTCAAAATCGATAGTGGACGGTTGCGCCGTGGCGCGCTTGCCGAAGCTGGAACCACGATGGTTGGCGTGGCCTTCCAGGTCCAGGGCATTGCGCAATTGACCGAGCACCTCGGTCTTGCCGGTGCCGGTCATGCCGCCGAGCAACACAAAATCACACTGGGCCGCAGCCTGCTCAACGGTCTCCAGCAAAAAGGTGCGCATGGCCTTGTAGCCGCCGCCCACACGCGGGTACTCAACACCCGCCTCGGTCTTCAGCCATTGCTGCACGATCTGCGAACGCAGCCCGCCACGGAAACAGTAGAGGTAGCCATCGGGGTTGGCCTGGGCGAAACGTGCCCAGTGTTCGATGCGCTCGGCCTTGATTGCGCCGGACACCAGTTCATGCCCGAGCACAATGGCCGCCTGCTGGCCTTGCTGTTTGTAGCAAGTGCCAACGCGCTGGCGTTCGTCATCGGTCATCAGCGGCAGATTGACCACGCCTGGAAAGGCGCCCTTGACGAACTCGACCGGCGCACGGGTATCCATCATCGGCCGGTCGTTGAGAAAGATGTCGCGGTAGTCGGTGATATCAGTCGCCATCAAATCACCTCAACCGCGTGGGTCTGTCGCTCGACCAGTTCGCCGATAGGTTTCAGGACCAGGCCCAGCTCAGCCGCCACCCTGTGGAATTCAGCGTCGCCGTCTGGCGTGACGGCGATCAACAGGCCGCCGCTGGTCTGCGGGTCGCACAGCACACGCTTGTGCAATTCCTGAAGACGTCCGAGCTTGCTTGAATAGCTGTCGAAGTTGCGCAAGGTGCCACCGGGCATGCAGCCCTGATCCAGGTAGTCTTCGATCCCGGCCAAGCGTGGGACATTGCTGTATTCGATGCGCGCCGTCAGGCCGCTGCCATCGGCCATTTCCACCAAGTGGCCCAACAGCCCGAAACCGGTGACATCGGTCATCGCCTTCACCCCCGTCAACTTGCCAAAACGGCTGCCGGGCTTGTTCAGGGTGCACATCCAGTCCCGGGCCAGGCCGATATCCGCTTCGCGCAATTTGCCCTTCTTCTCGGCGGTGGTGAGGATGCCGATGCCCAGCGGCTTGGTCAGGTATAGCCGGCAGCCGGCGGTGGCGGTGTCGTTGCGCTTCATATGGCGCTTTTGCACGAGGCCGGTCACTGCCAGCCCGAAGATCGGCTCCGGGGCGTCGATCGAGTGGCCGCCCGCCAGGGGAATACCGGCTTCGTCGCACACGGAACGGCCGCCACGGATCACCTCGCGGGCAATCTCCGGCGCCAGCACATTCACCGGCCACCCCAGAATGGCGATGGCCATCAACGGATCGCCACCCATGGCGTAGATGTCGCTGATGGCGTTGGTGGCGGCAATCCGGCCGAAATCGAAGGGGTCATCGACAATCGGCATGAAAAAGTCGGTGGTGGACACCACGCCGCGCTCATCGTCAATGGCGTACACCGCCGCATCGTCGCGTGAAGCGTTGCCCACCCACAGCTTGGGGTCGAGGTGCTGTGCGCCGCTGCCGGCAAGGATCACCTCCAATACCTGGGGCGATATCTTGCAGCCACACCCCGCGCCGTGACTGTACTGGGTAAGACGAATCGGCTCGTTCATGTAGGACCTCACGCTATCAAGTGCGCGAATTCTAACAGACAGCAAAAGGCCGGCTGGACTCTTGTGAGTACAGCCGGCCTTTTGGTTTCAGCCGTTATTGCCGGGCAGCAAGCAAACGCTTGTGGCGGTTACGGCGGGCAATGTTCAAACATTCGATCGCCGCCGAGAACGCCATGGCCGCATACACGTAACCTTTAGGCACATGGGCGCCGAAGCCTTCGGCGATCAACGTCATACCGATCATGATCAGGAAGCCCAGGGCCAACATCACCACAGTCGGGTTGTCGTTGATGAACTTGGCCAACGGCTCGGCCGCCACCAGCATCACGATCACCGAGGTCACGACGGCGATGATCATGATCGGCAAGTGCTCGGTCATGCCCACGGCGGTGATGATGCTGTCGATGGAGAACACCAGGTCGAGCAACAGGATCTGGCCAATGGCCGCGGCAAAACCGATGGCCACGACGTTGCCAGCGCTGGTTTCCTTCTCTTCCGGCTCCGGGTCCATGCTGTGATGGATCTCGGTGGTTGCCTTCCACACCAGGAACAGGCCACCGGCGATCAGGATCATGTCCTTCCACGAGAACGCCTGGCCAAACACTTCGAATACCGGCGCGGTCAACTGCACGATGAACGCGATGGTGCTCAACAGACCCAGACGCAACACCAACGCCATGCTGATACCGATGCGTCGAGCCTTGGCCCGATGCTGCTCCGGCAGCTTGTTGGTGAGGATCGAGATGAAGATCAGGTTATCGATACCGAGCACGATCTCCATGACGATCAAGGTCGCCAGGGCAACCCAGGCGGTGGGGCTGGCGGCCAGTTGTAAAAGGTAATCCATAGGTCAGTCCTGACGTTCTTCGTGAATAAAAAGTGCGGGGAAATTAGGCTTCTTTGCTAGAAGATTCGCTTTCTTTGTCTTCCTGATCATCCTTTTTCTGCGGGTTGATCAGGCCGTTGGTCGCTTCACTCAATGCCTGCTCGGCGGCCTTGTGGGTGTCATCGATGGCTTGCTTGGCCGATTCAGTGGCTTTGCCCAGCACCTGCTGCGCGCTTTTCTCGACCTGATCGCAGCCGCTGATCACTACCAATGAAAGCGCAAGCAACGATGCCGCGCCCAGGGAATTGAGTTTCATGATGTCTTCCTCGTTAGAACCATTGGGTCCAAATAGTGGCCCCGCGATAGCGAGGCATTCTATGCAGCTGAACAGTTCAGGAAAATTCGTATTTTTCTCGCGTATACTTCGGTTTTCACGAAGTGATGGTCGTCATGCTCAATTATCGACAACTGCACTACTTCTGGGTGGTGGCCAAGACCGGCAGCATCGTGCGTGCGTGTGAGCAGCTTAACCTCACGCCCCAGACCATCAGCGGGCAGATCAGCCTGTTGGAGCAAACCTTTGGTATCGCGCTGTTTCAGCGCGTCGGCCGCCAATTGGAGTTGACTGAAGCCGGGCGCCAGGCCCTGCCCTATGCCGAGCAGATGTTCCAGACCGGCAATGAATTGGAGGCCATGCTGCGCGCGCAGCCCGATGAACAGCAGATTCTGTTCCGCGTCGGCGTGGCGGATGTGGTGCCCAAGTCCATCGTTTACCGGCTGATCGCGCCGACCATGGAGTTGAGCGAGCCGATCCGCATCACCTGCCGCGAAGACAAACTCGAACGCCTGCTGGCCGACTTGGCCATCCAGCGCCTGGACCTGGTGATTTCCGACAGCCCCATGCCTACGCACCTGGACATTAAGGGCTACAGCCAGAAGTTGGGGGAATGTGGCATCAGTTTTTTCGCCACCCAGGCGTTGGCTGACGCCTACGGCGGAGATTTCCCACAGTGCCTGCACGGCGCGCCGCTGTTGATTCCAGGCGCGGAAACCGTGGTGCGCAGCCGTTTGCAGCGCTGGTTTGCCGAACAGCAGATCCAGCCGAAGATCATCGGTGAGTTCGACGACAGCGCCTTGATGCAGGCCTTCGGCCAATCTGGCAGCGGGATTTTTATCGCCCCCAGCGTGATTGCCGATGAGGTGGTGCGCCAGTACGGCGTGGCGCTGATTGGCCAGACCGTGGCGGTGACCGAGTCGTTCTACGCGATCTCGGTGGAGCGCAAGGTCAAGCACCCCGGCATCGTGGCGATTACCGAAGGTGCCAGGCGCGAGTTGTTCACCACCCTGCCCTGACGGCTCAGGCCTGGGAGGCGACCGGTTGCTTGGCGGTCATCAGCCACAAGGCCAGCAGGATCGACACCAGGATAAACCCGGAAGCGGCAAAACCCAGGCTGCCCAGGCCAAGGGTGTCGATCACATGGCCGCCCACCAGGGCGCCCAGGCCAATCCCCAGGTTGGCCCCGGCGATGTTCAGCGACGCGGCAAATGCCGGCGCGTGGGGCGCAGCCTTCATCAAGCGCACATGGCTGACCAGAAACATCGCCGCCTGGGTCACGCCCCACACGGCCATCGCCGCCGCCAGGCCAAGGGTGGAATGGATCGCCGGCACCAGTGCCACCATGCCCGCAATCATGAAGCCGCAAAACACCATCGACGCGATCAACGGGTGGCGATCCACCGCACGCCCGCCCAACGAATTGCCAATCAGCCCGACCGCCCCGAAGCCCATCAGGCACCAGCCCACCAACGTACCGTCGAAACCGGCCAGGCGCTCGAGAATATCCGCCAGATAGGTGTACGCCGTGAACATGCCGCTGAACACCAGGATCGACAGCAGGATATGGCCCTGCATCAATGGGTTGCGCAGGATCTTGAACTGCGAGCGCAGCGTCACTTCAGCGTTCTTCGGTTGGGTCACCGGCAGGTAGATAAACAGCAGCAAGGCCTTGGCCAAGGCCACCACCGCGAGGATGGCAAACGCGCTGCGCCAGCCGAACATATCGGAAATCAGCGTGCCCACCGGAATGCCGAAGACCGTGGCGCAGACGATCCCGAAGCCGATCTTCTCGATGGCACGCCCGGCGAATTCGGGGCCGACAATTTCCACCGCCGTTTCGCTGGCCAAGGCCCAGAACACCGGCAGGCCCAGGGCCGGGATCAACCGCGCCACTGCCATCACCCAGATATTCGGCGCCAGCGCCGCCACGGTATTGGCCACGCCGAACATGATCAGGATGCTGATAAACAGCCGCTTGCGTGGGAAGCGCGCGCAGTAGGCCGTCAGAAACGGCCCAAAGGCCGCCACGGTAAACGCAAACAAGGTCACCAGCAGCCCGGCCTGGGACACACTCACATTCAGGTCCCGGGCGATGGAGGGCAGCAGGCCGACGATGACGAATTCCGTGGTCAGCACGGTAAAGCCGGCGGCCGACAGCAGCAGGATGGGAAACAACATGAAAACTCCACGAACGACGACATCAACGACAACCCAAAGGGCGCGCTGAAGGATAGGAAAGATGAGAGGACGGAATGTTAACAGGATTTTGCAAAGACTTGGGCGGGCGGGTGACGCAATGCCGCACCGCCGAGGACATCTCCTACAGCGTGCTAGACTTCGCGATCCGCGTCCTACAGCCCTTTCTGCCTGTGCCGCCGTGCCTCCAAAAACCAGAGACAAGTGTTTATGACTGCTGCCCCTTCCCTCCTGCAACGACTGGCCCGCGTCAGCCTGGTCACGCAAATCGTCATCGGCCTGATCGCCGGCATCCTGCTCGCCTTGCTGTTGCCCGAGGCGGCCAAGGCCACCGGGTTTATCGGCAAGGTGTTCGTCGCCGCGCTCAAGGCCGTGGCGCCGATTTTGGTGTTTGTGCTGGTGATGGCGTCGATCGCCAACCATAAGCACGGCCAGGAAACCCATATCAAGCCGATCCTGTTCCTCTACCTGCTGGGCACCTTTGCCGCCGCCGTGGTCGCGGTGATTGCGAGCATGTGGTTCCCCTCCTCACTGGTGCTGGCAACCCATGACGCAACGGTGACCGCGCCCGGCGGCATTGGTGAAGTGCTGCAAAGCCTGCTGTTGAGTGTGGTGGATAACCCGGTCAGCGCACTGATGAATGCCAACTTCATCGGCATCCTGGCCTGGGCCATCGGCATGGGCGTAGCCATTCGCCATGCCGGCGAGACCACGCGCACCGTGCTCGACGACCTGTCCAACGGCGTCACCCTGATCGTGCGTGTGGTGATTCGCTTTGCGCCGCTGGGCATTTTCGGCCTGGTGGCTTCGACCCTGGCCACTTCCGGCTTCGGCGCCCTGCTCGGCTACGCCCACCTGCTGGTGGTGCTAATCGGCTGCATGCTGTTCGTGGCGCTGGTAGTCAACCCGGCCATCGTGTTCTGGAAACTGCGCCGCAATCCTTACCCGTTGGTGCTGATGTGCCTGCGCGAAAGTGGGATCACCGCGTTCTTCACCCGCAGTTCGGCGGCGAACATCCCGGTCAACCTGGCCTTGAGCAAACGCCTGGGCCTGCATGAGGACACCTACTCGGTGTCGATCCCGCTCGGTGCCACCATCAATATGGCCGGCGCCGCGATCACCATTACCGTGTTGACCCTGGCCGCCGTACACACCTTGGGTATCGCCGTCGACCTGCCCACCGCCGTGCTGCTCAGCGTGGTCGCGGCCGTCTGCGCCTGCGGTGCTTCCGGCGTGGCGGGCGGTTCGCTGCTATTGATCCCATTGGCGTGCAGCCTGTTTGGCATTCCCAGCGAGATCGCCATGCAAGTCGTCGCCGTGGGTTTCATCATTGGCGTGCTGCAGGATTCGGCGGAAACCGCGCTGAATTCGTCCACCGATGTGCTGTTCACCGCTGCCGCTTGCCTGGGCAAGGAAGAGCAGCCGGCTTAACCGCCCGCCACAAAAAAGCCCGGAGTCGTTCACTGAAGAACGACCCCGGGCTTTTTTATGACTGGAGGCTTAGAAAGCGCCCATGTAATCACGCTTGCCCACTTCCACGCCGTTGTGGCGCAGCAGCGCGTAAGCGGTGGTGACGTGGAAGAAGAACTGCGGCAGGCCGTAGGTCAGCAGGTAGGACTGGCCGCTGAAGCGCTTCTCTTTCGGCGTGCCTGGGCGAGTGACGATCTCGATGCCTTCCTTGCCGTCGACCTGCTCGGGCTTGATGGTGTCAACAAAGGCCAACACCTTGGCGATCAGCGCTTGCAGGTCGGCAAAGGTGACTTCGGTATCTTCATATTTCGGCACTTCGATCTCGGCCAGGCGTGCGGAAACGCCCTTGGCGAAGTCGACAGCGATCTGCACCTGGCGCACCAGTTGGAACATGTCCGGGAACAGGCGTGCTTGCAGCAAGGCGTTCGGCTCGATGTTCTTGGCGGTAGCGTGGGCTTCGGCCTTGGCCAGCACACCGCTCAGGGCGGTGAGCATTTGCTTGAAGACGGGGATGGAGGCGGCGTACAGGGAAATAGTCATGGCAGTCTCTAGGTAATGTCACGGTTTGAACCAGCGGCGATTATAGCCATGCCCGCCGCTTGTCTTTTATTTTTTCCGGCTTACGCTAGGCACTTCACTGCATAGGGAAAGCGCGATGACCGCCGAGCACGACACCGAGACCCCTGAGCCGCGCCTGAACAGCACGGAAATCCGCATCCTGGGCTGCCTGATCGAGAAACAGGCGACCAACCCCGAAACCTATCCCCTGACCCTCAATGCCCTGGTCCTGGCCTGCAACCAGAAGACCAGCCGCGAGCCGGTGATGAACCTCAGCCAGGGCCAGGTCGGTCAGAGCCTGCGTGCGCTGGAAGGC
The DNA here is from genome assembly GCF_001579805.1 of Pseudomonas azotoformans. Lineage (NCBI taxonomy): Bacteria > Pseudomonadati > Pseudomonadota > Gammaproteobacteria > Pseudomonadales > Pseudomonadaceae > Pseudomonas > Pseudomonas azotoformans. The sequence goes on along the minus strand of NZ_CP014546.1, from coordinate 3,764,685 downwards.
CAGGGCTTTACCCGCCTGGTGATGGGCAGCCGTGCCGATCGCTGGGAACATCGCGTAGACAAGGCGCTGGAGCTGGTGCCGGCCCAGGTGATCCTCACCGGGCTGTTGTTCCTGCGTGGGCCGCAGACGGTCAATGAACTGTTGACCCGCAGCGGACGCATGCATGACTTCGAAGACGCCGAGCAGGTGGTGCATCAACTGGAGCGCTTGATTGCCCGCGGGCTGGCGTTGCTGGTGCCGCGCCAGGCCGGGCAGCGCGAAGACCGCTACACCCATGCGCTGGGCGATCCGGCGGACATCGAGACGATCCTCGCGGCACGGGGTAGCCCAGTGGAACGCGGGGCGGGCGTTTCGACGGACCGGATCGAAGAACTGGAAGCGCGCATTGCAGCGCTCGAAGAGCGCCTGGCCCAGTTGGAACAGGGCTGAGGTGCTGCGCAGCAAGCGCCCTCGCCACCGTTTCAGCGCAAGGCGTTAACTAGCATTCCAATGGCCACCAGTACACACAGGCTGGCAAACCCCACTTGCAAGATACGGGCGGGAATCACCGAGCACAGGCGTCGGCCGGCGAGCATGCCGACGATGCTTGCGCCGATAAACACCCAGCCCACCGACTCGATGCGCACACCGGCATGGAATGCACCGGCCACGCCGACCAGCGAGAGCAGGCTGATTACCATCAAGGACGTGGCGACGATGCCGCGCATCTGCACATCGGTGAGTTGCTTGAACGCCGGCACGATCAGAAAGCCACCGCCAACGCCCAGCAGGCCGGACACTGCACCGGTCACCGCACCGAGGGCGGCTAGGGTCGCGCTGCATTTGGCGGTCCAGGCGAAGCGCCCGGTCTGCTGATTGAGCATGCAGTTCTTCTGGCCCCAGGACGCCGTGCCATGGTCACTCGGCCCGGCCTCGCGCTTTTCACGCTGCAACATGCGCCAGGCCACCAACACCATCAAGCCACTGAACAGTCCCATCAGCAACGCTTCCGGCAGTTGGTGGGCGAGAAACACCCCCACTGGCGAAAAAAGCGCGCCGAGCAAAGCGATCAGCAGCGCAGCGCGGTAACGCACCAGGCCATGACGCAAACCGTCGATCGCTCCCACGGCTGCTGCCGCGCCGACGGCGAGCAGCGACACCGGCGCGGCCTGGGTCATGCTCAGGCCCAACCCCAACACCAGCGCCGGCACCCCGAGGATGCCGCCGCCCGCGCCGGTCAGGCCCATGACCAGGCCCATCAATAATCCCAACACACTGGCCAGCAGCATTCAGTCCACCTTGCTCAGGCGGGTCAGCCACTCGCGGCCCTTGAGCATGCCGTTCCAGTAGAACCACGGCAGCAAGGTGGCCTTGAGGAACCACATAGAACGCCGCGCCTGGGTCGGGTCCAGGGGAAAGGTCGGCAGCAACTTGCCGCCGTAGCCGAACTCGGCCAGCACCACCTTGCCCTTCTCCACCGTCAGCGGGCAGGAACCGTAGCCATCGTACTTGAGCGGCAGCGGCGCCTGTTTGCGCAGGGCCAGCAGGTTTTCGGCGACCACCACGATCTGCTTGCGCACCGCCGCGGCAGTCTTGGCGTTGGTGGTGCCGCATACATCGCCCAGGCCGAAGATGTGCGGGTAACGCAGGTGTTGCAGGCTGTGGGGGTTCACTTCGCACCAGCCGGCGGCGTCGGCCAGCGGGCTTTGGCGGATGAAATCCGGGGAGACTTGCGGTGGGACAACGTGCAACAGGTCGAAGGATTTTTCTTCAACACGCGCAGTGCCTTCGGCGTCCTTCACTTCGAACCAGGCCTTGCGTGCCGGACCATCGACTTTCACCAGATTGGCGTTGAACGCCAGGCGAGCGTTGTACTTCTCCACGTATTTCATCAACGGCGGCACGAAGGTCGCCACGCCGAACAGCGCGGCACCGGCCAGGTTGAATTCGACGTCGATGTTTTTCAGCACGCCTTGCTTGAGCCAGTGATCGCAGGACAAATACAGGGCCTTTTGCGGCGCGCCCGCGCATTTGATCGGCATGGCCGGCTGGGTAAAGATCGCCTTGCCGCCCTTGAGTTGCTGCACCAACTGCCAGGTGTAGGCGGCGTGCTGGTAGCTGTAGTTGGACGTGACGCCATGCTTGCCGAGGGTGTCTTGCAGGCCTTCGACCTTCTCCCACGCCAGGCGCAGGCCGGGGCAGACAATCAGGTTTTGCCAACTGACACGCTGGCCGCTGTCGAGGATCAGGGTCTGCTCGTCGGGCAGTACTTCGGTGACGGCGGCCTGCACCCAGGTGACGCCATTGGGCAATACATCCGCCAGCGGGCGGCGGGTCTTTTTCAGGTCATAGGCGCCGCCGCCCACCAAGGTCCAGGCGGGCTGGTAGCAGTGGTGGTCGCTCGGTTCGATCAGGATGATGTTCAGGTGCGGGTCGCGCTTGAGCAGGCTGGCCAGCAGGCCAATGCCCGCCGAGCCGCCGCCGATGACTACGATGTCGCCACTGATGGTTGGGCCCCAGTGTTGGTCGGTCATGGTCTATCGCCTTTGTCATACATGCACACAAGGGTCGCTGCCGGATGGCGTCACGCCCAGCTTTTTATGACCGCGCCGCAGTACAGCCCGGACAGGGTCTTCATTACTTGAATCACTTCGTGGCTGGCCAGCCCGTAGAAGATGTATTTACCTTCCCGACGGGTGGCGACCAACCCTTCGTCGCGCAAAATGCCCAACTGTTGTGACAGCGTGGGCTGGCGCACGCCGGTCAGGGCTTCCAGCTCGCCGACATTGCGCTCGCCCTGGGTCAACTGGCACAGGATCAACAAACGGTCCTCATTGGCCAGGGCCTTGAGCAAGGAACAAGCCTTGGACGCCGATGCGCGCAACTGGGCGACTTCGCCCTCACTCAGAGTAGATTCCATTTGCCTCGGGTCCTTTTTGTCACTTAAGCTCAAAACATTATGTGAAAACGTAAACTGATTGTAACTACTTTTTTCTTCATCCGGGACAACCGCCATGCCAGCGCTGATCCAAGCCTTTCTGGACGAGGCATCGTCGACCTACACCTACGTCGTTTATGAAGCCGATGGCGGCCCCTGCGCCATCGTCGATTCAGTGCTCAACTACGACCCGGCCTCGGGGCGCACCGACACGCGGCAGGCCGACAAGGTCATCGCCTTCGTGCGCGAGCACAGCTTGCAGGTGCAATGGTTGCTGGAAACCCACGCCCACGCTGATCACTTGTCCGCCGCGCCTTACCTGCGCCGCACCTTGGGCGGCAAGATCGCCATCGGGCAGTCCATCAGCAAAGTACAGGGCGTGTTCAAGAACCTGTTCAACCTGGAGCCGGAATTTCGCGTGGATGGCTCGCAGTTCGATCATCTGTTTGCGCCGGATGAGGTGTTTCACATCGGCACGATCAAGGCCCAGGCCCTGCATGTGCCTGGGCATACCCCGGCGGACATGGCCTACCTGATCGACGACCGGTTGATCCTGGTGGGCGACACGCTGTTCATGCCGGATGTCGGCACGGCGCGCTGTGATTTCCCCGGCGGCGATGCGCGGCAGTTGTATGCGTCGATGCGCAAGTTGCTGGCCTTTGCGTTGGAAACCGAACTGTACGTCTGCCACGACTACCCGCCCGAAGGCCGTGAGGCAAAATGCCGGACCACGGTGGCCGAGCAGCGCGCCGGAAATATCCATGTGCATGACGGCGTGGATGAAGCCACGTTTGTCGAGATGCGCACCACGCGCGACGCAGGGCTGGGGATGCCGACGCTGTTGCTGCCAGCGATCCAGGTGAATGTGCGGGCGGGGAATATGCCGCCGGCGGAGGACAACGGGGTGGTGTACCTGAAGATTCCGGTCAACCGCCTCTAACCCAGGTTGATGCCGTTGGCCGGTAGCGGCAATGCGGTTTTATAGCGCACTTGCTTGAGGGCGAAGCTCGACCGGATGTTCGCCACCCCCGGCACCTTGGTCAAAAAGTCCATCATGAAACGCTCCAGCGACTGGATCGTCGGCACCAGCACCCGGATCAGGTAGTCCGGGTCGCCGGCCATCAGGTAACACTCCATCACCTCAGGCCGGTCGGAGATCGCGCCTTCGAACTGCTGCAATGCCAGTTCATTCTGCTTTTCCAGGCTCACGTGGATGAACACGTTGACGTGCAGCCCCAGCAAATCAGCGTCGAGCAGCGTGACCTGGTCACGGATCAAGCCCAGCTCTTCCATCGCTTTCACCCGGTTGAAACACGGCGTGGGCGATAGGTTCACCGAGCGGGCCAGGTCGGCGTTGGTGATGCGGGCGTTCTCCTGCAGGGCGTTGAGAATGCCGATATCGGTACGGTCCAGTTTGCGCATGAGACAAAATCACCTGTTTATTATGTTTATGCAGTTTTTTTATCCGCAAATGATCCTGAGCGCAATGAAACACAGATAAATATTCTTCTACGCCCCGCCTATGATTGTTGTAGGACAAGATTTCTCCTATCCGGAGGCTGACTGTCAGCTAGCGCGCCCACTACAAGAAATTCACAAGATAGAGCGTAGAAAGCCATGACCCAGCAGTATGAACCGCTGCGCCTGCACGTCCCTGAACCCTCGGGCCGCCCAGGCTGCAAAACCGACTTCACCTACCTGCGCCTGACTGACGCAGGTCTAGTGCGCAAACCCGCCATCGACGTAGAACCCGCCGACACCGCCGACCTGGCCAAGGGCCTGATCCGCGTGCTCGACGACCAGGGCCAGGCCCTCGGCCCGTGGGCCGAAGGCGTCCCGGTCGAGATCCTGCGCAAAGGCATGCGCGCCATGCTCAAGACGCGCATTTTCGACAACCGCATGGTGGTCGCCCAGCGTCAGAAAAAAATGTCGTTCTACATGCAAAGCCTTGGCGAAGAAGCCATCGGCAGCGCCCAGGCCCTGGCCTTGAACATCGACGACATGTGCTTCCCCACCTACCGCCAGCAAAGCATCCTGATGGCCCGCGAAGTGCCGCTGGTGGACCTGATCTGCCAACTGCTGTCCAACGAGCGTGATCCGCTCAAGGGCCGCCAGTTGCCGATCATGTACTCGGTGAAAGACGCCGGTTTCTTTACCATTTCCGGCAACCTCGCCACCCAATTCGTACAGGGCGTGGGCTGGGGCATGGCCTCCGCGATCAAGGGCGATACCAAGATTGCCTCGGCCTGGATCGGCGACGGCGCCACCGCCGAATCCGACTTCCACACCGCCCTCACCTTCGCCCACGTGTACCGGGCGCCAGTGATCCTCAACGTGGTCAACAACCAGTGGGCCATCTCCACCTTCCAGGCGATTGCCGGCGGTGAAGCCACCACCTTCGCCGGACGCGGCGTCGGTTGCGGCATCGCCTCCCTGCGCGTGGACGGCAACGACTTTATCGCGGTGTACGCCGCCTCCGCCTGGGCCGCCGAGCGTGCGCGCCGCAACCTGGGCCCGACGCTGATCGAATGGGTCACTTACCGCGCCGGCCCGCATTCCACTTCGGATGATCCGTCCAAATACCGTCCCGCCGACGACTGGAGCCACTTCCCCCTGGGCGACCCGATTGCCCGCCTCAAGCAGCACCTGATCAAGATTGGCCAGTGGTCCGAAGAGGAACACGCGGCGGTCAGCGCAGAACTTGAAGCAGAAGTGGTCAAGGCCCAGAAAGAAGCCGAACAGTACGGCACCCTGGCCGGTGGCCAGATTCCAAGCGCCGCGACCATGTTCGAAGACGTCTACAAAGAGATGCCGGAGCATTTGAAGCGCCAGCGTCAAGAGTTGGGGGTCTGACATGAACGATCACAACAACAGCATTGAAGTGGAAACCGCCATGACCACCACCACCATGACCATGATCCAGGCCCTGCGCTCGGCCATGGATGTGATGCTCGAACGTGACGACAACGTGGTGGTGTTTGGCCAGGACGTCGGTTATTTCGGCGGCGTGTTCCGTTGCACCGAAGGCTTGCAGACCAAGTACGGCAGCTCGCGCGTGTTCGACGCGCCGATCTCCGAGAGCGGCATTATCGGCGTGGCCGTGGGCATGGGCGCCTACGGCCTGCGTCCGGTGGCCGAGATCCAGTTCGCCGACTACGTCTACCCCGCCACCGACCAGATCATTTCCGAAGCGGCGCGCCTGCGTTACCGCTCGGGCCGGCCAGTTCACCGCGCCACTGACCATGCGCATGCCGTGCGGCGGCGGCATCTACGGCGGGCAGACCCACAGCCAGAGTATCGAAGCGGTGTTCACCCAGGTCTGCGGCCTGCGTACGGTCATGCCGTCGAACCCCTATGACGCGAAAGGGCTGCTGATCGCCTCCATCGAAAACGATGACCCGGTGATCTTCCTCGAACCCAAACGCCTGTACAACGGCCCATTCGATGGCCATCACGACCGCCCGGTGACCCCGTGGTCGAAACACCCGCAAGCCCAAGTACCGGACGGTTATTACACCGTGCCGCTGGACGTGGCCGCCATCGTGCGTCCGGGTTCGGCGGTCACCGTGCTGACCTACGGCACCACCGTGTATGTGTCGCAAGTCGCCGCCGAAGAAACCGGCATCGACGCCGAGGTCATCGACCTGCGCAGCCTGTGGCCGCTGGACCTGGAAACCATCGTCAAATCCGTGAAGAAGACTGGCCGTTGCGTGGTGGTGCATGAAGCCACCCGCACCTGCGGTTTTGGTGCCGAGTTGGTGTCGCTGGTGCAAGAACATTGCTTCCACCACCTGGAAGCGCCGATCGAACGCGTCACCGGTTGGGACACCCCCTACCCGCACGCGCAAGAGTGGGCGTATTTCCCAGGGCCGTCCCGAGTGGGCGCGGCGTTGAAACGGGTCATGGAGGTCTGAATGGGCACGCACGTAATCAAGATGCCGGACATTGGCGAAGGCATCGCGGAAGTTGAACTGTCGGTGTGGCATGTGAAGGTCGGCGACATGGTCGTGGAAGACCAGGTGCTGGCGGATGTGATGACCGACAAGGCGATGGTGGATATTCCTTCGCCGGTGCACGGCAAGGTGATTTCCCTCGGCGGTGAGCCGGGCGAAGTCATGGCCGTGGGCAGTATTCTGATCAGCATTGAAGTGGAAGGCGCCGGCAACGCCAAGGAAGCGCCCGCCGTGAAGGAAGCGCCGAAGGCCGCGCCTGTGGTTGAGGCCAAGCCTGCGCCGGCGGCGTTTGAAAGCAAACCGGCACCGGTTATCGCAGCCCAGGCGCCTGTGGCACGTGAAGCCGACGAACGCCCATTGGCCTCCCCTGCTGTGCGCAAGCATGCATTGGACGCCGGGATCCAACTGCGTCTGGTGCAGGGCTCTGGCCCGGCGGGCCGGATTCTGCACGAAGATCTGGAGGCTTACTTGCTCCAGGGTCCGGCGAAAAACTCTACAGCCGCCAACCCCTACGCCGAACGCCACACCGAAGAACAGATCCCGGTGATCGGCATGCGCCGCAAGATCGCCCAGCGCATGCAGGACGCCACCCGGCGCGCCGCGCATTTCAGCTATGTGGAAGAGATCGACGTCACCGCCCTCGACGAGCTGCGCGTGCACCTCAACGAGAAACACGGCGCTACGCGCGGCAAGCTGACCCTGCTGCCGTTCATCGTGCGCGCCATGGTGGTGGCACTGCGTGACTTCCCGCAGATCAACGCGCGCTACGACGACGAAGCCCAGGTCATCACCCGCCTCGGCGCGGTGCATGTGGGCGTCGCCACCCAGAGCGATGTTGGCCTGATGGTGCCGGTGGTGCGTCACGCCGAAGCCCGCAGCCTGTGGGGCAACGCTGAAGAAATCGCGCGCTTGGCCACGGCTGCACGCAATGGCAAGGCCAGCCGCGACGAGCTGTCGGGCTCGACGATCACCCTGACCAGCCTGGGTGCCTTGGGTGGCATCGTCAGCACGCCGGTGCTGAACCTGCCGGAAGTGGCCATCGTTGGCGTCAACCGTATCGTTGAACGGCCGATGGTGATCAAGGGCCAGATCGTGGTGCGCAAGATGATGAACCTCTCCAGCTCCTTCGATCACCGCGTGGTCGATGGCATGGACGCGGCGCAATTCATCCAGGCCATTCGCGGCCTGCTCGAACAACCCGCCAGCCTGTTCCTGGAGTAAGGCATGACGCAGACATTGAATACCACGCTGCTGATTATCGGCGGCGGCCCTGGCGGTTATGTGGCGGCGATCCGTGCCGGCCAGTTGGGCATCCCGACCATTCTGGTGGAAGGCCAGGCGCTCGGCGGCACCTGCCTGAATATCGGCTGCATCCCGTCCAAGGCGTTGATCCATGTGGCCGAGCAGTTCCAGCAAACCATCCACCACAGCCAGGGTTCGCAACTGGGCATTGAAGTGGATGTGCCGACCCTGGATATCCGCAAAAGCGTGGAATGGAAAGATGGCATCGTGGATCGCCTGACCACGGGCGTCGCCGCCTTGCTGAAGAAGCACAAGGTGCAAGTGATCCACGGTTGGGCCAAGGTGGTGGACGGCAAAACCGTTGACGTCGGCGACCAGCGCATCCGGTGCGAGCACTTGCTGCTGGCCACCGGTTCGAAAAGCGTCAACCTGCCGATGCTGCCGATTGGCGGGCCGATCATCTCCTCCACCGAAGCCCTTGCACCGAAAAGCGTGCCCAAGCGCCTGATCGTGGTAGGCGGCGGTTATATCGGCCTGGAACTGGGCATCGCCTACCGTAAGCTCGGCGCCGAGGTCAGTGTGGTCGAGGCGCAGGATCGGATCCTGCCGGCCTATGACGCGGAGCTGACGCAGCCGGTGAACGAATCCCTCAAGCAACTGGGCGTGAAGCTGTACCTCAAGCACAGCGTCACCGGTTTTGCCGATGACAGCCTGCAAGTACGCGACCCGAATGGCGACACCCTGTCGTTGGCAACCGACCAGGTGCTGGTCGCCGTCGGTCGCAAACCCAACACCCAGGGTTGGAACCTTGAAGCGCTGAACCTGGAGATGAACGGCTCGGCGATCAAAATCGACAGCCGCTGCCAGACCAGCATGCGCAACGTGTATGCCATCGGCGACCTGAGTGGCGAGCCAATGCTCGCGCACCGCGCCATGGCCCAGGGCGAAATGGTCGCCGAGCTGATCAGCGGCAAGTCCCGCGAATTCAACCCTGCCGCGATCCCGGCGGTGTGCTTCACCGACCCGGAACTGGTGGTGGTCGGCAAGACCCCGGACGAAGCCAAGGCCGCCGGATTGGACTGCATCGTCTCAAGCTTCCCGTTCGCGGCCAATGGCCGGGCAATGACCCTGGAGTCGAAAACCGGCTTCGTACGGGTGGTGGCGCGACGTGACAACCACCTGATCGTCGGCTGGCAGGCCGTGGGGGTGGGTGTCTCGGAACTGTCCACCGCCTTTGGCCTGAGCCTGGAAATGGGGTCGCGCCTGGAAGACGTGGCGGGCACCATCCACGCTCATCCGACCCTTGGTGAAGCGGTGCAGGAAGCCGCGCTGCGGGCGCTGGGGCATGCGTTGCACCTTTGAAGGGGGTGCTAAGGCACCGGCTAATGAAGTATTGTTGCGCCCATCCAGAAAAAAACCGACTTGACCAACGATAGAGGGTGTCATGGGTAACGAAAGCATCAATTGGGACAAGCTGGGTTTTGACTACATCAAGACCGACAAGCGGTTTCTCCAGGTCTGGAAAAACGGCGAATGGCAAGAAGGCACCCTGACCGACGACAACGTGCTGCACATCAGCGAGGGCTCCACCGCCCTGCACTACGGCCAGCAATGCTTTGAAGGCCTCAAGGCCTACCGCTGCAAGGACGGTTCGATCAACCTGTTCCGCCCGGGCCAGAACGCCGCCCGCATGCAACGCAGCTGCGCGCGCCTGCTGATGCCGCATGTGCCGACCGACGTGTTCATCGATGCCTGCAAACAAGTGGTCAAGGCCAACGAACATTTCATCCCGCCGTACGGCAGCGGCGGCGCGCTGTACCTGCGCCCGTTCGTGATCGGCACCGGTGACAACATCGGCGTGCGTACCGCGCCGGAGTTCATCTTCTCCGTGTTCTGCATCCCGGTCGGCGCCTACTTCAAAGGCGGCCTGGTGCCGCACAACTTCCAGATCTCCACCTTCGACCGCGCCGCGCCACAAGGCACCGGTGCCGCCAAGGTCGGTGGCAACTACGCCGCCAGCCTGATGCCCGGTTCCGAAGCGAAGAAAGCCGGTTTTGCCGACGCGATCTACCTGGACCCGATGACCCATTCGAAAATCGAAGAAGTCGGCTCGGCGAACTTCTTCGGGATCACCCACGACAACCAGTTCATCACGCCGAAGTCGCCTTCGGTGCTGCCAGGCATCACCCGCCTGTCGCTGATCGAACTGGCCAAGACCCGCCTGGGCCTGGACGTGGTCGAGGGCGAAGTGTTCATCGACAAACTGGACCAGTTCAAGGAAGCCGGCGCCTGCGGTACGGCTGCGGTGATCTCGCCGATCGGCGGCATCCAGTACAACGGCAAGCTGCACGTATTCCACAGCGAGACCGAAGTCGGCCCGATCACCCAGAAGCTCTACAAAGAGCTGACCGGTGTGCAGACCGGTGACGTTGAAGCGCCGCAAGGCTGGATCGTCAAGGTCTAAGCAACCCGGAAAAACCCGCCAGATGGCGGGTTTTTTATTGTTCCGGGATATTCACCGTGATCTTCTTGCCCATGCTGATCCTCGGCTCCACCCCATACCCCAACGCCTCGTAGAACCCTACCACCGCATCATTGCCGCCAGTGATCTGCAGGTTGATCTTCATACAACCCAAGGCGGTCAATGCCTGTTCCGCATGACGCACCAGTGAAGACCCCAAGCCATGGCGCCGATAGTCGGCGTGCACCGCCACCGAATACAGCCAGCCACGGTGGCCGTCGTAGCCGGCCAGAATCGTTCCGATCACCGTCTTTTTATCCGTGGCCACGAAGAACAACCCATCGTTGACGGCCAGTTTCTTATCGATCGCCAGGGTGGGTACGTTATGGGCAGTGTCATAACCAAAGGCCTGCTGCCATAACCCAACCACTTGCGTCCGATGCTGACGGTCGCGGTAAGGCCCGATGGGGTGCCGGGACAGCAGCGCCTTTTCCATCACCAACGTACGTTCATTGCCGTGGTAAACATCACGCACGGTGTTAAACCCCAGCTTGGTGTAGAACGGCTCGGCCGTCAGTGAGGACGGCACGCTCAATACCGTCACCCCAGCCTCACGGGCGCGCAACTCGATCTCGATCATTAGCAGCCGGCCAATGCCTTGCCCTTGCAGCGCCGGGTTGACGAACACCGAGCGCACCACGTTGGCGTCGAGGGCGGCGGTGGCGACGATCACTTGATCTTGAATGGCCACCAGCACCAGGCGGCGCTTGAGCAAGGCCAACACGGCATCCGGCGTGAAGTTACTCGCCACCCGCGCAATTACATCCGCCGGGTAATCCCGCGCATTGCTGCTGTGCAAGGCCGCCAGGATGACCTGGCTGATCCCTTCAGCATCGGCTGCCTGGGCGAGACGAACGGCGGTAGACATGATTCCTCCTGGCTGACGGCGTTTTAACAACCCGCACGATACCAATTTTGACCTGCGCCCGCCCGAACAGCCGATTCGGCTGCCCTACCCCACTCTTCAGCTTTCCCGGCTGAGCCGCCCTTAGGTTTCAGCCGGGATTCATCCGCCATACCGCACAAAATAGCCCCACAGCTCAACCCCATGGATTCGTGCACCCATGCAAACCACCAATACCGTCTTGATGATTCGCCCGGCGCGCTTTGCCTTCAACCCGGATACCGCAATCAACAACCGCTTCCAACGCCAGCCCCTCGACCCGCTCAGCGCACAGCAGAAAGCGCTGGAAGAATTCGACGGCTATGTCGACACCCTGCGCCAACACGGCGTCGAAGTACTGGTGGTGCAAGACACGCCGGCGCCCCACACGCCCGATTCGATCTTCCCCAATAACTGGTGGAGCAGCCACGCCGACGGCAGCCTGGTGCTTTACCCGATGGAAGGCCAGAACCGACGACTGGAGCGCAACAAAGGCGTGCTGCACGTGTTGGAACAACGATTTACAGTCAAGGACACCATCGACCTCAGCCACCTCGAACAACAGAACATCTTCCTCGAAGGCACCGGCAGCATGGTGCTCGACCGCCAGCATCGCATCAGCTACGCCTGCCATTCCGGGCGCACCCACCACGACGCCCTGCGCCAGTTCGCCGAGCGACTCGACTACCAACTCTGCGTGTTCCACGCCGTCGACCGCCATCACGCGCCGATCTACCACAGCAACGTGATGATGAGCGTTGGCCGCGACCTCTCGGTGGTGTGCCTGCAAGCCCTGCCGGACGCCAGCGAACGCCAGGCCCTGGAACGCTCCCTGCGCGACACCGGCAAAGACATCCTCGCCCTCGACTTCGACCAGTTGGAGGCCTTCGCCGGCAACATGCTCGAAGTGCATGACCGCGACGGCCAACCACTGCTGGTGATGTCGGCCAGCGCCTGGGGCGCCCTGCAACCCGCGCAGCGCGTGCATGTGGAACGCCATACGCGCCCGGTGGTGGTGAACATCGACAACATCGAACGCATCGGCGGCGGCAGTGCCCGCTGCATGCTGGCGGAAGTGCACCTGCCCGCCCGCGCCACCGTCCAATAACTCAAGGAGTCTTGCCATGACCCGCTATATCGACGTCAACGACCTCTGCTACTTGGTCTCGCAAAAAGGCCTGCAAACCTGCATCACTGAGATGGCCGAGTACATCCGTGCCGACTACCTGCGCTGGCAGGATTTCGAAAAATGCGCGCGCCTGGCCAACCACTCGCCGGACGGCGTGATCGAGCTGATGCCGGTGTCCGACGCGTCGCTGTACGCGTTCAAATACGTCAACGGCCACCCGAAAAACACCCTGGCCGGCATGCTCACCGTGATGGCCTTCGGCGCTCTGGGCGATGTGGACACCGGTCTGCCGGTGCTGTTGGCGGAAATGACCCTGACCACCGCGATTCGCACCGCCGCCACCTCGGCGTTGGTCGCCCGCTACCTGGCCCGCGACAACAGTCGCAGCATGGCGCTGATCGGCAACGGCTCCCAGAGCGAGTTCCAGGCCCTGGCCTTCCACGCCATGCTCGGCATCAATGAGATCCGCCTGTTCGATATCGACGCCAAGGCCACCGCCAAGCTGGCGGCCAACCTCAAGGCGTTCCCGGCGATCAAGGTGATCCTGGCCGGCAGCGTCGCCGAAGCGGTGAAAGGCGCGGACATCGTCACCACCGTCACCGCCGATAAGGCCTACGCCACCATCCTGACGGACGAGATGATCGAGCCCGGCATGCACCTCAACGCCGTCGGCGGCGACTGCCCCGGCAAGACCGAGCTGGACCGACGTATCGTCGAGCGCGCGCGGGTGATCGTCGAGTACGAGCCGCAAAGCCGCATCGAAGGTGAAATCCAGCACATGCCGGAAGACTCGCCCGTCACCGAACTGTGGCAAGTGATCAACGGCCAACAGCCCGGCCGCGAAAATGCGCGCCAGGTCACTCTGTTCGACTCGGTGGGTTTTGCCATCGAAGACTACTCGGCCCTGCGTTATGTGCTGGACGTGGCCAAGGCCCTGGATGTAGGCAGCGATCTTGAGTTGGTGCCGGACCTGGCCGACCCGAAAGACCTGTTCGCTCGCCTGGCCCAGCAGCCTCGGCTACAGCAGAAAAAGCGCGCCTGAGAACGCTCTGGCCTGCCGCTTTGAGCTGAGGGCGGGCCAGATTCACCGCAGTGAAAAGCCGATTCAGCGGGTGACTCAGCCGATTCCGCTGCATTGTCGGTTTTAACAGCGCAATTCGCGCTTTATGTGAGGGGTAAACGACACAAAAAACGCACCACCTTGGAGCATTCTCTCCCACCAATAAGAACGATTTGTTTCAACTCGATTACTGCCCTGACATCAATTACAAAATATAGGGACTCCACATGACTCCACTGCGATCACTCTTCGCCGCATTGCTGTTGCCACTCTGCGCCACCGCCGCCCACGCCCAGGACTGGAAAGAAATCCGCTTCGGCGTATTCCCCGAATATCCCCCCTTCGAATCCGTCGCCGCCGACGGCAGCCTGCAAGGCTTCGATATCGAACTGGGCAACGCGATCTGCGCCAAGCTGGAAGTGAAATGCACCTGGGTGCACAACGAATTCGACGGCATGATCCCGGCCCTGCGCGCACGCAAGTTCGACGCGATCATGTCCTCCATGGCCGTGACCCCGGCCCGCGAAAAGATCATCGACTTCAGTGACCGCCTGTTCCTCAGCCCGACCTCGGTGATTACGCGCAAAAGCGCCGACTTCGGCGACACCCCGGAATCGCTGAAGGGCAAGCAAGTCGGCGTATTGCAGGGCTCGCTGCAAGAGGCCTATGCCCGTGCGCACCTGGCCAAGCTCGGCGCGCAGATCAAGGCGTACCAGTCCCAGGACCAGAACTACGCCGACCTGCAGAACGGCCGCCTCGACGCGACCCTGACCGACAAACTCGAAGCCCAGCTCAACTTCCTGTCCAAACCCGAAGGCGCCGACTTCAAGACCGGCCCGGCCTTCAAGGACCCGACCTTGCCCCTGGACATCGCCATGGGCTTGCGCAAGAACGATCAGGCATTGCGCGAGCTGATCAACAAGGGCATCGCTGCTGTGCAGGCGGATGGGACTTATGCCGAGATCCAGAAGAAATACTTCGGCGATCAGGACATCTACCACGAATAGCAGCCTCGTCCTTGTGTGGGAGTTGGCTTGCCTGCGATCGCGGTGGGTCAGCTTGCACAGCTGTGACTGATGTTCCCTATCGCAGGCAAGCCAGCTCCCACAATCAACCTGTGCGCTCCTTCGAGATCTACCCCATGAACGAACTCCTCAACCTGCAAGGCTACGGCCCCATGCTGGCCCAAGGCGCCTGGATGACTCTCAAACTGTCATTCCTCGCCCTGGCCCTGAGCCTCGCCCTGGGCCTGATCGCCGCCGGCGCCAAGCTCTCCCGCGCCAAATGGCTGCGCGTACCGGCCACGCTCTACACCACCTTGATCCGCAGCGTGCCGGACCTGGTGCTGATCCTGCTGATCTTCTACAGCCTGCAACTGTGGCTCAACGACCTGAGCGAAATGTTCGGCTGGGACTACTTTGAAATCGACCCGTTCACCGCCGGGGTGGTCACCCTTGGGTTTATCTACGGAGCGTATTTCACCGAGAACTTCCGGGGCGCGATCCTCAGCGTGCCGGCCGGCCAACTGGAAGCGGCGACCGCCTACGGCCTGAGCCGCTGGCAGCGCTTTCACCTGGTGCTGTTCCCACAACTGATGCGCTTCGCGCTGCCGGGCCTGGGCAATAACTGGCTGGTGCTGCTCAAGTCCACGGCGCTGGTGTCGATCATCGGCCTGTCGGACCTGGTCAAGGCCGCACAAAATGCCGGCAAAACCACCAACGAGCCGTTGTACTTCCTGATCCTCGCCGGCCTGGTGTACTTGGTGATCACCACCCTCTCCAACCGCATCTTCAAACGCCTCGAACGGCGCTACAACCTCGGCATCAAGGGGATGGCGCAATGATCGAACTGTTCCAGCAATACGGCCTGGCCTATCTGTTCAGCGATGGCGCGGGGTTGTCCGGCGTGGCCATGACCCTGTGGCTGTTCATCGTCTCGGTGGTGTTCGGCTTCATCCTGTCGATCCCGTTGGCGCTTGCGCGGGTTTCCGAGCACGTCTGGCTGCGCTGGCCGGTGGAGTTCTACACCTACCTGTTTCGCGGCACACCGCTGTATATCCAGCTGCTGATTTGCTACACCGGGCTGTACAGCCTGGAAGTGGTGCAGGACAACGCCCTGCTCAACCAGTTTTTCCGCAATGCGCTGAACTGCACGCTGCTGGCGTTTGTGCTCAACACCTGCGCCTACACCGTGGAAATCTTCGCCGGGGCGATTCGCAATATTCCCCATGGCGAACTCGAAGCGGCCCGCGCCTATGGCCTGCATGGCTGGCGCTTGAACCTGTTCGTGGTGGTGCCCGCCGCGCTGCGCCGCGCATTGCCGGCCTACAGCAACGAAATGATCCTGATGCTGCACGCCACCTCCCTGGCGTTTACCGCCACCGTGGCCGACATCCTCAAGGTAGCCCGCGACGCCAATGCCGAAACCTTCCTGACGTTCCAGGCCTTCGGCATCGCGGCCCTGCTCTACATGCTGCTGTCCTTTGCACTGGTGGGCCTGTTCCGACTGGCCGAACGTCGCTGGATGCGTTTTCTTGTTCCTACCCGAGGCTAACCCATGAATCAGTCCGCGCAGGCCCTGGCCGCTTATCCCATTGACGAACCCGTTGCCAAACCCGCCACTGCAGCCATCAAGCTGCAAGTCGAAGGCATCCACAAACGCTACGGCGAACACGAAGTGCTCAAGGGGGTTTCCCTGAATGCGCGCCAGGGTGATGTGATCAGCCTGATCGGCGCCAGCGGCTCGGGCAAAAGCACGATGCTGCGCTGCATCAATTTCCTCGAACAGCCGGATGCCGGGGTGATCACCCTGGACGGCATCAGTATCGAAATGCGCCAGGGCCGTGCCGGCACCCGTGCGCCGCATCAAGCTCAATTGCAGAACCTGCGCACACGCCTGGCCATGGTGTTCCAGCACTTCAACCTGTGGAGCCACATGACCGTGCTGGAAAACATCACCATGGCTCCGCGCCGGGTGCTGGGCGTGAGCGCCGCCGAGGCGGAGAAACGCGCGCGCCTGTACTTGGACAAGGTCGGCCTGCCGGGCCGCGTGGCGGATCAGTACCCGGCGTTTCTCTCCGGCGGCCAACAACAGCGCGTGGCGATTGCGCGGGCCTTGGCGATGGAGCCGGAGATTATCCTGTTCGATGAGCCGACTTCCGCACTCGACCCAGAACTTGTAGGAGAAGTCCTCAAAGTCATACAGACGTTGGCCGAGGAAGGTCGTACCATGCTGATGGTCACCCACGAAATGGGCTTTGCCCGCCAGGTGTCCAGCCAAGTGCTGTTCTTGCACCAGGGCCGGGTTGAGGAACACGGCGACGCCAGGATCCTCGACCACCCCAACAGCGAACGCTTGCAGCAATTTCTTTCCAACCGTTTGAAGTGAAACCCATGGATACCAAGGCCAACGGACCCCATTCCTCCCCCGCGCTGGACCGCATCGATGAAGCCATCATCGAAGTGCTGCGCCATCAAGGGCGTATCACCTACGAAAAGCTCTCGTCGCTGGTGCACCTCACGCCCAGGCCCTGCCTGGAACGGGTGCGCAAGCTGGAGCGGCGCGGGGTGATCCGTGGGTATGGGGCGATCATTGATGTGCAGATGGTCTCGCCAGGCCTGTCGTTGCTGGTGCTGGTGGCCTTGTCCAACCAGAGCGGGCGCTCGGCGCAAAAAGCCTTCGAAGCCTGCGTCAAGGCTTGCCCGCAGGTGTTCGAATGCCAGTTGATCAGCGGCCCGTTTGACTACAGCTTGCGCATGCGCTGCCGGGACATGGAGCATTACCGGGTGCTGACGGAGACCTGGTTGAACAATGATGAGTTGCACATCGATAAGTTGGTGGCGCATCCGGAGTTGGCGGTGGTGAAAAACACCGCCACCGAACTGGCCTAGCAAGCGCCACTCAGGCCGCCAGCTTGCCGCTGGCGATGGCTGCCGAAGCGGCGACCATCGCCTTTAGCAACACCGCACACCCCGCCGCCAGGTCATCCGGGGCGGCGTTTTCGATTTCGTTGTGGCTGATGCCGCCCTCGCAGGGCACAAAAATCATGCCCGCCGGGCCCAGTTCGGCCACGAAGATCGCGTCATGCCCTGCCCCACTGACGATGTCCATGTTCGACAAGCCCAGGCTATTGGCGGCCTCCCGCACTGCGTCCACACAGCCCTTGTCGAAATACAGCGGCGGAAAATCGGCCGTGGGTTCCATCTCGAAGCTCAAGCCATGCTTGGCACAGGTGTCTTCAATCACCTTGCGCACCTGGGCAATCATCGAGTCCAGGCGCGCCGGCTCCAGATGACGGAAGTCCAGGGTCATGCGCACTTCACCCGGAATCACGTTGCGCGAGCCGGGGTAAGCCTGCAGGCAACCGACGGTGCCGCAGGCATGGGGTTGATGCCCAAGCGCCGCCGCATTCACCGCCGCCACCACCGCCGCGGCGCCCACCAGGGCATCCTTGCGCAGGTGCATCGGCGTCGGCCCTGCATGGGCCTCGACGCCGCGCAGTTTCAGGTCGAACCACTTCTGTCCGAGGGCGCCCAGCACCACGCCGATGGTTTTTTTCTCGTCTTCAAGAATCGGCCCCTGTTCGATGTGCGCCTCGAAATAAGCACCCACCTTATGCCCGCTGACCGGCCGCGCACCCGCGTAGCCAATCGCGTTCAGCGCATCGCCCACGCTGACGCCGTCCGCATCGACCTTGGCCAACGTATCGGCCAGGGTGAACTTCTCGGCGAACACGCCCGAGCCCATCATGCACGGCGGAAAACGCGAGCCCTCTTCGTTGGTCCACACCACCACTTCCAACGGCGCCTCGGTTTCTACATTCAGGTCGTTGAGGGTGCGCAGTACTTCCACACCCGCCAGCACGCCGAAGCAACCGTCGAACTTGCCGCCGGTGGGCTGGGTGTCGATGTGGCTGCCGGTCATCACCGGTGGCAGGTTCGGATTACGCCCCGGACGACGGGCGAAGATGTTGCCGATGCCATCCACGGTCACCGTGCAGCCGGCCTCTTCGCACCACTGCACGAACAGGTCGCGGGCCTTGCGATCCAGGTCGGTGAGGGCCAGGCGACACACACCGCCCTTGGGCGTGGCGCCGAGCTTGGCCAGGTCCATCAGCGACTGCCACAGGCGGTCGCGGTTGATTTGCAGGACGTCGAGGGCAGCGTTCATGAGTGATCTCCTCAGGCTGGTTTTTTCTTATGGATTGACGGCAACCGGGCTGGCCCCGCGCTTGGCATTCAGGCCGTAGTACAACAGGCCGCCCAACGCCGAGCCGGTAAACCAGCCGTAGCTGTAGAACCAGCTGAACGCATCGCTGCCCAGGGACAGCAGGGTCAGCACCACCGGCACACCGAACGCGATGAAACCGCTCCAGTTCCATGCCGGGTACACGTCGTCGCGGTACAGGCCGGCCAGGTCGAGTTGTTGTTTGCGGGTGATGAAGTAGTCCACCACCATGATCCCGGCAATGGGCCCCAGCAGGCTTGAATAGCCCAGCAACCAGTTGGAATACACGGTTTCCAGGCTCACGTCGGATACGATCAGGCCGAGCTTTTTCAGCAACTCATGACCCATCAGCGCCAGCCCCACCAGGCCGGTCAGGATCACGGCCGTGGTGCGGTTGATCAGCTTGGGCGCGATGTTCTGGAAGTCATTGGTGGGCGACACAATGTTCGCCGCCGTGTTGGTGGACAAGGTGGCGATGATGATCAGCGCCATCGCAATGGCCACCCACACCGGGCTCTGGATATGCCCGATCAGGGTCACCGGGTCGGAAACGCTGACGCCCACCAGTTTCACCGAGGCGGCGGTCATGATCACGCCGAGGGCGGCGAACAGGAACATGGTCAGCGGCAGGCCGAAGATCTGCCCAAGGATCTGGTCCTTCTGGCTGTTGGCGTAACGGCTGAAGTCCGGGATATTCAGCGATAGGGTCGCCCAGAAACCCACCATCGCGGTGAGGCCGGCCATGAAGTAACCGGTGAGGCTCGCGCCTTCCGGGCGTTTCGGCGGAATCGCCATCAACTCACTGATGGATACATTGGGCATCGCCCACACCAGCAGGCCAATGCCCACCGCCACCAGCAACGGCGCCGACAGGGTCTCCAGCCGCTTGATCGACTCGGCGCCACGCAGCACCACCCACAGGTTCAGGCACCAGAAAATCATGAAGCCGATCACTTCACCGGTGCCGCCAAGGGACTTCCAACCCTCGAAAATCGAGCCGAGGAACAGGTGGATCGCCAGCCCGCCGAACATTGTCTGGATACCAAACCAACCACAGGCCACCAGCGCGCGGATCAGGCATGGCACGTTGGAACCCAGGATGCCGAACGACGAGCGCAGCAGCACCGGAAACGGTATGCCGTACTTGGTGCCAGGGAAGGCGTTGAGGGTCAGCGGGATCAACACCACGATGTTGGCCAGCAAGATCGCCATCAGCGCCTCGCCCACCGACAAGCCGAAATACGCGGTGAGCACCCCGCCCAAGGTGTAGGTGGGCACGCAGATGGACATGCCGACCCACAGCGCGGTGATGTGCCACTTGTTCCAGGTGCGTTCGTGCACCTTGGTCGGTGCCATGTCGTGGTTGTAGCGCGGACTGTCGAGGACGTCGGGGCCGGCGTCGAGTTCGTACAGGCCGTTGCGCTCAATGACTTGCGATCTGTTCTGTTGCATGGCCGCTCCACGGTTTTTTCGAATTATTTTTGCTCACCTGCACGGTGTGTGCCGGTGGCCGGAGTACCTCGTAAACAACATGACATCACGGGCCCGGCCAGCCGCCACTGCACTCAATATCCGTGCCGACAACCGTTACCGCACCCGCACCGCTTATATAACTCGCTGATGTTTATCAGCTTTCCGAGTGAGCCTTCGGTACTTGCCACGTTACTCAGGCTAGATAACGTGGAAGTTGCCCGAACTGTCAGGACTCAATCTGGTGCAACACAATTATTTTTATTTCCCTGCCCCGTCAAGAGGCAAGTCTCAAGCATCTGATTTGCAATAAGAAATGTTGCTCAATTTAAGAACCTGTCAAGTGCGTCAAAATGGTGAGAGCACGCTACATTTTGGTGATTTTCTATTTTTATACTTATAAATCATATAGTTAATCAAGATATAAGCTTATGAAAAATCTTCTTGCCCAATCTAAAAACTCGGGCTAGTTTCTATTCCTGTCACCGATGACAGGAACTAACTGACCCTCGGTAAGCAGCATTACAACACTTAGAACTGGCACAAGCCGGTCAAGCCTGTGAGGAACTCGACATGTCGCTGTTGATCCGTGGCGCCACCGTTATTACCCATGATGAAAGTTACCGCGCCGATGTGTTATGCGCAGGCGGTCTAATCCGGGCTATTGGTACGAATCTGGATATTCCCGCCGGCACTGAAATACTCGATGGCAGCGGCCAATACCTGATGCCCGGCGGCATCGACCCCCATACCCATATGCAACTGCCCTTCATGGGCACGGTGGCCAGTGAAGACTTTTTCAGTGGCACGGCGGCAGGCCTGGCAGGCGGCACCACGTCGATCATCGACTTTGTGATTCCCAACCCGCAGCAATCCCTGTTGGAAGCGTTTCACCAGTGGCGTGGCTGGGCGGAAAAATCCGCCTCGGACTACGGCTTCCACGTGGCGATCACCTGGTGGAGCGAACAGGTGCGTGAGGAAATGGCCGAGCTGGTCAGCCACCACGGCATCAACAGCTTCAAGCATTTCATGGCCTACAAGAACGCGATCATGGCGGCGGACGACACCCTCGTCGCCAGTTTCGAACGCTGCCTGGAACTGGGCGCGGTGCCCACCGTGCACGCGGAAAACGGCGAGTTGGTGTACCACCTGCAACGCAAGCTGATGGCCCAAGGCATCACCGGGCCCGAAGCGCATCCGCTGTCGCGCCCTTCGCAAGTCGAAGGCGAAGCGGCCAGCCGCGCCATTCGCATCGCCGAGACCATCGGCACGCCGCTCTACCTGGTGCATGTGTCCACCCAGGAAGCGTTGGATGAAATCACCTACGCCCGCAGCAAAGGCCAGCCGGTCTACGGCGAAGTCCTGGCCGGCCACCTGTTGCTGGACGACAGCGTCTACCAGCATCCGGACTGGCAAACCGCCGCCGGTTACGTGATGAGCCCGCCGTTCCGTCCACGCGGGCATCAGGAAGCACTGTGGCATGGCCTGCAATCCGGCAACCTGCACACCACCGCCACCGATCACTGCTGCTTCTGCGCCGAGCAGAAAGCCGCCGGCCGTGACGACTTCAGCAAGATCCCCAACGGCACCGCCGGCATCGAAGACCGCATGGCGCTGCTGTGGGATGAAGGGGTCAACACCGGGCGCCTGTCGATGCAGGAGTTTGTCGCGCTGACCTCCACCAACACCGCAAAGATCTTCAACCTCTACCCGCGCAAAGGCGCGATCCGCGTGGGCGCCGATGCCGATCTGGTGCTGTGGGACCCCGAGGGTACGCGGACCATTTCCGCCAAGACTCACCATCAGAAAGTCGATTTCAACATCTTCGAAGGCAAGACCGTGCGCGGCGTGCCGAGCCACACCATCAGCCAGGGCAAGCTGGTCTGGGCCGATGGCGACCTGCGTGCCGAGCGCGGTGCCGGGCGGTATGTGGAGCGGCCGACGTATCCGCCGGTGTTTGAGCAGTTGAGCAAGCGGGCGGAGCGTTCCAGGCCTATTGCTGTGAAACGCTAAAAGCGGCCTTCGGCCTATCGCGGGCAAGTCGAATCGTCGCACCGCCGGCTCCCACATTTGAACGATGTGAACCCGATCCCATGTGGGAGCTGGCTTGCCTGCAATGAGGCCAGTACAGGCAACACAAAAACCAATGCCCATCAGAGGCAGCACCTCAATAACCGTGAGGCCAACACCGTGATCCAGACCCTGACCCACCTCCCCCATCCCGCTGAGGATGGACCGACGCTCGCCAGCCATTTCACCGACCTGGCGCCACCGCTCAACGCCCGGCAGGCCCAACTGGAAGCCTCGCGCTGCCTGTATTGCTACGACGCGCCGTGCGTGAATGCATGCCCCAGCGAGATCGACATCCCGTCGTTCATCCGCAACATCCACACCGAAAACGTGCAAGGCGCCGCGCAAAAAATCCTCTCGGCCAACATCCTTGGCGGCAGTTGCGCCCGGGTCTGCCCCACCGAAATTCTGTGCCAGCAAGCGTGCGTGCGTAACAACGCTGAAGAATGCGCCCCAGTGCTGATCGGCCTGTTGCAACGTTATGCCGTCGACAATGCGCACTTCAGCGAACACCCCTTCCACCGCGCCGCCGCTACCGGCAAGCGCATCGCCGTGGTCGGCGCCGGGCCTGCGGGGCTGGCCTGTGCCCACCGCAGCGCCTTGCA